>NZHF01000041.1:8408-14645 GCA_002691305.1 Gammaproteobacteria bacterium | reverse complement strand
AGGATGAGTCACCGATTAATCCTTTTGACTTCTGGCAAGGTGCAAACTTCAAGTTGAAGATTGTGAAGAAGGATGGTTACTGGAACTATGANAAGTCAGAGTTCGATAANGTATCTCCTGTACTAGATGATGACGATGCACTAGAAGCATTGTGGAAGAAGCAGTATTCACTTGCTGCTGTTACTGCACCAGATCAGTTCAAATCATATGAAGATTTGAAGAAGCGTTTGGATTATGTTCTAGGACATAAGCAACCTGCTCGCCGTGCATTTGATGAAGAGGTATCAAATGAGGACAACAATCGTGGTTCTTATTCACCTGACTTCAATGCTCGTAAAGAACCAGTCGCTGCTGCACCTGTAGCATCTGCTAGTTCAGATGAAGATGATGCTTTAAGTTATTTTCAGAAACTCGCAGAGGAGTAACTAGTAAAGTCTAATATTTTCTCCTCTCTTAATGGTTTCACTCACATACTGAGTGGAACCATTTTTATATGGCATGACATCTTGCATATCATCTAAAATTATTCCTAGATATCTTTCCTTGAGGATAAAGATATTTCTTTTGTCATTTTCTTTCGCTTCTTCAAACTCATAGTTTGTTACTGGTTTAACAGCATCTTGTACTGTTACTAATGAGTCTTGATAGAAGTCATAATATTCAGTTTTATAGGTAGATGATACATGCAATCCTGCAGGTACTATAACAACACCCTGACTGTTAGTTACTTCAGTTGTTTCATAGTGATGTATTCCACCATATAGATTTTCATATGTCTTATACCTCTCTAGAAGTATTTTATCAAAATCATTTTGAGGTAGAGGCCATTCTGATTGTATATTAACTATATTATTTGATAGTAATATAACCCAATCTAAGTCTGCATTATTATAGACATCATATGCTACATTATCTGGTCTAGCATCTCCTACGATTTGATACTTAGTAAAGACTGTTACATCTTGGAAGATGTCATCTCTAAGTTTTCCTTTCTTAAAAAGGTTTTTTACTTTAACATAGTCAGATATTTTAGACTCAGGAAGTCTACTTACATAATCAAAATCAGGAACGTATCTGAAATACTTTTTCATTTTAGTAACCTACGCTTTGTGAGTCATCATAATCAGTAGAGAATACTGGTTCTAGTTCTCCATAAGTCATTGTTAATTCGTATGCTGTCATTACACCATCTCTAAATGTAGAGTAGTTTCCATCAGGTGTATAGTTAACACTAAAGGATTGTAATGCACATTCCTTAAACTTGTTGAGGAACTTATGCTCTCTACCTTCATGGAGATATTGAAGCATCCATGTGCGTGGTGTTTTTAAAAATAAACCTTCTGCTGTTTTTTGTGGTGCCATTCCTTGCTTGAAGAATCTAATAATATCGATTAGTACTTTTGCTTCTTGTGCATTCCTTGGTGAGAACTTAAATGTAAAACCAAAACTACGTAGTTCAGGACCACCAAATAATAATTCCATATTAGGATTCATCACAACTCCTTCAGTTCTTGCTAGGAATTGTGCGGAGTCTGTACCTGTTGCTGCTTGTATAACTTCTGCCTTAACTGCTTTCTTAATCGCATCTGTATTATTCGTAAGTGCTTTCTCAATTCCCTTAAAATCTCCTTCCAATGCTTTTGATGCCAATGCACCTGCTGCTGCTTGAGCAGAGGTCATTGTTTGCTGCCCCCAGTTAGCAGAGTTTTGATCACTAATACCACCAGGAATTGGAAGAGTGCATGATCCTTGAATCAATCTGTTGTTCATACCAGCTCTTGATTCTATACCTGATATATTCTTTTCACTGACATTAAATTTTCTAGGTTTAAATTCTACTTGTTTAAATTTAATTACGTCTTGACTATTAGTTCTTAGTGCTTCTGGGAAAACTAAGTCACCCCAACTTTTTTGACTACTGGTTTTTACACCAAACATATTGAATATACTACTAGCAACCTCATTAACATTCATATTTGTATTTGATGCTGCTGGATTTGAACTATCTCCAGTTTCGTCTGTTCCTTTTGCTTTATTAGGCCAAATTAAATCTAATGTTTTTGATGATGCTTCTGAAGGATCTACTCCTAATGCTTGCTGTGATTTGTTTGATACTATTGTTGCAGATTCTTTTACTGATTTTATTCCTGCAGGACTTGAGAAAAAATCTCCTTCAGCAGTGCTTGTACCAGACCCTTCTGTTGCTGTAAATACTCCTGTCTTTGGATCTATAGTACCTAATTGCCTGTCATCAGACTCTGATCCACTAGGCACAAAACCACCTTCTATATCTGGATCTGCTACGGTAGCACTCTTTAGAGTTATCTCTCCAGATATTGAATCTATTTTCGTATAGTAGCGAACGTTTTGTAGATGTGAGTAAGAAAAATTACCGCTATCTCTGCTTCCGTATGTTGCCATTCGACAATATTTTTAGTTATTTAGGATAAATTTCGCATATGGTATTGCAAGCAATGCCTCTAGTTCATCATACTGTACTATGTATAACTGTCCTGTTAACTCTTCCCACGTATAGTTTCTAGATTTTCTCCAATGATAGTTAAGACCTTTGAATCCCCATCTCTCTAATGAAGTACATGCAACAAGTGGATGTTGATCATATGTTTTATTAGGAGTCTTTGCATTATATACAAAGGTATAGAACTTTCCTACTTCAGGTATAGGTGTCACAGTATCTTTAAGAGTTTCCATTATCTCTAGCATCATCTCTTCAGGATCATTCGTTGCATTATTCAATCCACTTAAGTAAGTTTCAACTCTATTGATTTCTACATCAAATCCAAATGAGTCTGTCATGATCTTAAACCTAGTTCTCTTTCTGTGATAATCTTAAATTCAACTCCATGATCTTTGCACCATTCATTTGCTGCTATCCATTTTGCTTGGTTAACTGCATAGGTTTTGCATTCGTACATGTATGATTTAGTCACATTCTTTCTTTTCTTTGGTGGTTTTGTTTGCTTAAAGGGTTTGACTTCTATCACATATGTTTTAACCTTCCCTGTGTTCTCCTTTACTTTCATAATAAAGTCTGGAAAATATCTTCTTGATTTCCCATCAGGAGCACGGTAGGGTATAAAGAACTCTTCACTCCCCCACTCTACAATGTTTTCATTTAGATCGCAGTAGTTACAGAACCTCTCTTCCCAAGAACTACGACAGATAATATTATGGACATTACCTTTATATTTCCTTGGATTTGATGGTTTGTATAAACTCTTTTTACTTTCAGCCATACATAATATATAAGGTAAAAAATTATTTATAGATGGCACGTCCCAAGTCGGTTACGCAAATTAAAAATACGTTGCTTAGTCCATCTTTAACCTCTCACTTTGAGGTAGAGATACCTGTCCCAACTAATCTTAGATCGATATTGGGATCTAATCAGGAGCAACTAAATTTACAATGTTCAGAAGCAAGTCTTCCTGGTTCTTCTCTTGCAACCAGTGAGATCAATAATAGTTTTCATGGTGTTACTGAAAGACATGCATACAGAAGAATATATGATGATAGAATTGATTTAACTTTTTATGTAGATGCTGATAACTATACTCCTATCAGATTCTTTGAGAATTGGATATCATATATTGTAGGTGAAACTAATAGAGATGATATGATGAATACGAATTACTATTATAGAAGTCAATATCCCGATGAGTATTGTGCTAATCAAGGATTGAAAGTTAGAAAGTTTGAAAGAGATTATGGTAGATCTATAGAGTATGAATTTGTTAGAGCATATCCTTTAGCAATAACATCAATGCCTGTTACCTATGAAGGATCTAGTTTATTAACATGCAATGTATCCATGACATATATTAGGTATATTGCAAGACCCATTCATAGTTCTCCTATTACTGTATCAACACCAGGTCAACAAGCAGGGTTTAATGTTTCAGGAATACTTGGTAATGCAGCAGCTAGTTTAGTTGATAGTGTTGTTGATAGATCAACTGGTAGTGATACTCTTGGTAATATTGCAGGGGCAGTAGCAGGACAATTTGTATCGAATACATTTGCTAACGAAGGTCTATAAATAAAGTACATTGAATTGTATTAGGATATTATGCCTTTACCAAAAATTGCGACTCCGACGTATGAGTTGGAGTTACCTTCGTCAGGTGAGACTGTTAGTTATAGACCTTTCCTTGTAAAAGAAGAAAAGGTTTTAGTGATTGCCTTAGAAAGTGAAGATAATAAACAGATCACAAATGCTATTAAGGCAGTATTGAAGAGTTGTGTTCTGTCAAAGGGGATTAAAGTAGAGAAACTTCCTACTTTTGATATTGAATTTCTATTCCTCAACATCAGAGGTAAATCTGTTGGAGAAGAATTAGAAGTTAATGTTATCTGTCCTGATGATGAGAAAACTCAAGTTCCTGTTACTATTGACTTGGATGAAATTCAAGTTCAGAAGTATGATGATCATGAGAACCAGATTAAAATTGATGACAGTATTATGATGGAGATGACTTATCCTTCTCTGGATCAGTTCATTAAAAATAATTTTGACTTTGATGAAAAGAATGCAATGACACAATCATTTGAATTGATTGCTAGTTGTATTGATAAAATTTACACAGAAGATGAGGTCTGGGCATCTGCTGATTGNACTAAGAAAGAAATGAATGAGTTTCTTGAATCGATGAACTCAACTCAGTTTAAAGCAATTGAGAAGTTCTTTGAGACTATGCCTAAACTATCTCATACTATTGAAGTAACTAATCCNAAGACTAAGAAAAAAAGTGAAGTAGTACTTGAGGGATTAGCGTCTTTTTTCGGGTAGCAATGCTGCATATGACTCTGGAGAATTACTTCAGACTTAATTTTGCTTTGATGCAGTACCATAAATATAGCTTGACAGAGATTGAGAATATGATGCCTTGGGAACGAGACATCTATGTGGGTCTTCTCCAACAACATCTTGAGGAAGAAGAACTAAAACAAAAGCAAAAACAAAATGCCTAAAGGAAAACCAAACATGTATGCAGGAGGAGGCTTAATAAAGTCTCTGAGGAGTGCTCATGATCCTCATTTTAAATTAGAGGGTAGAGTTGGTGGGCTTGAAAAAGGATTGGTTATAGAAGTTGCTCAGTTACATAAGACATTAAGTAAGTCCTTTGCAATGCAGAGGAAGACTTTANTANGAGTACTTGGTCTTGAGAAAAAAGTTGCTGAGTTAGAAGCACAGAAGGCACAAATAGCNGATGNAGTAGATGATATANTAGATGACGGAATAGATATAGATGATGAAGTACCTATACCTCAAGAAGTAGGAGATGACGTAATATCAGGNAAAAGAGAACNACCAGCAGAAGGAGAAGTAGGTGGTGATGATAAACCATCTAGTGGAGTAAGTACTTTAATTGATCCACCAAAAAGAATTAGGGCAACAAGAAAAAAAATTAAGGCAGCAGATATAAAGAAAGGAACTGCATTAGATAAGGACTTTGGTTCAAGAGTAATGGGTCGGGATGANAAGGGAGAATATCTAAGTAAGGNAGAAAGAATAGCAAGATTTAAAGGAGAGAAATTTGATCCTGAAAGTGTTAAACCAGTTGAAGGAGATGGTGATTCTCAAAAGGATGCTNAAAACTCTAATCCATTTGCAGGTGTTGGTAGTACTTTAACAACTATTGCAGATACTGTAGACTCGATCTATAAAACTCTACAAGATCAGTTTAAGTTACAGGAGGATGCAAGTGATGATGCTAGAGTAAAGGGAGAAGAGAAAGATGTAAAAGCAGCAGAGAAGGATTTAGAAAAGAAAGGTGGTCTTGGTCTTGGTAAAGGAATAAAAGATACTGCAGCGAAAGTCTTTAAACCTTTTATGAGTATTTGGGATAGGTTTGTGCAGTTCTTTGTTGCGATTGTAGCAGGTAAAACTATAATGAAAGCATTGGATTGGTTTGGTAATCCAGAGAATGCTTCTAAGGTTTCATCTATATTCAGATTCATAAAGGACTGGTGGCCAGTATTACTTGGTAGTCTTATGTGGTTCTTGCCAGGACTATTAGGTCCAGCAGGAATGGTAGCAGGTACTATTGNNTTATTGATNTGGGGTGTTCCTAANATACTTGATGCAGTTAAATTTGTNATGGNNTTGCCAGGTCANATTNNANGACTGGATAACTGGNAAGGGANATAAAGATCTTGAGAAAGNAGANGANGANGCNGTTGNTGANNTAACAAAAGAAANAGGNNANGAANNTA
>NZHF01000041.1:0-8402 GCA_002691305.1 Gammaproteobacteria bacterium | reverse complement strand
ATGANANNCNAACTGGAGATNAANCTCCTGTAGATGCAAAGGAANNNGTACCAGAGGATNAAGTTAAACTGAATAAGGGTGGAGAAGTTCCTGGAGAAGGTAATAAGGATACTGTTCCTGCCATGCTTACTCCTGGTGAGTTTGTTATGACAAAGGGTGCTGTAAGTAAGTTTGGTGTTGATACTTTAGAAGGTATGAATGCTGCAGCAGGTGGAACTAATAAACCAAAGAAGGGTCGTCAATTCAATGAAGGTGGTNANGCAAAAGCAGGTCAAGAATGGGGTGAGAATACGCAAGACTTGCAGAAATTAGTTGCTCCAGAACTTATGAAGTTTATGGAAACGCAAAATGCAGCAGTNGATGCAAATCCTGATGCTTNTAATGGTGTAAAATTGAAGATGGATAGGGATGGGAAGATGCCAAACTTTGGTGAGTTTATTATGAACCAAGGTGAGGTTGCTTTTAATCAAGGAGTACAACAGATTCAGAATAATGAGTCGATGGAACCAGAGGTCAAGGAAGCATTGTTGGAGAAGATGCTTTATATTAGAAGTGAGTCATTAGATAATCCTAATTTTAAAGGAGATATTGCATTTGATATTAACAAAGATATTCCAGGTACAGCAGCAAATAGATTGTATATTAAAGCTCAGAACTCTCCTAAGAATGCAGCGATAATGGCAGGAATAGATCCAGCAGAGGTTGCAAGACTTTGGAATAGAAGGCAAATGAATAAGGGTGGTCTGGTTCAACATCTTAATGAAGGTGGTTTAGTTCAGAATATGTTTGGTGGTGCTAAGACTATGTTTAATATGCTACCACANGTTAANGCAGCGAAGTTTGTAGGTGGTAAAGCAAAGGATATGTTCAGTAGAGGTAAAGAGTTTGTTAGTAATGCATTTGATAAGTCTGTAAATATNCCTCCTCCTACATCTAATGATCAGAAGGTAACTATTATTCAGCAGACTAATACATCTGCTAAANAACCATCTGAGTTGGGTGGATCAACTATTCCTGCTTTCCCTGTTGTTTATCCTGCAATGAAGAAGAATAAGCAGAAACTATTGGGGATTAGTGTATAATGGCTTGGGCAGCNTTAGGTAAAAAATTAGCGACTGGAATGGTCAAAGGTAAGGCAAAGAAGATTGCTGCTGATAAGTTATTGAATAGGAAAAAGAAGAAGACTGTTGCTAAAAGACCAACATTAGATGAACTGATCGCTGATGTTAGAGGTAGTGGANCAGATCAAACAAAAGGTGGAGCACTTGCTGTTCGACCTACTACTTCTTTAGTACCTACTGCTCCNAGTAAGGCAATTACTAGTGGTGGAAGTGTTGGTGTTGAAGATACTCTTACTCGAATTAAAATAAAAGTTATTTCTATAGATCAGGTATTGAAGGGAACTCTTGCAGCAGAGAAGGCACGAAAGAAAGATGCAGAGANAGCACAAGAACANGCAGAGCAAGCAGCAGCAGAAAAGAAATTAGAAACAAAACCAAAAAAGAAAAAGAANAAGATGGGTATGAAAGCACCCAAACAAGTCTTANGTCTTTGGGAGAGATTGAAGAAATTCTTTACTACTATAGTATTTGGTTATGTTGCACTGAAACTACTTCCTNTACTACCAAAGTTAATACCTATTGCTGAAGGTCTTTTTAAAGCAGTTGATGGTATTNTATGGATTGTTGGAAAGGGATTTGATATAGTAGCTACTGTTGTTGATTGGGGTTATAAACTCTATGACCTAGCAATGGGTTTCATTGGCAATGTAGTTGGTGAAGAGGGTATGAAGCATATTGAGTCCTTGATGGAGGGTCTCAATAGTTTGNTNAATGGATTCCTTATGTGGAAGATATTTGGTNAGAAAATATTTGANTCAGTTCTTGCNAGTGTAAAGAGAGCATTTAGAATNGCNANAGTANTNGTNAAGANNGNANNNAANTTTGCTANGAATTTNGCAAAGGNATTAGGNAAANTNTTTAATNNTGNAAANAATGTNGGTGGTAAANTACTTAATNTNGGAAAGANTGTNCTTGGTAAGGGTGCAAATCTTGCAAAGNATATAGGTNGTAAAGTACTTAATCTTGGAAAAAATTTATTAGGTAAGGGTGCAAATGTTGCTAGTAAGGGTGCTGGTNTATTAAGTAAGGGTGCTGGTGTAGCAAAAGAAGTAGTGAAGAAAGGAGCAGCAAAGGTTGGTGGATGGGCAGTAAAAATATTTGGTAAGGCAGCAAAAGTTGTAGCACCTGCAATGAAAGCAGCNATGCCAGCAGTGAAGGGATTTGCTAAGAGGATACCAATTCTAGGACCATTGATTGTTGGTATTGTCTCCATGATGACTGGAGATCCACCAGGACAAGCAATGTTCAAAGCACTTGGTGCAGCAGTTGGTGGAGCACTTGGNACATTCATACCTGTTCCTGTTCTTGGTACATTGATCGGTGAAACGATTGGTGTGTATGGTGGTGATTTAATGTATAGTATGTTGTTTGGTGGTGGAGCAAAGGCAGTAGGAGAGAAAATTAAAGGAGATTTTAAACAGGTTCTTGATGGAGGTAAGCAAATACTTGATTGGATTAAGACTGGATTTAGTAGATTTATGGAAGGGTTACCAAAGAATCCATTTAAATTGGGTGGTTTTATATTGAATCCTTTTAATATTGGTGACAAAGTTAATTTATTGCGTAGGGCATTATTCTCTAGAGAACCAATGAATCCTGAGAAGGATGAAAAGGATGATAAGGATACTTTGAAAGGAGAAGTAGATGGTAAGGAACCACCAAAACCAAAAACAGATAGAGGTGNAAAGGTTCAAACNACTTCTAGTNNGANNTNTAATTCNNNGNNAGGAGATACNACTTATAANATAAACGATCAAGTGGTTTCTNGTAANGAATANGNTGANTATNAANNTTTATCTANAAAGGANAGAATGAATTATGTTACAAAGGCAAAAGCTGATGCTAACAATATTCTTGCTACAAATAATAATATAAGAGATGGTATCAATAAGAGTGCATCTTATGAAGAGGGTGCTGATACTGTTGTTGTTNTTCAACAGAAAACTGAGACACCACCTTTACCTCAGACTAGAAGAGATGAATTAGNTCTCTCTGGTGGTGGTGGAAGCACTGAGGATCCTTNTGAGACCCTTGCATGCANATNGNTANANATGAANTACGGTTCTTTCTGGTGGCGGTGGAAGCACTGAGGATCCTTATGAGACCCTTGATGCAAATGGTTAAATATAAGTACGGTGTAATAACAAAATGAGCGACAAGATACTTACCGCAAGTGCAGAAGCAGCTGCAATTAAATCCGTTAAAATCTTTTCAAATCTTGGTGGAGATAGGTCAGTAGATATTTCTGCTGGTATTACTTTGCTAATGTACTTTGAGAGTATATTAGAGGATACTCTTAGAGCGACTATACGGTTTGTTGATTCAGGAGATTCTGCTAAGAGTGATGATGGTGGTAATAAAACAGTAAGAGAAGGTTTGCCTCTTGTAGGACAGGAAAGAGTTGAGATAGAATTTGAAGATAATAATGAAGTTGCTATAGGTGATTCTCCTAAACTTACTTTGTATGTTAATAAGATAACTCCAATAGACAGTGATACAAAGACNGAATTGATTCAGTTAGAGTTGGTATCAAAAGAGTTTATATTCAATGAAAAGATAAGAGTTAATACTAGGTTTGATGGTGTTGTATCAGAGCATATAAAATCTATACTTACTGATCAAAATTATCTTAGAAGTGAAAAGGAGTTGCACATAGAGGATACTGAGAATGAATTTAATTTCAATGGTAACAATAAAAAACCATTCTATATGTTGAATGCATTATCTAAGAAGTCTGTACCAGTAGGAAAAGGTGGTANGGCAGCAGGATTCTTTTTTTATGAAACTTCTAATGGATTTAATTTTAAATCANTNGATGCTTTATTAGATCCTTCTAAGAATCCAAAAAAGAAATCTNTCATTTATAATGAGACACCTGAATCCAAAGGTCAGAATCTTCCNNAAGGATATGATATNAAGGCATTGGAATATGAATTAGATAATCGTGTTGATGTTCAGGAGAAGTTGAGACTTGGTGCTTATAGTAGTAAGATGATTTTATTTGATCCTTTTAATTGTTATTATGAAGTTCTTACTGATTCAGTAATAGAAAGTGGTGATGGAAAAGATACCGAACAATCTGCAGGTAAAGNATTGCCTGTGTTGAATTCAGAATTTAATACAATCAATGATGGTAAGAATAAAGAGTTTAGTCGTACTACATATTTCCTAGTTGATCATGGATCATTACCTTCTGGAGATACATCTCAGCAAATTGATGATGCAGAGAAGCAGAATTTTGAGTATTTTAAAATAGCAAATCAATCTATTAGACGTTATAATCAATTCTATGCATCAAAAGTCACGATTACCTTACCTGGAGACTTTTCATTACACGTAGGAGATGCTATATTTGTAGATGCACCTGGACTTACCGCAGAGAAAACTGGAGAAAACGACCAGCAAGCTGGTGGGATATATATTATAGCGGATTTATGCCACTATATGACTCCAAAAAATACCTATACTAAATTAAATTTGGTTAGGGATTCCTTTGGTAGAAAAGGTACAGCAAGCTAATCTTAGGAGAAAACCTATGACTATTAAACACAACTTAGATCACGAAGTTTATCTTGATCCTAAAGATGGTAAAGAGCATACTAATCATGGTATGCATGAATATACAAAAGAAGATTTAGAAAATGTCCATGCTGATTATGATGTGTATCATAAGGATGATNAAGTAGATGCGAACGAAGGTAAGATCAATGATTNTCATACACGACATGAAGATAGTCATCTAGAAGTGTATTGTGACAATCATCCAGACGCAGACGAATGTAAGGTATACGACGATTAACCTATGGATATCGGGGGATCATTATTTAATTCAGGATTTTTAGGTGCTGATTTCTTCTGGTGGGTCGGTCAGATTGCTGACGATTCCACTTGGAGAGATAATATGTCTCCAGGTAAACAGANTAATAAAGAAGCAGTTCCAGGTTGGGGTAGGAGATATAAAGTAAGAATCATGGGTCTCCATGATAAAACTGTTCCTGTTGATGAGGAACTTCCTTGGGCACAGATAATGTACCCAGTTACTGCTGGTGGAGGTCAGGGTAGTGCATTTCAGACTGCAAACCTCCGTCAGGGTAACTTTGTATTTGGATTCTTTTTAGATGGNAAAGATCAAAGTGTTCCTGTTATTATGGGAGTGCTTGGTAATAATGCTCANACNATTTTANNTAATGATCAAGCTAGTGAGGATANTAACTTAGGTCCAAGAAGTGGATATGGTGATGGTGCTGTTNNTAAANANGGTNCTTCTAAAGAAAGAGTNCCTGAGACNGATCTTGTTACTGAAAAACCAAAANCAAAAGAGGCAGCACAGGAAGAAGCAAATTCAAAATTAGAAACTAATCGGTTTGGTACTGCTCAAAATAAACCAGTATCAAGAGAGCAACAGGCAGACATTGATCTTGCAAAATCAATGAGTGAGGAGTTGGGATTGNTTGGAGATGAGNAATTTGNATATATTCAGAAACAAGTTAAGAAGGGAATTGATAATAGAATTAAGAATGCAAACTCTACTCAAGCACCAGCAAAACCAGGAGCAACTAAAGAGAATATAGATGCCATTCATTTGACAGGTGCTGCTGATGTTATAAGAGAAGAACTATATCAAAAATCTATTCCTTTAATGAAACCTGATGATCTTGTTGGGTCTTCTTTAAAATCCATGCAGATTGTTGTAGATAATCTTGCTATAGATGTTGATAAGCATTTAAAATCTTTGCAAGACGGTGGATATGTCGATGCGGTTTCTATGGGTAAAGACATACGTAATTTAANAGCAACNCAAGCAAATGCTGCATGTGAAATGTCTAAGTATATGAAGATAATTTCTGATAAGATGATGGAATATGTCTCTAAAACTTTGAATAAGGAGTTGTCAGATAAAGTTGCTAAGATGCCATCNAGTCAAAGGTGGATGATGGCAGACATGACTGAGATAACAGGGCAACAAATATTNCAAAGTTATAATCAGATTGCTGATAATATGTGTGGTACAGTTGAAAAAGTACTTGAAGATACTTTGGATACTGGAAATCTAATGGATCAGATTAACGGTATGTCTAATAGGTTAATCAATCAAGCAATCACGGATCAGACTGGATTAACCTCAGATATAACCAAGGAAGATGAAATATTGGTTGAGGCAGAAAAGATTTTTAATAGAATCAATNAGGTTTCTGAGTCTTCTACGGCGACTATAGATGATATTGTCGATAGTTTAACAGATGATTCTGATCAACCAACTATTCCTAAAGTTCCTGCATGTTATGCAGAAGATCTAGCGGCAAAAGTTATATCATCTAATAAAAATTTAATTGATAAAGCAAATGATAATATCGTTAAGAGTATAAACTTTTTTATGGATGACATGCAGAAGATGTTATTGAGAACTGGTGAGGTTGAGGATAGTGGTGAGGTTATAGAAGGTCAGGTAATGTCTATTACTGATGCAGAAGTATTAGATCAAACTTTAGGTGGTANTAATTATCTTACTGCTACATCTGTTCCTACTGGNATCTTTGGTAATGTTAATCCAGGAATTACTACAAGTAAAGGTGAGGGATGTGTAGTTAATATTACTGTATCCTCTGGTGGATTAGCAGGTTTTNATGCAGCAGNTGGTGCTNAACATTATGAGTGGATAAGTCAAGGATCAAATTATGTTAATGGAAANCAANNNGGTGTTGTTTGTGATACTACTGGAATTGGTACTGGTATGATGATTAACATGACAGTTACTGCTGGAGAGATACAAACAGTANGGGTTCATACAATAGGTACAGGATATAAGGTAGGTGATACTATCATGCCTCATATGCAGGGAGGANCAGGATCTATTGCAGGTAACGGTGCATTTAAGTTAACTATGGTTGCAGGACCAATAGACGCAGGTGGTATTGAAGTTATTAAAAAAGGAAAAGAGTATCAGGTGGGAGATGTTTTATTTGTTGACCAGACTAATTTTGGTGTTAAATCTACCAATGCAACATTTACTCTTACAGCTACTCAGGAAAAAACAAAGAAGCAACTAAAAGGAACTGGTCAAAAGTTAGATGATATATTGGGATCTATTGCTGCTATTGGTGGTAATTTAACTCAAGCACTTCAGTTTGAGAATATGACTGCAAATGTTTTTCCTTTTGAGTTGCCACCTAATCAGGCAGTATCTGATTTATATACACTTGGTACTGGTGGTGCTGCACAAACAGAGAAGCAGTTACCTAATATTGCAAACATTGCAGGTAAGGTAAAAGATACTGCTATTGATTCTCTTAGTGGGGTTCCATTTATAGAACCAACAATAGGAGAATTGGAATTNAATTATGAAAATGCAAAGGCTGTAATTAACTCAAATAATACATGATAAATATCTAATATGTATTCTGANNATANTATANAATAGATGGCAATTGCTGCAACCCAATTTAATATATTTGGATCTGTTACTCAGAAGGAGATATCTGTTGGGTATATTTCTAGTACTAGAGGATATATTCCTAGCATTTCTTTATGCGAAGCAAATGATCACGAGAAAGAGTATCCAAATACAGCATTCATTCTTAAGAATAGGGATAAGGTAAAATATATTGGTATAGATGAAGTTAATAAGTTAGTACCAGGAGATTTACTACCTAAAAAAGATCCTGATAATTGTGGTTCTATTGACTTAGATCATAAATGTAATTCTAATCCCGAAGTATATTTCTATGGTGGTGGTGGAGTAGGTGCTTTTGCTAATCCAGTAGTTGGAACTGATGGTGGGTTACTTACATTAGATATTACAAATCCTGGTTTTGGATATCAATACCCTCCTAAAGTTGAGGTTAAGGATGAGTGTGGTTTTAGTAAAGGTGCGGTAGTTCGTGTACAGGTATCAGATGGAGACAATTGTGTAGAGACATGGAAATATTATAAGGATCAGATGGATGAGTCTGGACCAGATATATGTGCTGATACTAGTATACCTTATGGTAGAGTTTGGGGTGTAAATGGTCAGGATACTGGAGAGTGGGATCCTACAAAGTATACTAGGTATGCAGCAGATCCTTTAATGGATGAGGTTGATAAGTATCTTGAGAGTCTTAAGAATTTATCAAATCCTTGGTGGACTACGAGGCAGAATTTAAATCAACAAAATATTACTTCGTCTAAGAATGGAGAAGTAACCACAGTAGGATATGCTGTTAGTGTTACTGAATGGTCAGACTTCTTAAATCTATATGGTATTTCACCAGTACCCCCATCAGATGAACCTGGATCTGCACA
>NZHF01000040.1 GCA_002691305.1 Gammaproteobacteria bacterium | reverse complement strand
CTGGTACTTCGCAAGCCATCTGAATAGTTTTTGGACCTGTACATGCCACATCAATGGGGACTGGCGGTATTAGATTGGGATCGATCCATCGAATAGGAGACTGCATGCTTCCTACATCTATGGATTCGCCCCTAAAATAAGATTGAATGGTTTGAATGCAATTTTTCAATTCTTTTGTTGTGGCTTGTCGCTTACCAATGTGTGCTGCCGAAGAATCGCCCCTTCCTATTCCGCAAATCGCTCTTCCGTCGGATTCCTCTTGCAAACTTGCCATTGCAGATGCAGTAACAGCCGTTGCTCTTGTCACTGGATGGGTCACTCCTGTTCCAAGCTTAATTCTTTTGGTGTGATGAGCCATTAAAGATAATTGCCCGTAAGGATCCGCTGATAAGTTCTGTGTATCTGGGCAAAGTATTGAATCAAAACCCATCTCCTCAATTCTCGTTGCCATCTCAGCTGAGCACTTTGGAACGGGTTCCATCACTACTCCGATTTCAGTCATTTAATTCTCCATGATTATTTGCTTCCAGTTCTTTGGATGTCATCAAACTCAGAGAGAGTGCGTGCAGATCTCCTTTTAACTCATCGCCTAGGATGCCATAAACCAATTGGTGTCTTTGAATGGGGTTTAGATCAATAAAATCATCGCTGACAATTTCAACCCAGATATGCATCATCCCTTCTTTATGAGCAGTGTGTCCTTTATGCATGTGTCCCTGATCTTCAATGCTCAATGAGACAGCATTGATTTTACTCTCTAGACGTTCCTTGATGATGTTTATTCTTTTATCCATATTTGAAGAATGAATTTGTGACTTGAAATCATTTTATAATAAGATCATTAGATATAATATTCACAATCCAATATTTCTATTAATCAAATGCAAAAAATTGACGTAAATAAAATAACAAATTCTTCAAATCCAATTGATCGAAAAGACGAACTGGAAAGATTCAAAAATGCATTGATCAAGGATAGCTTCTGTCTCTTAGTCAATCACACCATATCAAAGGAATTGATTGATAAGGCATATGATCAGTCGAAGCTTTTTCATGATATGGATGATTCTGATGACAGAAAACAAGCGGCACATTACAGGTTTGCAGAATCAGGAAGGGGTTGGTCGCCTTGTGGAGAAGAGTCGGCATATTCTGCAGGTACTAAGGCCACATGCTCTGCCTTTGATATGTGTTATGAAGTTGAAGAATTAGACAAAGAATACGGAAACTTTGGTCCCAATCTATGGCCTCCAGAAATGCCCGATTTCCAAGAGACTATTTACGATTATTTCTTGGCTTGTTCAAAACTGGAAAAAGTCATAGGATCGAGCATGGAAGAAATCCTTGATCTTGAAAAGGGCTTCATCACATCACGGATGACCGAAAAATCACCCTCCACTATGAGGCTTATTTTTTATCCCGAGATTAAAGAAGATCCTGAAGAAAATCTCTTTGGCATCAGTGCACATACAGACTATGAGATTTTTACTCTACTCACACAATCAGAAAAGGGTTCAGAACTTAAAAATCCAGACGGCGAATGGACATATGTTGATTCGAATCGTTACGAAATAATACTCATGATCGGTGATATGACCGAAGTCATCTCCAATGGATTGATTAAAGCAACCCCGCATAGGGTTCCACCCACAAAATGGGAACGCTATTCGATTACTAGATTTTGTGCAATTGATGGCCACCACATCGTTGAGCCGCTTGAACAATTCATTGATCCAAAAGTTGGTCCTAAATATGAACCAATTTCACAGCAAAAAAACATCAGGGATGGACTTGCAGAGGCAACAGCAAATAGTGATGCGATGAATGATATTTGATTTCTAGCCAAAGAATGTCAGTTTTGCAAAGGGTGTGATCCATGAAATCTTCAATACCATACAACAAATGATGTAAACAGTGAGAATAAGCGCAAGATTTCCTCTGATTGCACCGCTAACCATACCATGCTTTGGGTCATCTGAATTTCTATTCCGACCGTATCGAATCATGTCAGGTGTAATGCTGATTGCTGCCATCAACCAAAAAGCCAAATAAGCATTCCAAGCCCAAGGAGCACCATGCAGACCTCCCCATGATTCAATCAACATTAAACCAGAAATAGGGATAATGATTGATGTGGTCAGAGTGACACTCATGGCAAGCTTTCTTAGGAATCCTCTTGCCCATATTCCAGCTTCTTTCGACTGATTGAATCGAATTTGCATTGCCCAGATATTCGAGAAAAAAGTATGTCCAAAGAAAAGAAAAGCTGCAAACTCATGGATAAATAAAATCAATAGATAGTTGATACCCAAATCGCTTAATCTTGCACCAAAGAGTGGTAAAGCAGAAACAACTGTGATGATTACGAATACGCCATACCAAATAAATCTATTTGGATCATTATTTGATGTTTCTGTGTTCATATATGGAAAATAAGTAGTTCTTCTCATTACAATTAACTATTTTTCTCAATTAAGATCAACTGCAAATTTCTTTAAATCTTCCAATCGACAGTGTTCGAGAGCACCTTTATGTGTTGATGAGAGCAAAACTTTAGGCGCTGCATTTGCCTCAAAAGCTTGTTGCCATCTTGGTGCACAAAGACACCATTGATCCCCTTCACTAAGACCTTCAAAACCGGCTTCAGGCATAGGTGTGGATAGATCATTGCCCACAGATGCACTGAAAGCCAAGAACTCAGAAGTCATGATGCTGCAAACGGTATGGCTGCCGGCATCTTGATCGGATGTATCGCAGCAACCATTTCTGAAAAAACCAGTTAAAGGATTGAGATTGCAATCACTCAATGGTTCACCGAAAACATTTAAAGACTCGTCCATTGATTACCTCTTTTGCACCATCGTAATTCCATCACCGACTGGAATCATGGTTATGTTTACACGTTGGTCAGTATGTAATGATTGATTCAGTTCTCTTATTGCAATTGTGTTTGCCTCTTTATTATGAGGATCAGCTACATCCCCACTCCACAAAACATTATCAAATAAAATGATCCCGTCTTTACTCAAAAGCCGAAGGCAGAGCTCATAATAAGCATGATAATTTTTTTTGTCAGCATCAATGAAAATCATATCAAAAGATTCTAAATTGTCCTCGATTGAACACAGGTGGTTGAGTGAATCCATGGCAGAATCAAGCATAAGCTCAATCATGTGATCTACTTTTGCTAATTTCCAATATTTTTCAGCAACCTGTGTCATGACTGAGTCACAATCTAAGGTGATGAGACGACCATTATTCATAGCCAAAGCACAAACCAGTGCGCTGTAACCCGTATACGTGCCTATCTCAAGGATATTTTTCGCACTAATTGCTCTAACCATGAATGCCATAAACTGACCTTGATCGGGAGATATCTGCATTTGTGATCCCGAAAGATTTAATGTCTCATCTCTGAGTTTCTTCAAAACCTCATGCTCTCTCAGAGAAACATTGAGTAAGTATTCATAGAGATGATCATTAAGTTGAATGGTGCTTTTGCTCAATGTTCTTCCTTACAGAGTGAAGTATAAGATTATCAAAAGTAATAGAAAAAAAACAAGGGATAAGCTTGAAGACACAATCCAATACTTTCTTATCTTTCTTTTCATAGTTTAGTGGTGGGCCGTGTAGGATTTGAACCTACGACCAACTGGTTAAAAGCCAGCTGCTCTACCAACTGAGCTAACGGCCCATGGCAATTCAAAAAATGCACGTGAATGATAACCTAGGTGATAAAAATAAAACAGAGATTCTTTTTAATTTTGACAGCAGTTTTACTGCCCAATTTTATTTAATCTTTCGCTTGCAAGGCTGGATGCAGAAGAATTAGGAAATTCTCTGATAACTCTTTGAAATATGGCTTTAGCCGTTTTCAGATCGCCCAGTTCTTGATGAGAAAAACCAGACTTGAGGATGGACTCCATCATCTTTTCTGAATCTGGATACTGATCAATGATCTGATTAAATATTTCTAAAGCTTCACTGAATTTAGCCTGAGCATAAAGTGATTCTGCAAGCCAAAATTTTGCATCATCGGTATAAGTCGCTTGAGGAAATGATTCTATGTAATCTCTCAATGCAACTTCAGCAGAAACATAATCGCCTTTTCTTAGTAATTCAAAGGATGATTCAAAATCTTCTTTGGCATTCTGTGAATGACTTGATTTTACTTTTTTCTCTNATTCTTCTTTTGTTATGAGCGATTCATTTTCAATGNTCTTTATGCTCATTTGACTTAATTCTTCTTTCAGCTGATTGACCTCCTCTTCGAGAGCATTGACCCTGCTTTCAATACCTTGGTTATGCACTTCGATGGAATCATTCAGTTGTGACTCATATGCTCCACATCCCAATAAATGAGCGAGGATTATGATAAATGGGAAGCGCTTAAGCTTCATGGGGTCCTTCTTATGCTGAAAAAGATCATGATCACAAGCGTAACAAACAAAAGTGGGATATAAGCAACAATTTCAGGGTTGATATCAAAAATCTGTGAAGACTCTAGGATTGCATTTTGACTAATAAAATAGGCCAAACCTATGATCATCCCAATTAAAATTCTAAAACCCGATCCTCTCTTTCTCTGTGAGCCAACTGACATCTGCAATGCTAAGAGTGCAAGTATCGGTATAATCAGAAACGATGCCAGCCGACTATGGTATACAGTGATATAGGCTTTGGTATCGAGTTGATTATCTTCTAGGTAATCAATGAATCTAGAAAGCTCAATAACATTTAACTCATCGGAATCTGTGACACTCAAACTAACGAGATCTCGATCCAATTTGGTTTTCTCGATCTGATACCTTGAGAAATTAGAACTGACTCCACTTTCTGAAAAAAGAGTTTCCGAAAGATTGCTGAGTATCCATTGATTATAATCATCAATACCAGCAGACGATGCCAAAGAAATTTTCTTGATTTCAAAATCCTCTTCAATCTCAAATATTGTAACCTCTCCAAAACTATTGTTTTCTTTTACAAAATTGATGTTTATGATTTTTTGCTCATCAATTACCCAAAATCCTCCAGTATCACCAAGTGTTTCGATATTGAATTTATTTTTTGTCCTGAATTGATCTGCATATCTTTCCAGTGGAGATGAAATATATTCACCAGATCCACCGAAGATCATTGCCAATAAGATGCCTGAGAAAAAGACAGATAAGGAGAGCCTAAGGAATGAAAATCCAGATGACATAAGCACAATAAGCTCACTGTTTTTTCCAAGATTACCAAGAGCAACCAGTGATCCGATCAATACAATGATTGGAATGAATTTCATCAATGAGCTTGGTAACTTCATTAGAGAATATTGAATTGCCTCATAAACACCATATGAACCAAGACCGATGTCATCACTCTGGCTGACAAAATCAACAAAGAGTGACAATGAGGCAAATACAAAACCAACAATCAAGGTTGCCTTGAAGATTGCTCTAAAAATATATAAATCAATGATGCTCATCGACCAACCCTTGAAAGTCTGCTCTTGGAAAACAAATAGACGGCCAAGAATGCAGCAAAACATCCGTGTACCCACCACATTCCCAGTTGCATAGGGCTATCGCCCTGCTCAAACCAAACTTTTGCAGCACCAAGTAAGTTCACATACACAAGATAGATCAGTACGCCAATAACCAATCCGCCATACTGTCCTTCTCTGGGCGATGACTTGCTCAATGGCACGGCTAAAAGCACTAGAATAATTAAAGCTATTGGTGGCGATAACCTCCATTGCAGTTCAGATTTCGAGAGGATAGAGTCATTTAAAATGAGTTCATTAAAACTTTTGGTCTCAAAACCTTCATCGCTTTCACCATTTGTGTCGAAAAAAAGAGGCAATTTGTGCTCATTAAATCTCAGTACACGGAATTCATTTGTCCCAGGTTCTCCTTCATACCTCTGCCCATTGAAGAATACAAGGCGGTTTGCATCATTATCCAGTGATTGAATTTCAGCATATTCAGAGGTAATGACACTGATTTTATTGTTCGTCTTTTTTTGGAGAAAGACTTTTATGAATCGATTTTGTTCCGACTGACCTTGAGCATAGAAAACAGATCCGTCTTTTAAATTCACAAACCTACCTGGCTCAAAAAACTCGATCCCTACAGAACGCATCGCTGCCTCTTCATTCAATAATATGCTCTGTTTTGCATTGGGTGATATGACGATTGAGATAAATGCTAGTAAACCAATCAACACAATGAGCGGGAAAAGAAATATTCTATATATAAATCCAGTGCCCTTCCCTGCCACTTGTATTGCTGTCATTTCATGATCTCTATAGAAACGACCAATCACGATGATTACGGATAAAAAAGTNCTTAAAGGAAGCAGTATGACCAAATATTCAATGGATGACAGTGCAATAATCGGAAGTAAAGATGATGAAAGAATATCACCAGAAGCAATGTCGCTGATGACACCGGCAAACTTATTCGTGATCAGCACAATCAATAATATAAGAGTTACGCCCAGCCAGGTTGTAAAAATCTCTCTTAATATGTATTGACTAATAATTTTATTCACATTGAATACTCTATAAAAAATACAATAGGTCCGTATTTATTAGTTTTAATGACCATATCATTACACTACAATTATGGTCTACTAATTAGTTTGGATAGTCTAGATACTATAAGACAGTCACCGAATAAATCAGAGGGATTAAAAAATGAAATTTGCTACGAATAAAAAAATAATCAATGAGATCAAAACGGATTGTTTGATGATTTCTGTATTTAATGATGGAAAACTCAGGGGAGCCGCAAAGCTTGTCAATAATGCAAATGGAAAATTGATCGATGATTTCATCAAAAATAAGGACATTCAAGGAAAAATTGGTCAAACAAGAATCATTCCGGTGACGGGTAAATCATACAAAAGAATTGTTTTAGTTGGTTGTGGAAAGTTTGAAGATTTTTCACAAAAGAATTACCGAAAAGCTATTGCATCAGCACTGAGTAAAATTTCTCAAACCAATCATAAGAGTGTTGTCAGCTTGGTTCATGATGGAGCTGAAAAAATTGATAATCCAAATAAAGCATATCGACTATCGAGAGTTTTAGCAGAGTCATGGCATTCCATAAGCTACCAATACACCACTACAAAAAAAAGCAATCTTAGAAAGCTTGATCTCAGAAAGATTGAGATTGGGACAAATGGAAAAAAAGCCATAAAAGACCTTAAGACAGGATTAGAGCATGGTGATGCTATCGGAAAGGCAACAAAGTTGGTGAGACATCTGGGAGATCTACCTGCAAATATTTGCACACCGACCTATCTCGTATCTGTCGCCCGTAAAATAATGAATAAAAATAAGTCTGCCACGTTAAAAGTACTCAATGAAGCCCAAATGAAAAAGCTGAAAATGAATTCTCTATTATCGGTTACAGCTGGCGCTTCAGAGCCTGCAAAAATGATAGTTGCTGAGTTCAATAATGGATCTAAAAGTCAAAAACCAATCGTTGTAGTCGGCAAAGGAATCACTTTTGATACTGGAGGTATTTCGCTTAAGCCTTCAAATAAAATGGATGAAATGAAATATGATATGTGTGGAGCATCAACCACGATTGGTCTAATGCAAATGGTCACAGAGCTTAATCTTCCAATAAATGCGGTATTCGTCGTGCCTGCATGTGAAAATGTCCCCAGTAGCACAGCAACATTACCCGGTGACGTTGTTACATCAATGTCCGGAACCACCATAGAAGTCTTGAATACTGATGCGGAAGGAAGATTGATTTTAGCTGACGCACTCACTTATGCTCAGAGGTATAAGCCTAAATTAATGATTGATATGGCAACACTGACAGGTGCATGTGTCGTTGCACTGGGAGCTCATCACTCAGGATTGATGAGTAATTCTGATCAGTTGGCCGATCAATTATTTCAATGCGGTCAGTCGACTGATGATGTGACATGGAGGCTTCCTCTTACCGAAGATTATGCCAATCAAATAGTCAGTAATTTTGCTGATGTTGCTAATATCAGTACGCGTGGATCAGGAGCTGGCACAATCACAGCGGGCTGCTTTCTACAGAAGTTTGTTGGTGATTATGATTGGGCTCACATTGATATTGCTGGTGTTGCTTGGGCTGAAGGTGCCAATAAGGGAGCAACAGGAAGACCAATGGGCTTAATGTCAGAATTTCTGATCAACGAATCAAAAACATAATCATTTAATCAATGAAAGATATCGAAGTCACTTTTCATCACTTTGAAAACGATGATGAAAAAGAAAGAATGAATTATGTCTATCGATTGATTGAAAAAGGCTATAAACAAAGATTTGGAATAATCTACATCCATGCCTCTAATGAAGAACAAGCAGAACTCATCGATGGTCAGCTTTGGACCTTTCGGCAAGAGAGTTTTATTCCCCACTCAATGCTTAAAAATAAAAATGATAATGCACCAATATCTATCGGCTGTGAAACACTGCCTGATATGCACCTTGATGTCATAATTAATCTTTCCGATCAAGCTGAAGACCCTACATTGGAACCCAAAAAAATTCATGAGATTGTTCCCGCTTCAGAAGATAAGAAAAGCTTGGCAAGAGTTAAGTGGAAAACATATAAAGGATTAAACTACAGAATTAAATCTCATAAGGTGAATTGAGTTGGACAAAAGGTATAACCCAAAAGAAATAGAATCCAGGATTTATACTTCTTGGGAAGACTCTGGTTACTTCTCACCGTCAAAATCAGGTGATCCTTTCTGTATTGTAATTCCTCCACCCAATGTGACTGGAACTTTGCACATGGGTCATGCTTTTCAAGACACGATAATGGATATCATCATTCGATACGAACGCATGAAAGGCAAAAATACTTTATGGCAAGTGGGCACAGATCATGCTGGAATTGCGACACAAATGGTTGTGGAAAGACAATTGGAAAAAAATGGTACATCAAGACAAGAGCTTGGTAGAGAAGCATTTGAGCAAGAAGTCTGGAAATGGAAGGAAGAGTCTGGGAGCACTATAACAAAACAGATGAAAAGATTGGGCGCCTCAACAGATTGGTCAAAAGAAAAGTTCACAATGGATGAGAATCTCATTAAGGGTGTGACAAAAGTATTCGTTCAATTGTTTGAAGAAGGATTGATTTATAGAGGCAACAGACTGATCAATTGGGATCCAGTTTTACAAACCGCACTTTCAGATCTTGAGGTGGTCACCTCAGATGAGAGAGGCTCCTTATGGCATATGAAATATCCATTGGATGGCAAAGAGGGTCATGTTGTTGTGGCAACAACAAGGCCGGAGACGATGCTGGGAGACACTGCTGTAGCCGTTCATCCAAAAGATGATCGCTACAAACATCTAATCGGTGAAAATATCATTCTTCCACTGACAGAAAGAAAGATTCCAATTATTGCCGATGAGTATGTCGATCGAGATTTTGGGACGGGGTGTTTAAAAATTACACCTGCTCATGATTTCAATGACTTTGAGATTGGCACCAAACACGGTCTCGAAATCATCAGTGTTTTGGATCAAGCTGCCAAAATTAAATGCTCCTCGCCCTCCAAATATGAAGGCCTTGATCGTTTTGAAGCGAGAAGAAAGATAGTGGAAGATCTTCAGGCACTGGGCCTGATCCAAGATATTGAGGATTATTCGCTCACCGTTCCAAGGGGTGACAGAAGCGGTGCAATTCTAGAGCCACTGATTACGAATCAATGGTTCTTAAGAATGGAATCGCTTGCAAAGCCTGCCATAGAAGTGGTGAAAAGTGGCGAGTTAAAGTTTGTACCTGAGAATTGGTCTAAAACATACTTTGAATGGCTAGAAAATATCCAAGATTGGTGTATTTCTAGGCAACTGTGGTGGGGTCATCGGATTCCAGCATGGTATGACAGCGAAGGGAATGTCTTTGTGGGTGAGAGTGAATCAGAAATACGAAAGAAAAATAATATCGATGCATCCATAGTCCTCACTCAAGACGAGGACGTTCTCGATACATGGTTTTCTTCCGCGCTATGGCCTTTTTCTAGTCTTGGATGGCCCGATGATACGTATGACTTAAAAACATTTTACCCAACCAATGTNTTGGTTACGGGCTTTGATATTATTTTCTTCTGGGTGGCAAGAATGGTGATGATGAGCCTAAAGTTCATGGATGAANTCCCATTTAAAGAAATATATATTCATGGCTTGATCAAGGACAAGAATGGTCAAAAAATGTCTAAATCGAAAGGAAACATACTAGATCCAATCGATTTGATTGACGGCATCAGTCTTGATGAACTCCTTGAAAAGCGAGTGCAAGGCCTTATGCAACCTGAAATGGAAAATAGAATAATCAATGAAACAAAAAAGGAGTTTCCAAATGGTATTCCTGATTTTGGAACAGATGCACTTCGTTTCAATTTTGCAATTCAAGCATCAACGGGAAGAGATATTCGACTTGATTTAAACAGAGTTGAAGGATATCGGAATTTTTGCAATAAAATATGGAATGCCTCTCGATTCATAAGAATGAATACCAATGACTTTGAGCTGCTGGATACAAATGTTTCAAAGGGTCATCCAATCGATCAATGGATTCAATCAAGGTTTAGACAAACAATCGAAGAAGTGGAAAGGCAATACGGACAATACCGTTTTGATCTTGCAGCAACANCAATGTATGAATTTGTCTGGAATGATTTTTGCGATTGGTATATTGAATTGTCAAAAACTCTTATCAATGATCCAGATATATCGGAATCAGAAAAAGATTACACAAAAAACAATCTTATANTGATGCTGGATTCCATTCTAAGAATGCTTCATCCCACGATTCCATTCATCACTGAAGAAATCTGGCAATCAATGAATGAAGAAAATGCTAAACGCAGCATTATGAAATCTTCGTTCCCCTCTTCCAATGATTGGTCAGCCGATGAAGCTGGTGCTAGAAAATCTGAGTGGCTTAAGGATTTTGTATCCTCGGTGCGTCAAATCAGATCAGAGATGAATATTCCACCAAAACAGTCTATTTCAATCATTATTCAAGATGCTTCAAGCTCGGATCATGANAAACTAGACACGCTTGGCTCATTCATTCGTAATCTAGGATCGGTTGAATCAATCACACACAAAGAAAGCTCGGATGACTTGCCAAAATCAGCCATTGCCTTGTTGGGCGAAATGAAGGTGTTTATCCCATTGGCAGGTTTAGTGGATATTGAAGAAGAAAAGAGTCGACTGGAAAAGAAACTGTCTAAACTCAATAAAGAGCTCGAATCGGTTGAAAACAGACTTTCCAACGATGCTTTTATTAAAAAAGCTCCGATCGAGGTGGTTGATGATCTAAAAGCAAAGTTTAAAGGATTGGTATCCGATCAATCTAGAATCGAAGAACAAATTAAATTACTNTGATTTCTCGTGATTCGGCACCATCCATAGCAACAATAATCCAGGAATAAATAAAATGAGCAAACCCAGAATGCCCGCTCTCGGNGTATTAAAAATCATGGATATCCAAGCAAGCAGAGCCGGTCCTGCAACCACTGCTGATTTACCCACCAAGTTATAAAAACCAAAAAACTGGGCTTCTTTGTTCTTAGGAATAATGCTACTGAAGTAGGCACGACTGACTGCCTGTA
Source organism: Gammaproteobacteria bacterium (assembly GCA_002691305.1). Taxonomy (GTDB): domain Bacteria; phylum Pseudomonadota; class Gammaproteobacteria; order Steroidobacterales; family UBA11654; genus CACPJA01. The sequence continues at coordinate 38,473 of NZHF01000040.1, read as the reverse complement.
TGCCTCCCATAACCAGACCAACGACAATGGCCATAATATAAAATTCTGTGGCAGTTGTGATTCGACTCGCAAATACTGAAATCAGGATATAGATTAAAATACCGATACTGAGTATTTTCTTGAAACCAATCCTTTCTGCAAAGTAGCCAAAAATAAGAGTGGACGGAAAACCGACAAATTGAGTCAATATCAAAGCAGTGATCATGGATGAAGTCTCCAACCCAATGTCGGAGCCATAAGCAGTGGCCATCCTGACAATTGTGTCAATCCCATCCATATAAAACCAATATGCCAAGAGAAAAATAGCCACATTCTTATACTTTTTGACTTCAATCAAAGTTTGATACACATCACTAAACGATTGCGATATTGCTTGAAGAAATGGAGGATCATTATGCTCCGAAACGGATTCTTTGACATTCCGAACAAGCGGGATGCTAAATAATGCCCACCAAACGGCAACCATTAAAAATGACAGCAATACTGCATTGGATTGCGTTTCTATTCCAAAATAATTGGGATTCAAAAACATAATAACATTAACTAGAAAGAGTAATCCGCCACCCAAATAGCCCAATGAATATCCCAAAGCTGAAACACGATTCCTAGTCTCATTAGTGGAAACTGAGACGATCAATGAATCATAAAACACGTTTCCTCCTGAAAACCCAACAGCCGCAAGAGCATAAAATAATGCTGCAAGCATCCAATCACCTTGAGGAATAAAATAAAAAGATGCGGTACAAAAAACACCCAGACTTGCAAAAGAGATTAATAGTTTCTTCCTTTTGGTGCCAATATCAGCGTATGCGCCCAATATTGGTGCCAATAGAACTACGATTAAACCGGATAGGGAATTGGCATATCCAACCATTGCAGTACTTTCCAGATCTGATAAATCACTTGCCCAATAAGACTTAAAGAATATTGGAAAAAAACCTGCCATCACTGTAGTGGCAAATGCTGAATTTGCCCAATCATAGAAAGCCCAAGAGATCGCATCTCTTTTATAGTTTTTAAGAATCATCTTTGAGNAAGTCATTCACCAATTGTAAATCTTCCCATACTTTTTTCTTTTTTGACGGGCTTCTTAAAAGATATGCGGGATGATAAATAATCAATGTGGGGATTTCACTGGGTCCAAAACCATGTATCTTGCCTCTGAGTTTGCCCATCGGTAAATCGGTACCGAGTAATGAATGAGCCGCAATTCTTCCGACTGCAACTATGATCTTCGGATTGACCAATTCGATTTGCTTCTCTAGATACGAAAAACATTGTTTCACCTCTTCAGGCTTAGGATCGCGATTATCTGGTGGTCTGCATTTTAGAATATTGGCAATAAAAACATCCTCTCTTGATAATCCCATGGAAAAGATAACCTCGGTCAATAAACGCCCTGCCCTACCAATGAATGGCTTTCCTTCTAGATCCTCCTCTTTACCGGGTGCCTCGCCGATAAAAAACCAATCTGAATTCCTGTTTCCATCTCCAAAGACTGTATTATTGCGCCCTTTATGAAGAGAGCATTTTTTGCAATTGGATACCTGTGATTCAATCATTGGCCATTCACTCTGTTGAATCGAGTCAGGATTTACTGATGCCTCTCTTAATTGATAAGCATCAATCCCTAATGATTGAAACGTTTTTAATCTCGAAGACATGGTCTAATCCGAGAGGTTGCTTTCTTTCTTTTTAGCTGAATTCCTGAAAACTCCTATCAATGCAGCAACTAAACCGGAGATTAGATAGGCGATTGATAAGACACTGAGAACATTTGGAGCATCAATGATTATTAAGATAAAAATAAGTGGAATCAATAACGCACCATTGAATGGCATTCTATTCAACGTTCTTAAATCCTTGAAGCTGTTGTATTCAACTTTTGAAACCATAAGTATGGCTGCGGTCATAAAAAAGAGTGAAATGATAATCAGAGCAGTAAAATCATTAAATGAATGAATGACACACTGCCAAAGCATTACGGTTACTAACGTTGCGGAGGCAGGAGAAGGCAATCCTATAAAATAATTCTCTGATTTGAGAACGAGATGATTATTGAATCGAGCAAGTCTCAATGCGGTTGTAGCAATATAGAAAAATGACAGCAGCCATAAAAACCTAACATTGATTACATCGATGAAGTTATTTGTCGCCCAAGAATAAAAAAGTATCGATGGCGCGACACCGAATGAAATGAGATCGCAAAGACTGTCGTAGTCTTTGCCAAAATCAGAAACAGCATTTGCGGCTCTCGCCACCTTCCCATCTAGTCCGTCTAAGAAAACAGCAACAATGATGGATATGACTGCCAACTCATATTTCCCATCCATCGAAGAAAAGATTGAAAAACAACCCGCAAATAAATTTGCTGATGTGAACAAATTGGGCAAAATGAATATCCCTTTTTTTAAGTTTACCTTTTCTCGATTTTTTTCTTTTCTCAAAGCCATCGCAACATTATAAATAAATCATGGGGCATGTAAAAATTGGATTTCTAGATTATGCAAACAATATATCCGATGATTTGATGCATTTAGTTGGGTTTTTACTTACTATTTCAATATGAAATTATCGAATTATCCCCTTCGAACACTCAAAGATGCCCCATCCGATGCAGAATTGATGTCGCATCAACTTATGTTGAGGTCTGGACTTATAAAGAAATTGGCCTCTGGAATATTTACTTGGATGCCTTTTGGCCTAAAAGTTTTAAGAAAAATTGAGCAGACCGTAAGAAACGAAATGGATGAATCGGGTGCGCTTGAAGTGCTGATGCCGACCATTCAACCTTCTGAGCTGTGGCAGGAAACTCAAAGATGGGACGACTATGGAAATCTATTGCTGCAAATTCATGATCGTCATGATCGTCTATTTTGCTACGGTCCAACACATGAAGAGGTCATTACAGACATACTGAGAAAAAGCATAAAAAGCTATAAACAATTGCCTGCAAATTTCTATCAGATTCAAACTAAATTTAGAGATGAAATCAGACCTCGTTTCGGTGTAATGAGGGCCAGAGAGTTTTTAATGAAAGACGCTTACTCATTTCACTTAAACCAAGAATCTCTTGAGGAAGAATATGAAAAGATGAGTCAAACCTATGAAAGCATCTTTAGAAAATTAGAGCTGAACTTCAGAAAAGTAAAAGCAACTAGCGGAGAAATTGGCGGCTCAATATCTCATGAGTTTCATGTCATCGCAGAGTCTGGTGAAGATGAAATCGCTTTTTGTGATGGTGAAAACTTTGCTGCCAATGTTGAAACATTGGATGGAAAGAATGCTCCAAATGGTGGAGAGCTAACTTATGCACGAGGAATTGAAGTGGGACATATTTTTCAGTTGGGTGATAAATACAGCCAATCGATGAAGCTTGAAGTCTTGGATTCCAATGGGAAGAATGTCAATCCTTATATGGGCTGCTATGGTATTGGAATCTCAAGAATTGTTGCTGCAGCAATTGAGCAAAACCATGATGATAAAGGAATCATTTGGCCAAAAGCCATTTCGCCTTTTGCAATATCAATCATTGTTCTAAATGATAAGAATGATTCCACTGTAATGGATCATGCCATAAAAATTTATCAAGAGCTCAGAGCAGACGGCATTGAAGTCATGATCGATGATCGAGACGAGAGAGCGGGAGTTAAATTTGCAGATGCGGACTTAATGGGTATACCCACAAATGTGATTGTCGGCAAAAGAGGTATCGAGCAAAATAAACTCGAAATCACCTCAAGAAGAACGGGTGAGACAACAGAAGTCAAAATAAATGAGATCGTTTCCCATCTCAAGGGATGATTAGTCTTTTTCTTCCTGATTTGACGATTTTGAAATGGCCCATTCAATGAACTCAATTGCTTCTTTCTGGGCCCTTAATGCATCCTGTCTGGCAGGCTCATAGAGATTCACTTCCATCCTTCGTTCAGCCCTAGATAAGAGGCGTTCTGCCTCCAGAATCTTCTCGGATTGCTCAGCATTAGAATTCATTCCCTTTGCTGCTGCAATGGTTTGCCTTGCGTTGCTCATCTCTTGCAACGGCGGCAATGTTGCACATGCACTGAGTGCAAATAGTACGATGATAGATATTAAATAATTCTTCATTTCAATGGTTTCATTAACAATTCAAAGAATATCAATCTAATCATGCAACGTCCATATGATAATCAGAGGGTGGTTCAGCCAATCTTCAATACTGACTTGATAAACGGTATGGTCAATTTTCTCTGACTGGATAATGACTCGTATTCGAGGATGTCTAAAATATCCATCAGAGACGTCACACTTCTGACCGTTCGCTTCATAATGAATTGAGCGGAATCATCAGGCAAGTCGAATCCTCTGGCATTGGCATGATATTGAATTGCAACAACAAGTTCATCATCATCAAGCGGATTAATCTTAAATAGTAATCCCAATGAAAAACGGGATGCTAAATCTGGAATCTGAAAATTCAAACCCTTTGGTGTCTTTTTAGACGCCATGATTAATCGAGTGTTCGAATTTAAAATGCTCTCATAAAGAACCATCAATTTCTCTTCCCATGTATATTGCCCTATCACGCAATCAATATCATCGATGGCAATCAAGTCCAGCCCTTCTAGCCCTTCAATGATCTCTGGCGAATAGTCATCTGAGTCATTCATACTAAGGTATTGGATGCGCTTGTTATCTAAATCATACTGGTTGCATAACGAACTCAAAAGATGAGTTTTACCATTACCCGTCTCTGCGGTGATCCATATTAATTTTTGATCTTGAGCGTTTAATGCATCAATTAATGCGGAATTCTGACCAACAAAAAAACTCTCAAAAGTCATGTATTGAGAGATCTCTACTGGAAGCGGGATCTGTTTCACTTGTTTTCAGGCCTTTGCGGTAATGATCTGCTTGGCTTTGATAGACCATGAAATCCAATAATCCATTCCACTGAGGATCGAAGTGAGAAAGACCAATGCTCCTGTGAATTGAATTAGAAGATCAAAATTTGAGCTGAAAATCTGCCCCGCAATGACGAAAAGCACAAAGAAGATCTGTAGATTTGTATTGAACTTACTGATAAATGACGGATTGGGATTGGGTTTTTCTATAAAATAATAATACAGAGCCAGACCAAATAAGATCATGAAATCCCTCATCAATACCGTTGCCATTAACCAAAATGGGATCAAATCCATAAAATAAAGCGTTACAAATACACTCACTAAAAGAATTTTATCTGCCGCTGGATCCAGTGCTGCACCTAACTTTGATCTCCAATTATTTCTTTTGGCTAAGAAACCATCAAGGAAGTCAGAGATGCCCGCTATTGCTATGAGTCCTAGAGCATTCTCATATTGCTTATCCCATAAAAAATCGATAATAGGGATCACTAAGATGATCCTAAGAATGCAAATTGCATTCGGAATATATGACATTCGTAGTTGAAAATATGAACTCATCGAGAATATCTCAAAGATTAATAATTGTCATAATGATAATATAGATTTTCAATTAATTATCATAGCTCGGATTAGAAAGGACACACTTTTTAGGAATGAGTAACCAAAAGTCAAAAATAACATATTCGGATTCAGGCGTAGACATTGATAAAGCCAATGATTTGATTGATGAAATCAAACCAATAATCAAAGAAACCTTGAACGATAATGTGTTGTCGAATATTGGTGGCTTCGGTGGTTTATTTGAGCTGAATGCAAAAGATTATGAGCGTCCCGTTCTTGTTTCTGGTACGGATGGTGTTGGGACAAAAGTAAAATTGGCACAACAAATCGATATCCTCGAGGGGGTTGGCATAGATCTGGTTGCCATGTGTGTTAACGACATCATCACATCGGGTGCAAAACCCCTCTTTTTTCTTGATTATTTTGCAACTTCAGAACTCAATAATTCACAAGCAAAACGAATCATAAAAGGAATTGCCGATGGTTGCTTGCAATCTGAAATGGCACTGATCGGTGGTGAAACCGCTGAGATGCCAGGAGTTTATCAATCGGGTGACTTTGACCTAGCTGGGTTTTGCGTTGGGATCGTTGACTACAATAGAATCATTGATGGATCGAGCATAACTAAAGGCGATGCAATCATAGGTCTTGGTTCATCCGGTCCTCACTCAAATGGGTATTCACTGATCAGAAAATTAATTGAACAGAATTCGGTGGATCTGAATCAAATTCTTAACGGCGATAAGCTTGAAAAGGAAATCATCAAACCGACAATCATTTACAGTCGTCAAGTACTGAGCTGTCTTGAAAAATTTGATGTTAAATCAATGGCGCACATCACTGGCGGTGGATTCCAAGACAACATCATAAGGGCTATCCCGAATGGTTTTCAAGCGATCATCAATACAAAGAGTTGGAGTTTGCCTCCAGTTTTCAATTGGATTCAGCAAGAGGCTAATATCGATTCGGATGAAATGCTTAGAACGTTTAATTGTGGAATTGGATACGTTCTCATCGTGAAGGATGGTCTCAAGGATTCAGTGATCCAGCATTTTCAAAATGCAGGCATAAATGCATATGATATCGGATTCATCGAGAGCGGTGAAACATCTGTGATCATTAACCATGAGTGATGAAAACCAATCAAAATGTAGAGCGGTTTGTTTAATATCTGGCGGCGGGACGAACCTCCAAGCCATCATCGACAACATTAAAGACAAATCGCTGAAGATCGATCTCATCTCCGTTATCTCAGACAATCCAGCAGCAAAAGGACTTCAAAGAGCAGAAAAAGAAGGCATTGATGCAACAATATTTGATTTCTCTTCTTTTGAAGATCGCAAACAATTTGATCAATGCTTGGAGAAGGAGATGGTTGAACTCGATCCGGACTTAATTATTTTAGCTGGATACATGAAAATACTGAATTCAAGCTTTTGCAATTCTTTTGCAGGCAAAATTCTAAATATCCATCCGTCACTCCTTCCCAAGTATAAAGGACTAAACACGCACCAAAGAGTGATTGATAATCAAGAACGCCTCCATGGAGCCAGTGTTCATTTTGTGACTTCAGAACTGGACGATGGGCCAGTGATTATTCAATATCAATGCAATATAGAAAACAATGACGACCGTCATACCCTTCAAAAGAAAGTGCAGCAGGGTGAGTACATCATCTACACAAAAGCAATCCAGTGGTTCAGTGAAAAAAGGCTATCTATAGAGTCTGGAAGAATTTATATCGATGGCGCTCCACTGAACGAACCCAAAGTTATAAAACACGACTAAGTTTTAGGCAATGTAACCCCGATCTGCCCTTGGTATTTTCCTTTCCGATCCAAATAGGACTCCTCGCAATCCTCATCTGATTCAAGAAATATCATCTGAGCCACGCCTTCATTGGCATATATTTTTGCTGGAAGTGGAGTGGTGTTTGAAAATTCAAGTGTGACATGCCCTTCCCATTCTGGTTCAAGTGGAGTCACATTCACTATAATTCCACAACGCGCATAGGTTGATTTACCTAAACATATGGTCAAAACATTTCTTGGAATCCTGAAATACTCAACCGTCCTTGCAAGGGCAAATGAATTTGGAGGAATTATGCATACTTCGGAATCAAAATTGACAAAACTATTCTCATCAAATGATTTCGGATCAACGATGGCTGAGTTAATGTTCGTAAAAACCTTAAACTCAGTCGCACAACGAACATCGTAACCAAAGCTGGATGTCCCATAGGAAATCAGATCATTCCCATCTGTATTTCTAATTTGACAATCGGTGAAAGGCTCTATCATTTTATGATTTTGAGCCATTTTCTTGATCCATTTATCAGATTTGATCGTCATCGCCTAAAAGATAATTAAAAGAAATAAATTAAACTATTTATTGTAGATAGTATGATGCACTAAAATTTAAACATCCACCAGTAACAGTAAGACAAAGAAATGATAAAAAAGATCATCAATTGGCAATTGGAAAGACCAACCATGAATCCGTTCATAACGATCCTGGTGATTCTGACTTTTTTGGGTTTCTTTTCATACAACATTCAGTATTTTGAGCTCGATGCCTCTTCGGATTCACTCCTTCTTCAGGACGACGAAGACTTGAGATATTATCGAAACATCAAAGCAAGATATGGCGATGATGAATTTTTAGTGGTTACCATCAGTCCAAAGATTGACTTATTTGATGAAAAAACAATCGATCTATTAACCAATCTTAAGAAAGATTTATCCAAATTGGACCAAATTGAATCCGTCGTGAGCATTTTAGATGTTCCATTGCTTAAGTCTCCACCCAAGAGCCTTGCTGAAATTGCAGATTCTGCTCCAACCTTTTTAAGTCCAGAGACCGATAAAGAATTGGCTAAAATTGAACTCACAACAAGCAATCTATACAGAAACCTCATCATCAGTGAAGACTCGAAAACAACAGCAATGCTTCTGAATATCAGATTAAATGTTGAGCTGGAGTCACTGATCGATAAAAGAGATGCGCTGAGAGCAAAAAGATTAGACTCCGATCTGTCTGCAATGGAGTTAAAGGAGCTTGACCGACTCACATCAGAAGTAAAAAGCCTCAGAAAAGACGAAAGAAATGAAACCGCTACGATGGTATCAGATGTAAGAAGTGTTCTGGACCAGTACAAGTCATCGGCAGAGATTTTCCTCGGTGGTGTGCCAATGATCACTGTGGACATGATTGATTACATTCAAAACGACATTCAGTTATTTGGATTATTGATACTGATGTTTTTAGTGATTGCACTATTGGTTATATTTAAAAATCCTCAATGGATGATCGTTTCAATGGTCTGCTGCCTTATCGGACTGATGATCATGACAGGTGTATTGGGCTATATGTCTTGGCCTGTCACAGTTGTTTCAGCAAATTTTGTGGCTTTATTGTTGATTTTCAGTCTTTCGATAACGGTTCACCTGACTGTTCGATACAGAGAGCTTGTAAAATTATTCCCTGAAGAAAATCATTCTTCATTGATTGTAATGACCATGCGAGACAAGCTCGAGCCGTGCCTCTTCACGACAATAACGACGATGGTTGGCTTCGGGTCACTTTTAATAGCAGGTATACGACCTGTCATCGATTTTGGTTGGATGATGTTGATCAGCATGGGAGTGATTTTTATTTTGGTATTCAATCTTTTCCCGGCATTGCTCAGTCTATTTTCTAAAATTGATCATCAAGTGAAAGAAGATAAAACACATAAGCTGACCAATGCCTTTGCAAATCTTGTGATTCAAAAACCAACACAGATTCTCATCTTATTTACAATCGTCTTTGCAATAAGCATTTCCGGTATCACAAAACTGACTGCTGAAAATCAATTCATTAAAGCTTTCAAAGAAGACACAGAGATCTTTCAGGGCCTAAGCGTGATTGACTCGCAGCTGGGCGGAACAACTCCGCTTGATATCATCATTGAAGCCGATCCTGATTTCTTTAATGTTGAAGACGATGAAAATATTATCGAAGATGATTTCTTTGATGAGGCGTTCTTTGAAGATGACGATGGCGAATACGACATCGGTGGTGACAGCTACTGGTATAACTCATATCGCCTGAAGACAATCGAAGCAGTGCACGACTATTTGGAATCGTTGAATGAAGCAGGAAAGGTGATTTCATTTGATACCACGATGGATGTTCTTCAAACTCTGAATGATGGAGATGAGATGGATACCTTCTTTCTGTCTGTTCTCTATAAGAAAGTGCCAGATGATGTAAAAGAGGCACTCTTTGATCCGTATCTTTCAGAAGATGGAAATCAACTCAGGATTTCTTTTAGGGTCTATGAGTCCTATCCAGATTTGCAACGAGGTGAACTTCTAAAAAAAATAAAACGCGATCTAACATCAGAGCTTGGGCTCAAAGAATCTCAAGTGAAGCTAACCGGTATGCTTGTTTTATACAACAATGTTCTTGAAAGCCTGATCACTTCTCAAATCTTAACGATTGGATTCGTCTTTGCTGCAATCATGATAATGTTCCTGTTCTTGTTTAGATCGATCAAGTTTGCCGTCATTGCGGTGATTCCCAGTATCATAGCTTCCTCTTCCGTCTTGGGACTAATGGGCTTAATGAATATACCACTCGATATCATGACCATTACAATTGCTGCCATTTGTATCGGCATTGGTGTCGATCACTCGATTCACTATGTACATCGTTTTAGAGAAGAAATACTAGACTCTTCTCATGCTGATGTTGCCATAAAGAATGCTCACAACAGCACCGGTCAAGCAATCTATTACACCTCCGTCATCATTATCTTGGGATTCTCAATTTTGGCATTTTCCAATTTCATTCCAACAATCTATTTTGGTCTATTCACCGCATTTGCAATGTTGCTTGCTTTATTTGCTAATTTAACGCTCCTGCCTGTGCTGTTAATGAAACTCAGGTAAGATGATCAAAACATCATGAATCTTGAAAATAAAAAGATATTTATAACCAATGCCTTGCCCTATGCCAATGGACCGATTCATATTGGCCATATGGTTGGATACATCCAAGCTGATATTTGGTCTCGATTTTTAAGAATGCACGACCATGACGTGGTCTTTGTCTGTGCAAGCGATGCGCATGGGACTCCAATTATGCTGAGCGCAGAGGGGCTGGGTGTTGAACCAGAAGAACTTGCAGCAGAGTACACTCGTCAACATGAAATGGATTTCGAAGATTTCCATATATCCTTCGATAACTATCACACAACTCATTCAAAAGAGAATGAAGATTTAGTCAAAGAAATTTATAAAAAGCTTAAAGAGAACGACTGTGTTCGAACAGAAATTATTGAGCAGGCCTATGACGACAAAGAAAATATGTTTCTACCCGATCGTTATGTCAGAGGAACGTGTCCCAAATGCAACGAACCAGATCAATACGGGGACAATTGTGAAAAGTGCGGTGCGACATACAAGCCGACCGATCTAATTGATCCAATCTCTGCCATCTCAGGTGAAACGCCAAGCTTAAAAGAATCCGAACATCACTTCATGAAGCTGACTCTGTTTAATGACATGCTTGAAGGATGGATCGAAACAATCGACATTCATCCATCGGTAAAATCAAAACTAAAAGAATGGTTTGACGTTGGACTGAGGGATTGGGATATCTCGAGAGATGCTCCCTACTTCGGCTTTGTTATTCCGGGCGAGAAGGATAAATACTTTTATGTTTGGCTGGACGCACCCATTGGATATTTTGCATCACTAAAAAACTTATCAGATAAATCCGAACTAGAATTTGAGGAATACCTCAAAGATGATTCAGATACACATATGGTTCATTTTATCGGCAAAGACATCATATACTTCCATGCACTCTTTTGGCCTGCTGTTTTAGAAGGTGCCGGCCTTAAGAAACCGGATGCGATTTATGTCAATGGCTTCTTGACGGTAAATGGTCAGAAAATGTCCAAATCGAGAGGAACTTTGATCAAAGCCAGAACATATCTCGATCATCTTGATCCGGAATGTCTGCGATATTATTTCGCTTATAAGAGTTCATCGGGTATAGATGACTTTGATTTAGACACGGAAGATTTTCGAAACAGAATCAATGCAGATCTAATCGGAAAATGGATCAACATTGCCAGTCGAAGTTCAAAATTTATAAGAGACCATTTTGAAAACAAACTCTCAGAATCAATTGATGATGATTTGCTGGATGCATTCAATGATGAAACAGGAGAGATAAAAGAGCTTTATCAAAAACGTGAATTTGGCCAATCAATGAGAAAAATCATGCTTTTGGCTGACAAAGCAAATCAATACTTGGATCAAGAAAAACCATGGATCATGATAAAGAACAAAGATGAAAAAGAAGACGTGCAAAGAGTCTGCACCAATGCGCTCAATATGTTTCTAAAATTAACCATCCTGTTAAAACCTGTGATGCCTGAGGTTGCAAGAAATGTGGAGTCATTCATGAACTTGTCTGACCTCAATTGGTCAGATATTACTGATGCGATCAAGGATCATCAAATAAACGATTATGAAAACCTCCTCACTAGAATTCAAGAGGAAGATATTAAAAGGATAATTAAACAATGAGTAATGAAGAAAACATCATCAACATTGATCAGTTCATGAATGTTGACCTAAGAGTGGCAAAGATTATCGATGCAAAAGATGTCGAAGAGGCTGATAAACTCCTTGAAATAAGGGTGGATATTGGCACAGAAGAAAGAACCATCTTTGCAGGCATCAAAGGATACTATGATCCTTCTGACTTAATTGGAAAACTGATTGTGGTCGTTGCTAATCTTAAACCAAGAAAAATGCGTTTTGGAGTTTCTGAAGGCATGTTGCTGGCATCCGGTGACGATGATTCGGGAGTATTCTTGATTTCGCCAGACGACAAGGCAAAACCGGGGCAAAGAGTAAACTGATAACCTATCCCCGCTTATGTTTAACAGGAGTCTTGCGTTTTGGGTAACAAGACTCACATATATAACACTCGAGACCATAACATGCTCGTGCTTGGCAGTACTCCCTCCCCCAAAAGATCATTTGCAGATGAAGTTTATTCCAAGCAGATTCAGGGAAGATATTTTTTAGATCCTTTTCGGTTTTTTGAACGTTCTTTCCATTGCTGAGACCCCATCGATGAGCCAATCGATGAATATGTGTATCCACAGGAAAAGCTGGATGCCCAAAGCCTTGGCTCATAACCACTGATGCTGTTTTATGACCAACACCGGGCAATTGCTCCAATGCCTCGAAGCTTTCAGGCACTTTTTGATCATATTCATTGATCAAAATATGGGACAGATCGCTGATTGCTTTTGATTTTTTTGGGCCTAATCCACAAGGCTTGATGATCTCATAGATCGATTCCACCGCTAGCTTTGTCATCGAAAGAGGGTCAGATGCCAGTTCAAACAGTCCTGGAGTGACCTCATTGACCCTTTTATCCGTGCATTGTGCAGACAGCAAGACGGCAATCAATAAAGTATAGTTATCAATATGATTCAACGGGATAGGGGTCTCAGGATACGATTCGTTCAAAGCATCCATAATGAATTTAGCCCTTTCTGATTTATTCATAAAATCAAATGTAGCATAATAATTGAATGGCTTTGATAGATAAAAAAACAGAAGTACTTGCAGCCATCATTGTAGGTTGCGTGGGCGTTTTTTTTGTTTTTGGGATGCCATTCTTTGTCGGCGGTATTATATCTGAGTTGGGATTCAACCAATCTCAGGCAAACTTAGTATCTTCCGCTGAGATTGCAGGAATGGCGTTGTCATCAATGTTGGGATTTTTCTGGATACAGAAATTCAGATGGAGAACCATTGCATATTTTGGGATTGCTGTCATTGTTGCTGGAAACTTAATATCCAGCATTGAATTCTCTGATGAGCATTCCTTTCCATTATTCCTTACTGTTCGATTCATCACGGGTCTTTTCGGTCATGGCTTATGCTTTTCTTTGGGTGTAGCGGCAATTGGCAGAACGATAAATCCAGACAAGAATTTCTCCTACACCATTGCTGCACAAGTAATCATGGGGTCCTTAACGGCTCTTCTTGTTCCAATCGCGATGTCAAAATATGGCATTGTAGGAATGACCTATCCTGCTATAGCTCTTGCTGTCATTGGGCTCTATTTCATAAAAGATTTAAATGATGGGAAGCAATCGGAATTGAATAATATCAATACTGACGGGTCATCAAAGATGCTCTTTCTTCCGCTCATAGGCCTTTTGATCATGGCTATATGGCAAATGGGTGTTGGTCCATTTTTTAATAATCTAGTGCCATATGGCATAAACAATGGTTTATCGGGCGATGCCATAGGTCGAGCATTATTCATAAGTACAGCAATGAGCATCATAGGTCCAATTTCAGCTTCGATGCTGATTGGTAAAATAGATCGGTCTTATGCGGTATTTGGAGCACTTTCTATTCAGATTTTAATCATAATGAGTTTTAGTGGTGAGATCACTTGGATTGGATTCATGCTGAGAGCCATTTGCTTTCAAGTTGCTTGGAACTTTGTTGGGCCTTTTTTAATGGGCATGGTTGCTTCGGTTGATAAGTCCGGCAATTATTCTGTCATGATCCCTGCATCACAATTAGGAGGAATTGCAATTGGTCATGCAGTGATTGCATCCATATTAAGCACGGGGAATCCTTCATTGATAAACTACTTCTCGGGATCATTTATCGCATTGTCAGTTTTGATTTACTTTATGCTCTTCCGAAACCGAACGGAATAATTGAGCTATGGGCTTTTTATATATAAATCGGTAATCGTTCCCTCAAACATCTCAGCTGCCATGGCAACGGTTTCAGACAATGTGGGATGAGGATGCACTGTAAGAGCAATGTCACTCACATCGCAATCCATTTCGATTGCTAAAGCAATTTCTGCGATTAAGTCGCCGGCATTGGGGCCAACGATTCCACCTCCAATGATCTTCTTCGTCGATTTATTAAAGAGCAACTTTGTCATGCCCTCATTTCTACCAATCGTGAGCGATCTACCGCTGGCTGACCATGGAAAAATTCCTTTCCCATAATCAAAGCCCTTTGCTTTACACTCCTCCTCTGAAAGCCCAACCCAAGCAACCTCTGGATCAGTGTATGCAACGGATGGGATACATCGGACATCATTTGTAACTTTATGTCCTGAGACCACTTCAGCAGCAATTTTTCCTTCGTGGCTTGCTTTGTGCGCCAACATGGGATCACCGATCACATCACCAATTGCAAAAATCGACTCAACATTGGTTCTGAATTGCTTATCGACACCGATAATGCCTCGCTCGTCTATATTGACTCCAATTGCATCTAAACCAAGAAGGTTTCCGTTTGATTGCCTTCCCACTGCAACAAGAATGTTTTGGAATATCTCGCTGAATTCTTTATCGTCTTGCCTAAAAGACACGTCAATCCCTTGATCAGAAGGTTCAGCTGAGATCACCTGAGTTGATTTCATAATGCTTTTGCACTTCTTTTTAAGAATTTTTTCGAGCGGTCTCACAAGATCAGGATCCGTTCCAGGCATCAAATCTTTTGTTAACTCAACGATCGTAACTTCGCTACCCAAGGCGGAATATATTGTCGACATTTCAAGGCCTATAATGCCGCCACCAATGATCAAAATATTTGAAGGAACTTCATTTGGTTCCAGAGCGCCTGTGGAATCAATAATTCGTGGGTCATTAGGCAAGAATGGGAGTTCAGCAGGCTCAGAACCCACTGCCACGATGAACTGCTTAGAGGACATTTTTTTAGATTTGCCTTCATGAATGATTTCAATTTCTCTTTTTGACAAGAATGTGGCCGTACCTTGGATCACCTCAACATTTCTTTTTTGAGCGAGCCCTTTGAGTCCTCCTGTTAATCCTTTAATGATATTGTTTTTCCAAGATTTCATTTTGGATAAATCAATTTCTGGCTCGTTGAATTTTATGCCGCTGATCTCGGCTTCTTTTGAGTCGTCTAAGATCTTTGCCGCATGAAGAAAAGCCTTGGAGGGGATGCATCCTACATTGAGACAAACTCCGCCTAAGTCTGCATTTCTATCGACCAAAGCCACTTTTAAGCCCAGATCAGAAGCCCTGAACGCAGCCGCATAACCACCAGGGCCAGCGCCCAGAACAATCAAGTCGTAATCGTATTCCGATTGCATTGGTTGATCGGTTGCATTGCTGGATTCAATTTGTTGCTCTGGCTCATCATCGTTCGATTTCATTGGTATTTCTGAGTCCTGTCCTGTCTGAGGCGATACATTGCTGACTAAATCTCCATTTGATACCTTGTCACCGATTCCAACAACAACATTTTCAACAACACCGGAAACGGTGCTTGGTACGTCCATTGCAGCCTTCTCAGTCTCGAGCGTTAATATCGGATCTCCTTCCTGAATGCTGTCTCCTTCTGTGACATGAACCTCGACAACCACTACCTCATCAAAATCACCGAGATCGGGGATTCTTATTTCAGCCATCACTCGTCTCCTCAGGTAGAAATGATTCCGGATTCTCAAGCATTTGTTTCAGTGCAGTTGTGAATTGAATCCCTCCAACACCGTCTATGACTCGATGATCATAAGACAATGAAAGAGGAAGAATAAGTCTTGGTAAGAATTTTCCTTTAATCATGATGGGTCTTATCTGTGCTCGAGCGACACCGAGTATGGCAACCTCGGGTGGATTAATGATTGGTGTGAATCCTACTCCTCCAAAACCACCTAGACTGGATATCGTAAATGTTCCGCCTTGGAGATCTTCTAACTTGATCTTTCCGTTTCTAGCATCTTCACTCAACTTCACAAGCTCTTGTGAGATTTCCTTTAGGCTCTTTTGATCTGCATTTTTTATGACAGGAACCATAAGGCCTTTCTCAGTATTTGCTGCAAACCCTATATTGACGTACCTCTTGTGTATGAGTGCTGAGTTCTTTTCATCCAATGATGAATTAAAATCGGGCATTTGTTTCAAGAGCTGAGAAACTGCGACTACAATGAATGGTAGGATTGAAAGGGATATTCCATCTGATTTATAAGACTTCTTCAAATCCAATCTCAATTGCTCCAGATAATTGATATCCGCTTCATCATGCTGTGTGACATGCGGAATATTGATCCAACTGGCTTGAAGCCTTGGTCCCGATATCTTCTTTATCCTGCTCAACGGAACGCTTTCAATATCCCCAAATGCTGAATGATCAACGACAGGCAGTTCCGGAAGAGCCGATTGAACACCAACAATGTTTCCACTCATTGCTGCTTTGACAAATGATTTGAGATCCTCTGGAAGAATCCGGCCTTTCATTCCAGATCCATTGACTTGATTTAAATCGACGCCCAGTTCACGTGACAATTTTCTGACAGATGGGCTCGCATGAACGGAGGCAACAGAGGTATTAAAGAATTCTCGATCACTCTTTTTACTCTCTATAGGTTTCCTTTGAGCCTGAGTGATCTGTGTCGACTTTTCCTTTTTTATTGTTTCATTCTTTTTTTGTGGTTCTGTATTTTTTTCTTTTTCTTCAACTTTGGTATCTGTCTCTGCAATCTCCATTAAACAAAGGTCGTAACCTTCATTAATTTTATCTCCGTTTTGGACATATAGCTCAATCAATTTGCCTGAAACAGGGCTGGGGATCTCCATGGCTGCTTTTTCGGTTTCTAAAGTGAGGATTGGATCGTCAATATTTAGCCTGTCACCAGGCTGCACATGCATTTCAACGACTTCTACATCACTGAAATCGCCGAGATCAGGGACTAAAACTTTCTCATTTTTTGGAATGATCTATACTCCGAAAAGCAGTCAGTTCTTTTGAACAGAATCAAGCAATGTGGTGAGTTCACCGGATTCATAGAGTTGCTCTATAATATCCGATCCACCTACCAGCTCACCATTGACATACAGCTGAGGAAAAGTTGGCCAATTTGAATAGGTCTTAAGGCCCTCTCGTATTTCGTGATCTTCGAGAATATTGACAAAGGCAAATCGTTTATTCGAAGCTTTCAGGATTCCACAAACTTTTGCTGAAAACCCACATTGTGGAAAATCTGGCGTTCCCTTCATGTATAGGATTAGAGGAAACTCTTCCAATTGATTCTTTATTCGTTCATCTAGTGTCATCGATTACTCCTAATTTTGATGTTTATATTATAGATTCTTAAGCTCTAAAAATAATGAATAATTTTTCGATGATTTGTTTCACTCTAAAAAAAATTGTTATAATTCTATTTGTTAAGAAATCATTAGGGGTATGTTTATGAATCCATTAGACAAAATCACTGGCACAATTATAACTGGACTGGTTATAGCTGTGGTGATTGCAATTGGCAATACAACCGCTTCAGTCAATGGCATCCAATCAATTGTCATTTGGTTGCATGTGTCAGCAGGTGTGGCTTGGATCGGTCTTCTTTATTACTTTAATTTTGTCCAAGTTCCCTCCGTTGCAGAAGCAAATGCGGACGAGGGTGGACCTGGACCGGCAGCAATCTCTAAGTATGTCGCTCCAAGAGCACTTCTATGGTTCAGATGGGCGGCCTTGGTTACCTGGTTGACTGGTGCAGTTTATTTGCATCTAAACGGTGTGCTCGGTGATGCTTTTGAGCTCGGCATGAGAAGTGGAAATGCATATGCCACAACGATAGGAATCGGTGCTTGGATGGGGACCATCATGCTGTTTAATGTTTGGGTTTTAATTTGGCCAAATCAGAAAAAAGTTCTTGGTATCGTTGAAGCGACCGCAGAGGAAAAAGCAAAAGCAGCAAGAACTGCTTTTCTTGCTTCAAGAACCAATACAATGCTGTCCATTCCAATGTTGATGAGTATGGTAGGCGCCGGTCACGGATTCTTTATGTAAATAAACATCAATCCTAAAAAAAGGCTCTTTATTGAAGAGCCTTTTTTATTTGTGTTTGCATCAATTGAAGAAAGTTAGAAGTCGTCCAATAAAGCACCATCCCCGATGGGAATGTGAACAACAATACAAAGAATAAAACAGACATGAGATATAATTTTCTTTTCTGATTATCCAGTAAACTCTTGTTTAGATTTTTATCTGAGTACAGATAGGCGCTCAACAAGCTGATTATCATCATGCACAGCGGTAAAAGATTCAACGAAGATCCAAAAAAGGGTATAAAAATTGGAAGTGTTGCCCACTGATCCGGTTTACTTAAATCATTGATAAAAACAAAAGATTCCCCCAATAGATATATTGATTCTCCCAAAACATCAAAGACCGCTATGAAAACGGGGATCTGTATCAGAAAACCAAATAAACTTTTTATTGAGTAAAAAGGATTTATATTTTTATCTTTATAGAGCTTCATGATCCTGTCATTAGCCTCTTCGCCCGAATAATTATCTTTTATTTCATCGATTTTTGGTTGCAACATGGAGTGAGTAATATTCACATCATCCTGCCATTTTTCAGCGACTCGGTTCAGAGGGTAAATGATGACTTTTAATACGCATGCAAGAAGAAGGATTGATAATCCAGCATTCCCAGAAAAATTGAATAACCAGAAAAAGATCCAATCAATGAAAAAGCATAATTGCCTCAGCCAATCCCAAAGTGCCGCATACATAAGCTGCCTAAGTTCTGGCTCAGAACCGACCAATTGTTTTGTATTCAGCGGGCCAAAATACAAAATGAAATGATGCAAACCGTCTTCAGCAGTTGATGTGAGTTTCAATCCCAGCTCTGATTCAGTGATTCTATTGGCCGTTGCTTCATGATTTTCAGGAGAAATTAGAAATGTCCAGAACCTTGTTCGAGCACCAATCCAAGAGCTTTTTTGAACAATAACTTGACTGAGTGCGGTTATATTCTCAGAGCCCTGATCAGACAACCTGACCAACCATGAACCGTTATAGATACTGCCCATTCCATAGATATCTTCCTCAATCAAAAGCTTGTCTGGATCAATTTCAACCTGAATATCCTTTTCTGATTGAATCATGAGCTCTACAAAACCATTTTTTGGATTATTTTGAAAAACCACTTCTGAGATCCCATCTTCATAATCGCTTCGGGTGTAGGTAATCTTGAATTTATCGCCCACTTTTCGTGATTTCATCTCATAGTCATTGTGAGGAATGCCATTGCTATCCAAAATCTTTAAAAATATGTTTGACTCAATATTCAGCTCCGAAGAGATCTTATTTTTTGATGAACAATCTGGATAACATGTCATCCATCTCTGGATCGAAGGTTTGTTTGGATCGAATGTAATCTGGCCAAAATGATTTTGATCAAGTGGTTGCTCAAGGCCGAGTGCTTGCTGAGAAAATATGAATATCAATAGGCATATTCTGATCATAACTGACATTATTTGTAATATTCACTCATATCGGATATTGCATCCTCAATGTCCCTGTAATCTGTGTTTTTGATGTCAGTGGGATTGTAGTTTTGATCTCTAACTTCAAAGTAACTCCCATAAGAAATGATCGTTTTTTCTCTTGTCAAAACTGCAAAGGAGTCGTAACTACCAGCGATTAAATGATTCCAAGGCTTTTGATCAAATAAATTATTGCCGGTGCTGTAATCCGAGTAGCTGTTTGAGCAACCCAAGACTTCCTTCAATAAGGTGGGTGCAAAATCATGATGAGACGATCGAAATGAATAGTTATCAGAATTTCTATTTGGCCAAATGATCTTCAGAGGGACCTTGGTTTGAGCGGGACTATAATTACTAGAATGGCCGTAATAATTGGTTTGATAATCATCGAGTTCATAACCATGGTCTGAGGTCAAAATCACTATGGTATTTTTGAGCATGTCTCTTTCATTCAAAACATCGCTTAACCTTCCAATCTCCTTATCCACATGTCGGATTGATTGGATATATCTTGATACTTCAAGATTGTGTGCTTCATCATCTTTTCTTAAAAATCCATTGGTGATACCCAAAGATTGATTTGGGTTTGCTTCATTGATTGGAGGATCATAATGCAATAAGGTGAAAAATTTAGATCCCTGGCCTTGATCAAATCCATTCACCCAACGATCGGTCACCAACTCTAAACTGGCTGTTTCAGAATCATCTAGTGGCTTGAGATTGATATTGGAAATACCAGCAAAAGCAGTCCTATCAAGGACTGCAGGACTTCCTAACCCTGATGAACTGATGGCCTGAATATCATAATTATGCTCATCAAAATTTGAAATCATCAGCGCAGGTTTGAGATTGTCATGAAACACTCTCCAATATGTAGAAGGCAGACCATAAAAAAGTGAAAACATACCCATTCTGGATGAGGTCCCACCTGAATAATGATTGTCAAAGCTGACGCTATCGGAGAAAAGTTTTGTTGTATTGGGCATAACCGCGTCATTGATCATCTCGGGACGCAAGGCATCGATCAGAATAATCAATACATTATTTGATTGCTCATCAATCCTGCACTGCAACTCATTCTTTGGATAAAGTAACTCTGAATCTATTTTTTGCCGGGACAGACTCTCTTTTCTCAATCGATCTGAATCGATCAAACCCAACCTAGCAAGATCTCTTTTGGCATGAATAGGTCTGAATAATGGCAAATATCTTGTGAAAGTTGTGATGGATGATTGATAGGTTGCATCTGCCCAAATATGAACACCTTGAACATATATCCACGCACTGATAACGACAGCTGTTAGAGAAATACCGACAAAAGTCTTGCCTTTTCTTTTTTTTAGGGACTTGCCTATTTCATTGCCAAGAAAATAATGGAAAACGATCATAATCATGAGCTGAAGCAATAGGAATATATAGGTCGAACTGTCAAAAAGGATTGCGGTCATAAGACTCATATGAAATCGATTGGTTGTAAAAAAATTCGCATCCATCACGATCAGTGTATTAATGATTGATCCATAAATTATTGCAAAGAGGACCAGTGTTTTTTTCATGTCCACTATCCGATGAATCAATGAGAGCAAAAGAAGCGGTAAATAATGTATCGATATAAAATGAGTCAAAGTTGCAAATAGAATATAACTCGCAGACAACCACGTCATAGTCGAAGGATAGAAAAGGAGATACTGAATCGATATCAAAGAGGCTATAAGTCCATTAAAGAAACCGTACCAAAGGAACCAACTTGAAGGAAAATTTAGTTTTAGAGTGTTTTTAATAATTTTTTTATCTCTTCTGGGCCAACGATTTCTGAAAGACCTAAATTATATACAAATTCTTTACGCAATGATTTCATCTGGTCGGGAAAGGTTTGATCGTTTCTCAATAATTGAGTAATAGCAGATGACAAGTCATTGAGATTTGTTGGGGAAATTATTTGACCCACTTTTTCTCTGATGCTTATTTCCAATGGCTCAGATTTTAATTCTTTCCAATTGGGGTTTCTCACTCGTGGCGGTGTATCAATGAATATGACTGGCTTTTCTAGGCCTAATGCATATTCAATTGCCGTTCCTGACCAATCACATATTAAAATATCTGAGCTCAAGAGGGAGTCGGTATCACTCATTTCCGTAACCAATGTAAAGGATTGATTATTTTTATATCTATTCTCAATCTGAGAAATCACCTCCGGTGTTCTCTTCAATGTTTCATGATGTGGCCTTAGAATAAGTTTGAATCCACTCTCTATAATCTTTGTACAAACATCCTCCCCAATTGTATTGATTAGGCTCTCATTTCCCCATGTTGGCGCCAGAAGAACAACTTTGTCTTTCTCATCAGCCTTCGATTTAATCTGAACCAATTTCTCAAGTCTGGGGTATCCATATTGAATCAAATTTTTTTTTCTAACCTCTTTGATTGCTTCCCTTTTCTCAATTTCGTTTTTCTGATGAGGGCCTGCACAGAATATAGTGTCGTAATGATCATATGACTCTTCTCGATCAACCATGTGAGTGCTGCCAAGTGTATGAAATAGATAGACATAATGAACTGGATGTATAGATCTCTTTAGTTCAAAATTATCCAAGTCCATCATGGTTAAAATGAATAACTTTGCCTTTAAGTACTGAAAGAAAAGAATTCTAAAAAAACCCTTACCGATATAGATGGACCTGTAATTTGGAGACTGTTTCAGTAATCCAGGATCTTCTTCATCTGACGTGACATAGGTAACCGTCATTTTTTGATTCAATAATCCGCACAAAAGCGGCTTGAGATGGTGCCAATCTTGAAAACTCTCTGAATAGAAAACAATTTCTTTAAACGATTTGGGAAGTTTCTTGTATGCTTGATATCCTTGGAACTCCTTAAAGAAAGTTTTCATATCGAATAATCAATCCATCCTTTTTTCTTTCTTTCTAAAGAGTGACTTTAATTTATACCAATATGACTTAATCACCAGTCCCAGTGTAGCGAACATTCCTATTATTGCTGAAATCAGCATGCCGCCTGTACTTGGATCAAGATATGCATGAGCCGCATTCGTATAGCAAATGGATGCCATTGAGAAAATTATTAATCTTTTTTTCACCTACAAATGCCTTTGATTGGATGATTTAGAAAAATATTTTAAATCAGTTTCAATAACCTTGGGATAAATTTCTTCCTTAGCACGTTTAAGATGAGACTGATCATCTATTTCTGACCATATTAAATCATCTATTATTAGACAGGGAATTGAGATCTCTCCAGCAACCGCAACCAATGCATCGGTTTCATAATCGGCCAATTTATTTTTTTCATCGCTGTTATAAAACTGCATCATTTTTAAAAATAATTCTTTTCCAATTTTTGTAATTCCAACCAATTCACCGGCTGGAGGACGGCTAAGCTCATGCATATTTTTTGACATAAATACCAATTCTTCACGATTGGTTTCAACAAATACCTCATCGCCACATTCATTGAAACCACTCAATAGAAGGCAGTCTTCGTTTCGATGGTTCAAAATTTTTTCAATTGCTCTGTATTCAAAAATGATATCGGACTCGAGTAATAAAAATGGAGGACATACCTTTTCTGCAATCATTGAAAGTGAATGCAATGTTCCCGATTGATCAAACTCCTCATTACTGACAAGACACACGGTGGAATCATAACGTTCGGTTAATTCTTTGAAGTAGTGAGATTGATAGCCAGTTACAATCCAGATTTTCTCAATACCACACTTGATCAATTTCTTGATTGACTCCTCAATAATGGGTTGATTGCCCAATTGTAAAAATCCTTTTGGCTTTTGATCGTTTTGATTCCCCAATCGGCTTCCCATTCCTGCTGCTAAAATTACAGCTTCCTTAACCATGATTATTGAAAAAGTCTTCAAATAGATCGCATAACAAAGTGATGTGTGATTCTTCAATATGTCCCATAGTTGAAATTCTGAAAATGTTCTCTTTAAAGCTGCCTTGTCCTTGGTAGATCACAAATCCATTATTTTTCATAAAGGCATGTAAGTCTTGGTACGCAATATCTTCTGGCAATCGATAAGATCTCAATACAGATGAGTAATCTTCTTTTGGTATCAACGTTTTGATGCCAAGCTGATGCAGACAAAGATATATTTGTTCAGCTCTGCTTTGGAATAAGGCATTTCTTGCTTTCCATCCACCCATTTCTTTGAATTCAAGCATCGCCTCATGAAGAGCATTAACCAAATGGGTGCCTTGAGTGAACGGTGAGAATCCATCGGTTTTTTGCATGTGATAGTAACCATGCAAATCAAAATAAACTCCAGAAGGTTCCTTTGGGATCCTCTTCCATTGATCCTTATGCGCAATCACAAAAGCAAGACCGGGTGCGCCATGAAGGCATTTGTTTGCAGATGCAGCAACAGCTTTTAGATTAATCTCGTCTGCCATTATTTCTTCTGCACCAAAACTGCTGACGCCATCGAGGTATAAACTCAGATCATATTTCTTACACAGCTGACCTATTTCTTGCAATTTATTCAATCGGCCTGTGGTTGTTTCATGATGCACTAAAATTAAGTTTTTAATGCTCCGATCGGCATCAATAGAATCTGCAATTGACTGGACATCTATTGGATCAAGCCAATCAAATTTGATGGCATGGTAAGCTTTATTCTGGGCACGAAGAATCTTCTCCATCCTTTCGCCATAAACGCCATTACTCACAATGAGTGACTTCTCTTCGTGTATAAATGAAGTCAGCATCCCCTCAACGGCACCAGTTCCGGAACTGGTTAGGATTACGGATTCATAATCCATCATATCCTCATAAGTAGTTGCCAACTGTGAATTGAGATCTTGTATCAAATCTGAAAATTCTTTTTCGCGGTGACAGAAATCTTCACTGATCATTTGTTTTTTTACACGATCCGACATATTGACTGGACCCGGATTGAGTAAGATATTTTGCTTTTGATTAATCATTTGTATTTTCTATATTTTTTCTAAATCTTTGTGCAACATCATTTGGGGAGATTGAAGGACGTGGTAACTTGCTCGCTATTCCTTTTTTTATTGGGAAATGAATAAAATTTGGCCCTTTTCTATCTGAATCAAGGAGTGAGGCAAGGTCACTCAAGGAACTTAACTTCATTGAGTTTCTGTAACGATTTGAATGAGCAAGCATCTTAAAATCCAGTATCGAGGAGACCGTTCTTTGGGATCCGGTAGATTCGTATGCGCCATTGTCTAACACAATGTGGGTCAGGTTCTCAGGAGCCATAAAACCAACCGTTGACATGGCACCTAGACGCATGAGAATAGCACCATCGCCATCGATGACAATCACTCTTTTATTCGACTGCATAATTGATAAGCCTAACCCTATATCTATCGCACAGCCCATTGAGCCAACCATATAAAAATGATTGTTTCGATCCCCGGCAGCGTAGAGTTCTCTTCCGGTGTATCCTGTAGTAGCAATGATCAGATCATCTTCTTCATTTGTTTTTTCTATCAGAACTTTTATAACCTCACTTCTGCTGACCAGACCCGACGCTTCATTCTCGTAATCATCCATGGCTGCAATATGATTAATCGAACTTTCAGTATTTTCAGACAGATCAAATGGCTCAACCGAGTTTTTCTTCATTACTAAAACATGTGGTTGTTGGCAATCAAGTATTCGATCTTTAATGGTTGCCATTGCCTTGGTCAACTCATCGTCGTTTTCAGGAAACCAAGACCAGCTGACTTGCATCAAGTCAAGAAGTTGAGTTGTTATTTTACCCATCAGTTGATGTTGAGGCTCATCGGGCTCATTCTCAGGATCACCCCTCAATGTGGCAATCATTAAGATGGGTATTTCAAAAGTTTGAATCAAGGACGTAAATGGGTTGACGGCATTGCCCAATCCAGAATTTTGGAACATCACAACAGGCATACCTCCACCAAGATAGACTCCAGCAGCAATGCCTACAGCATCGCCCTCATTGACAGCGGGAATATATGATAAACGATCTGACTCCATTGATGCATTGATCAAAGGCTTTAAGAATGAACAAGGAACACCTGTATAGGTATTAAAACCCAGATGAAATGCTTCATCTAAAAATTTGTTCGCGTAAATCATATGAAATTACTAGCTCTTATGACGTCTTCAAGTGTATCGACATCAAGCCAATTTCCAGTGGTATAGACCACTCTGATTGGCTGCTTAATCTTGCAAAGATGTTCCAAAAAATGGTGCATTTTCATCGAATGAAAATCCTCTCCTTTTGATAGGGCATTTACCTCATTCTTTATAAGAGGAATAATCTTTGAAGAAATTTTAATGATGCCCATCCATTCTCCATGAATGGACTCTTCATCGAGCGTTTCCCCCGCAGAGTCTAAAAAAATTGGATCGGTATAATTGGCTCTCGAATGAGGTTGAGAACATTTTACATAGTCCGCTGCCCTGCCTTTATTTACAGAATCCCTCCATTGAGTATCGATAAGCAGGACCAAATCATCCTCAGAGTCATCCATTAAATCAAGCATGTAAGGTTTAAATAGAACATCGCCAAATGAGCAATACGTGTCGCCATCGATCTGTTCAATGGCTTTTTGAAAAGAAGACAACTCAGAAGTGACATCAAAATCATCGTTATCGATATAGTGTAGTTCAGGGATGTTAATTGCCTTCTTTTTATATCCTCGAACGACATGAATATTATTGACGCCATGGTTACGATATATCTCGGTAATGTGCTCCAGCATACTTTTATTTTTTAATGGGATCATGGTTTTGGGCTGATCATCGGTCAGACTGCCCATGGCTTCACCTCGCGAAGCAGCTAGAATGATTGCCTCAGCGGTTGTTTCTTTTTTAGGCAAATAATTTGCTTCGGCTTCTTTCAGCTCTGAAACGCCTTGTAATCTGAAAATCTCTTTCACCGAGGCAATCTCATTCTCAATTGTAAGAATTGAAGACGATTCAAAAATCTGTTTGGCAGATTCCTGCATGGCTTTGATTGAAGACCTGATCATGTGGTTTGCCCATATGGCAATGGAGAATCCCTCTTGCTCCAACACCTCTGTTGGTGTTGAGTAATATTTTGTTGGAACCACTATCACGGGCGAGGTATCGCCCCATTCTTTTTTAAAAGCCAAGATTTCACTTGGATCGGATTTTGCGCTGTGGATTAAAATCGCATCGGAACCTGCTTCATGATAAGCCTCTGCTCTTTTTAAGGCTTCACTTAAACCCCATCCAGCAATGAATGCCTCAATCCTGGTAATGATAGAGAAATCATCGTCAATCTGAGCATCTTTACCTGCCTTAATTCGACTGCAAAACTCTTCTATATCGGCAAGCTCTTGCTTATCTCCATCTATGAAACTATTGGTTTTAGGATAAAGCTTATCCTCAATGCAAACTGCTGCAATGTCTCTTTGCTCAAGTTTCCTAACCAAACGCCTGACATTATTGAAATTGCCGTAACCGGTGTCGCCATCAAGCATAATTGGTATATTGCTGGCATCAGACATGAATTCTATGTTCTCAAGCACTTGGGTCCAGCTGGCCTCATTGCTATCCCTAACGCCGTACTGAGCAGATATTGCTAATCCGCTTGCCCAAAGGCCCTTAAAACCTGCCTCTTCTCCAATCTTTGCACTGATTCCATTGTGTGCCTCCAGCAAGAATTCAAGATCTTTGCTGAGTAGCAATTCTCTAAACTGCTTTGTTTTCTTACTCACAGTCACCTTTTGATAAAGCCGACTAGAACGATCCTTTTAATTTTGCAGCAATTGCTGAGACAGCTTCAGGGTCAGCATTGCTGTATTCAGGATACGAATGAAAACGCTCAAATACTTTAATTGTTGCATCGATACCCATTTGCTCGGATTGAAGCGCAATGCCATGGGTAGAATCTTTCGGTGCCGATGGATCCATCAGAAATGCTTGTCCCGATTTGTTAATGATGGTGTCTGAATGCGGTTGTACACGGGTCAATATTGCCCATTCAACCTCATTTAGATCATAGGGATTTACATCCGGTCCTACCACGACTGCAATTTTTGCAGTCCTTCCCCATCTGCCACTTGCGCCCCAAACTGCATGCAAAACATACTTTCCAAATTCAGGATGCGGCTTTTGAGCTCCGTCAACGGAAAGCTGAATGAGATAACTCAGATTTGGAGTAACCACCACATCTTTAACCTCTGGAATTTTACTTTGGAGATCACTGAGTAGTTCGCCTTCTATAGGCAAAACAGCCATGTAATTGTGATCAAATGGAGGCATCATTTCCATTGTTGAATACCATATGGGTTCATCTCTATGAGTAATGCATTGAACCTCCATTAAAGGGAATAATTGCTCATCATCGTAATAGCCAATTGGATTAGAATGAGGCCCAATGGTAACGTCCCTATTTGGCAAGAACTGACCTTCTATGATTAACTCCGCTCTTGCGGGTACATCGATATCAATGGTCTCACAAGGAACTACATCGATTGCTTCTCCTTTTAATCCGCCTGCAAAATTCATCTCATCCAATCCGAATGGCAGACTGGTTGCGCTGGCCAATTGAACTACTGGATCAACAACGCAAGCAATGGCAATTTCCAATGGTTTTCCCATCTCTTGTGCTTTTGCCCAGTGAAGACCTATGTGATTGCCTGGGGGATTCCAAAATGCAAAGATCGATAAACATCTTCTTTGCTCTTCTTCTGAATATATTTCCCCATGAGGATGAGATGCATTCCATAATTGCGTCAGTCGATAACATCCCGTATTCGCAATCCCTGTCTCTGGATCTTTAGTGATCACAATGGCATTCGTGATATACGATGGACCTTCTTTGGCAAACCAAGCATGAGGAAGCTGCTTTGACAGGTCAATGTCTCTATCTGAAATTAAGTTTTGCTTACAAGGTGAGTCTTGCTTGCTGATAATATTGGGCTCAATCCAACTGGATTGATCAGCCAAAACATTTGCATGCTTTGCTTTTGCCTTAAGAGGATCCTTCTCTCCCAAGATCATTGCTGTTCTTTCCCGAGTTCCATAAGGATTGAATAAAAGAGGTATCTCCGGCATGTTGTAGCCTGCCAGATTATTCAATAAGAGTGCAGGCCCGTCTTCATTGTGCAAATGTCTCATTAGAGCTTGAAGCTCAGATGTTTCTCTGGCTACATTTAGTTCGATATCCAAATCATGTAGCAAGTTCTCTTTTCTAAGGACATCGATGTATCCTCTCATGTCATTAAATTGCACTCTTTATCTCCCTTAATCTTTATCTATAGGATATTGTGCCTTGTCGGGTATCCAAATTAAATCAAAGATTTTGTTAAGTTTAATCGATACAATAGAAAACGAATATTAAGCGAGATCTCATGGGTAAAAAAGTAGCGATTATTACTGGATCTGCAACCGGTGTCGGTGCAGCTACAGCAGTTCTTTTGGCAGAAAAAGATTGCAACGTTGTCATCAATTACACGCGATCAAAAGACGAGGCTATGGAAACAGCAAAATTGGCTGAAGAAAAAGGTGCTGAGACGATTGTAATTCAAGCAGATGTGTCAAAAGATGATGAATGCCAAGCGATGGTCTCAGCTGCCATAAATAAATGGGGACGAATAGATTACCTTGTCAATAATGCAGGTAGAACAAAATTCAATTTCTTTGAGAATCTGGATGGCTTAACCATGGATGATTTCCAATCAATTTATGCTGTCAATGTTGTTGGCGCTTACCAAATGATCAAAGCAGTGGTCCCGCATATGAAAAAAGAAGGATCGGGTGCGATTGTAAATGACTCATCATTGGCTGGAGTCAACGCAATGGGATCATCGATAGCTTATGTCACTTCAAAAGCTGCGCTCAATGCAATGACTAAATCTTTGGCCCATGTTTTAGGACCTGAAATTAGAATCAATGCGGTGGCACCTGGGCCCATAAAAACTCGATGGCTAAAAGGCGGGATGAGTGATGAAGCATATGATTCCTTAATTGAGGAAGCAGAGGCTAGTCTTCCGTTGAGAAAAGTGGCATCTGCTGAAGATGTGGCAGAGGTCTTAGTTTGGTTTTTAGAAGGTGCACCTTTGATTACTGGAGAAATTTTGATCATTGACAGTGGTGCTCACCTTGGACAGCTTGCAAGCTATTCATCGGACGACCTCTAGAATAACTCCCATCTCCCATTTCTTTTTTCAATTTGCTCTTTGTAGCCAAATGCAACTTGATTATCAATGATTCTTACGAAGATTGGCTTCAATTTAAAAAATGGAATGGATGCAAATTGTGAACCAATTTTCTCTTCGTCTTGATTCATTGGCTCATTGATCACGCGATTCAGATATTTGTATTTTACAAGATATTGACTGATCGCATCTTCTCGATCTTGACCTTTAAGCTCCTCAACGATACCTGACATCTGAATTCCCTTTATTTTCTCCCAATCTTTCTGATCCTTATAGACCGTTGCCGAAACCTCGGGAATCATATTGATATGCTGAATGTGCTTGCTTTTGTGAGCAGACAGAAAAAATAGGTTCAGATTTGGGTCTGAGACATAAAATACAGTTGCAGACCAAACGGATGCTTCGTCTCTTGTCGATATGGTAACTGTGTGATGCTCTTTGAGCATCTCGATTAAATTTTTTTGTATTCCTTCAGCGGACAATTCGGTCATGTTTTGCTATACACCCTTCCATCGGCTAACCACATCATTGTCGATGCCAATCAAATCCAAAACTCTTCCAACAGTATGGTTAATGATGTCATCAATTGATTTTGGATCGTTGTAGAAAGCGGGATTCGGTGGAACCACATGAGCGCCCATTAAAGAGACTTTCCGAAGAAGATCTATATGCCCTAAATGCAGTGGCGTTTCTCTTGGAATAATGATGAGACTTCTCCGTTCTTTCAGGACGACATCTGCTGCCCTGACGATGAGATTTGCAGCATACGAATTCGCAACAGCAGAAAGTGTTTTCATGGAGCATGGAGCAATAATCATGCCTTCTGTTTCGTATGAACCACTGGCAATATTGGCTCCCAAGTTTTTATCATTGTGAACCACATCAGCGAGCTCTTCGACGGCTTTTGAGTCAAAGTCAGTTTCGAGAGAAATATTCAGTTTGGCACCATTGGTCATCACCAAATGTGATTCAACGCCTTTGATTTCTTTGAGCATCTCAAGAAGTCGAATGCCGTAAATAACACCGCTAGCACCTGAAATTCCAACAATTATTCTTTTCATGATCCGGATTATATCAATTTATAAGCAATTAGATTAGTCTAAGAACCATGATAAAAGCGAATAATAATTTTATAAAAAAAGCATATCTATCTCTTCCTATCGGTCAAATTCACTATCGAACGAATGAATGCTCAGACGGAATACCTCTCATCCTCCTGCATCGCACTCCCTCAAGCTCCAAAATGTATGAGC
Source organism: Gammaproteobacteria bacterium (assembly GCA_002691305.1). Lineage (GTDB taxonomy): Bacteria > Pseudomonadota > Gammaproteobacteria > Steroidobacterales > UBA11654 > CACPJA01. The sequence goes on along the minus strand of NZHF01000040.1, from coordinate 7,258 downwards.
CGATGATGAGGGCAATGTTCAATGATCGACCATTATATGCTTTTGATACTCCTGGATTTGGCGCTTCATTTGACCCAGATGGATCGCCCAATATGAAAAATTATTGTGACTGGATTTGTGAATGCATCGATGCCCTTGGCATTGATCGTTTTCATATTTATGCACACCACACAGGAACACACATTGCTGCTGAGATCGCAAAAATTCGAAAAGACCAAACATTATCACTTATGCTCAATGGTGTGGCCTACTTAGATAAGGATGAACGGGAATCATTTAAAAAAATGACTTCAAAGAATGTGGAACAAGATGCTGAAGGAAAATATCTCTTGGAAACATTTGAATTAATGAAATCACTCTTTCCATCCTACGATTCTGATTTGGTAAATACTGAGTTTTTAGGGGCAATAAGATCAATCAAAGGTCGTGAGCAAGCCTTTGCAGCCGTTTGGGATCAAGACTTTAAGTCATTGATTAAAACAATACATGCACCACTGATGGTCATGTCGGCCATTGATGACTTTTTTCACTATAAATTAGAAATCATAAAAAATGATCTTCAAGGAGTTGAGATTGAATCTCTAGGAGAATCAGGGATTGCCTCAACAGAACTGTGTGTCGAAGAAACAATTGATCTCATTTCATCATTCATGAAAAAAGTTGAGAGCGTTAGGGCCGAACCTCAATAACAATTATTTCAGAATAAATGGGTGCCTTATGAGGGATGTGATTTCCATCTCCTAGGATCATCTGCAATGTGTGCTTGCCAGGCTCCAGTGTGATCTTGACTCGATCCTGAGCTTTACCAAAGTGTAGATGTTTTTTTGTTGCCGGAACAGGCATTGTAAGATCGGGCAGTGGAGAATCAATGATCAAATGATGATGGCCGGTACCGGCCTCATAAGTTCCAGCAGGAGCCAAAGTCATTCCGCTGATGCCAAATACAACCTCAAATGTTTGATCAACGGTATCTCCATTTGAAGGCTCGATAAAAAATACTTTTGAATCCTCAGCATAGATGGCTGCAGAGAATAATAAGGTGAAGATACCGGCTAATTGAGTGAATTGTTTCATTCCAATCCCAGGATATACTCCCACTCTTCTTTTGTCATGGGTATTACGGATAAACGATTGCCTTTTTGCAAAAGTCTCATCTCTTTTATAGAACTGTGACCACGTAACTCCGAGAGTGTAATATTTCTTTTGGTGTGTCGAATATAATTCACATCGAGCATTAACCATCTTGGATTCTCAGGATCACTTTTTGCATCAAAGTATTTCTCTTTGGAGTCGAAGGCAGTGTGATCAGGATATGCCTCACTTGCAATCTCCATCAATCCTACTATTCCTGGTTCTTTGCAATTGGAATGATAAAAAAATGCTTTATCACCAATTTTCATCTGATCTCTGAAAAAATTTCTTACCTGATAATTACGGATTCCATCCCAATGATCCGTTTGAAATTCCTTTAGGTCATCTATGCTGTAGGTTTCAGGTTCCGATTTCATAAGCCAAAATTGCATGTCATCTCCTAGAATCGTTTCTTCTTTTCATCGTACCAGTATTTTCTCCATTCTGAAGCAGGATCAAGATCGCTGCACTTTTGATCGTTAAATTCATTCAGAAGGTCATGATCAGCAAAATTATCAAACATGATCGCTGCATCAAGAATTTCACATTTCCACTTATTATCCTTTATCTGGTCATCCACGGCTAACATTCCGACTAAATTTTCTTCGGTCAGAAAATCTTTTGTCATTCTTATGCCCCCATCAATAACGGAATCAAATACAATAAACTTATTGTAGTCTTCTCTTGGATTCCAAGACTCCCAATCAGTTAAGTCTCCGTTTCTGCCCTTATTCGGATCACCCTTGTAAGCAAACTCTGCCCAATAACTCATCATTGCATGGGATAGCGTTTTAACCTCATTCATGTTTTTTTTACTCAGTATATATTTCGTGAGAGCGTCTTTATCGAAGTTGCCCATGACAAAAGGGATTTCAAAAGCATGTGCTGCTCCAAGTAAATTTTTTAAATCTACCCCATATTTTTTTGGCTCATCATCCCAGTCAAATCGATAGGCAAAGACGTTGCTTCTTCCGCGATTTGCAAGACTCTGAGAAGGTCCATCGACAGCCAGATACTTCCAAGCATTGGTTCTATGCCTGGAAACTGCATTCCATAAATCCAGATCTCTGATTCTCGGTATTCCAAGAAACTCTTTGGTTAACCGAGGGTTATCAAGGAGAAATAATTTCATCTCATCTCGATTTGTCCCAATCATGATTGGAATATCACTATTAAATCCACTCTCCAAGGAACCCAAAACACCAAGCTCACTCAATACAAAACCATCCGGGAATGGTCTCAGCATTTCATTGGTATTAATTTTAGTTGTTAAATAAGCTTGAAAAATTTCTTCTGAAGAAGCATTTCTCATCAATCCTTCTATCTCAGAATGGGACATACCCTCTTGCAAGGATTTCGCTGAATCACGATCAGTAGCCATGCCCTTGTTTAGAATAAGCTGGTTGACCAATTCTCTGGATGAATAATTTTTCCAAGGCAGATTCTCTTCTAAATATGACTCCGAATGATCAATGTCTCCTGGCTTGATTCCGCCACTCTGGATAATGGCCTTATGAAACAGTCCTTTTGCATTCTTTGCAGACAGCAATGCGGCCACGTTGTATCCGCCAGCAGATTCACCAAATATAGTGACATTGGATGCATCTCCGCCAAAATATCCGATGTTTTTCTGCACCCATTCGAGTGCCTGAACGGTGTCTAGATTCCCATAATTCCCAGATTGATCTTCAGCATTTTCAGAATTTGAAGTTATATTGGGGTGTCTGAACCACCCGAATGGTCCCAATCGATAATTAATGCTTACGACAATGACATTTTGCGTTTTAACCAGCTCGCTGGGATCATAAAAATCAGAATTTCCGGAAACATTGCTTCCACCATGAATCCAAACCATTACCGGTATTTTACTTGATGATGAGTCCAATGCATCCAATGGTGACCAAACATTGAGATACAAGCAATCCTCAGAACCGATGATTTCACCCCAATTTCTTCTTTTAGTCGTATTGATAAGCGATCCTCTTTGAATGCATGTGTTTCCGAATTCCAATGCCTCAAAGGTTCCCTCCCATGCTTCTGTTTCACTCGCTTTTTTCCATCGGTAGCTTGAATTTGGAATGGAGCCATATTGAATACCGAGCCATTGAAAGGTCTTGTCATTGCTTGATCCTATGATTTCTCCTTTCTCGATGGTGAGAAGGGTCATCTGATCAGGCTCAAGATCTGTTTTTGGAATACTGCAGGAGGCAAGATAACCTGCTAGGATGACTAGAGAAGTTCTTTTAAGGCAATTTATAAACATATCGGTCACAATCATATAACATTCGTAGAAAATGCAGAATTTGTTTAGATTTTTTAACGAAAGAGTAGAATGCCACACATGAAAAAGTATTGGAGAAAAAAAATTAAGGTGAAATACCTATTTTTATTGCTCTTGTTGTGTCTATCAATAAAAGATGTGGAGGCATCTCCATGGGGCACTCCAGATGATGTTTTGCTAAAACATGATCTTCAGATTCTAACCGATGCTGGATTATTGAACATTCCCTTAAACACATGGCCCATTGCCTGGGGNGATGTTGCATACAATCTGAGGGCAGANAACCCGAAGGAATTATCNCCCGAAACCCTANTGTCNCTCCAAAGAATNAAACAAAGATTGATAGAGGAACAAATGGGAGGNATCTCAGCAAATGCTGANATTAAGGTTTCTAANNATCCCGATAGGATCATGACATTCTTTGANCCGGTCAATGTAAAAAAACTTGCTGCATCGAATGTCTCATATATGTCAAAAAACTTGGCAATTAATCTCAAATATGAAAAAACAGATGTTTACGAGTTATTGGATGAGTCTCATATCTCATTGGCGAGAGGAAATTATTCCATGACNTTGGGCTCAAAGAAAAATTGGTGGGGGCCAGGATGGATGGGGAGCACNGCTCTCTCCACAAACGCAAGACCAATCAAAGGGCTATCGATTGAAAGAAACTTCTCAGACCCATCTCAAAATCGCTTCTTTAGCATCCTTGGAAACTGGGATCTGGCCTTTATTCTTGGTGACATTAAAAGCATAAATCAGNCTCCCGATCGCCGATTCACTGCTCTCAGGATTGGGATGCGTCCAAAAGATAATTTAGAGATAGGTTTTTCAAAATCGGCTCTCATTTGCGAAAAAGGNAGCGGCTGTGGATTGAGTAAAGTTATTGATGGAATCATTGGTTCAGATGAAGTTTATGATCTAAATACTTTCGATTATCGAGTGTCCGGCTCAATGTTTGAGTTGCCTTATGCAGTCTATGGACAAATATCCGGTTCAACTTTGAGTAATTCTGTTGGGCTCTTTGGCCTAGAATCTTGGGGCAGCATTGAAGAAAGTCAAAAGTTNGAATCTTTTCGAGTTTTTACAGAGCTATCTTCTTCAACATGTGGAATATTTGGTGGCCAGAGCAAGTACGGTTGTGCCTATCAAGATAACAAATATCCGTCTGCTTATCACAATGATGGAAGCAATATAGGNCTCCCACTTGATGGAGACTCCATTGCGCTTTCATTGGGTGGAATTCTCGTAATAGATGACACTCAACTATACAAGTCTACAGTGGCAATTGGCAGGATCAATAGAGGATCNAACTCAGAATATTTATTTTCACAAAATGCAATGGACTTCGTGAATGTTAATTTGGGTTATCAATTTGATCTTTATTGGTATGACATCCCCTTGGGAAGCTTTGATGTCGGATTGGGATTTGATGTTTACAAAGATAANGTATCTGGATCATCAGAAAAAGAACCGAGAGCCTATGTTGCTTGGACAAATTCGATTGATCTGTCTCAACAAAAAGTAAGGGATTTTTCAGAATACATTGAGCTCATTGAGGTTGGTGACGAGTTAATGCCTCAAGCTGATCCAGTAGNAGAGGACATTGTTCAATTTGTATCATTCAATGAAAGTGAACTCTCTTCNATAATATCATTGATTGATCAAACAGCTGTTGATAGAGGAGATACTGCATTTGCTAATTACATGCCTCAATTTAAATCAACCGATGAAATCATCGATCAACTCTCTGAGTCTTCAAATGATAAGAGTCTTTCCGATTACATGGCATCGGTGGATGAAACAATTTCAAAAAGAAATTAGCTCATTGAGCCTCATCCCAAAAGTCTTTGGAAAGTATCGGGTCATCTTAGTTCAATCCAATAATCTCTAAATATCGATCACGGAGTCTTTTTGAGCGAGTCATGCCACTCATAATTCTTCCATCTACAATCACTATATCGGCAAATGTCATGACCTCGAGTGGGTCACCATCCCAAAGCACTAGATCTGCACTTTTTCCAATTTCAATACTGCCGATTGAATCTGCCAATCCAAATGCTTTTGCAACATTTATGGTCAATGCCTTCATCGCCTCATATTGATCCATTCCATTGGCAACAGCATTTCCAGCTCCCTGTCGGCTTAAAAAAGAATTGTGTGCACCGGTGATGCCAATCAAAACACTGACCCCTGATTCAGTAAGAATGGAAGCTCCATCAATTCTTGCACCAATGGAATCGAATGAGCTTGGTATGTTATCCATTGGATCAATGATCACCGGTATCTTCTCCTCAGCCAACCGATCTGCAATTCTCCATGCTTCCTTCGCCCCATGAAAAATAATATTGATTTCATGCACTTTGGCAAATTCAATCATTCTCAACATATCACTGGCTCGGTTGGTTTTAACAATCAGTGGTTTTCTTTCCTCTATCAAACTCAACAATGCCTCTAAATCTCTTTCTGAGTATTCTCCTGAATCAAAGAACCCTCCTCTTTGGATTATGTTTCTAGATTTCTTAAACTGTTTCGCCTTTAGAAAAGCATCTTCCAACTCAAGAAAATTTGATGCCCTGGAATCTGTATTTCCACCCATTTGCATAATCATGGCAATATCAGTGGAAATTGACTGAGTATCAATATCGCCATGGGTTTTAAAAACAGAGCCCAAACCTGAGAATATGTCCCCTCTCCCAGAGGATGGAAATACAATCGCAGATGTTATGCCTGAGGCTCTATTGTAAGGAATCAATGTTGAGCTTGGATTAAATGCAGATGAAATACTGAATCCGGCTGAGAAGTGATCTGTGCGATCATCCCTTGTTTCAGCCTCCAATTCAATTTCAATCAAACCCAGATTAGTCACAGGTGCCAGCAATCCAGCAGTGAGGGCTCTACCGTTTGCTTCTATAACAGTGGTGCCGGTTCCAAAAGTATCAATATCGATATTATTGGAGACTAAAGAAATTGTTCCGTTTTGAATCAAGACATCGGTTTCCTCAAGTACTCCGAGATCAGTCGAGGTGATTACTGTCGCATTCTTAATCAGAATATCTTGAGTCTTTGCGAAGATTGAAAAAGACAATAATCCAATCAGGCTGAGCAAAATAGATCTAGTAAGACTCATAATCGATCTCCTTCAGGATCAATGATTCCAATATCAAAATCAGTTCTCTTGAATGATGCAGGATCGTCTATATCAAATTTCAAATGACCATCAATAAAGACTTTCTCTGCTTTTGAATAAACACTGAACGGATCATGTGACCAAACCACTATGTCTGCCATCTTCCCCGGTTCAATAGAGCCAACCTGATCATCTATNCCTAGAGCTATGGCNGGATTTANNGTNATCCANTGAATCGCTCTACCNNTATCNATNTCAAGACCAGNCTTTTGTCCNGCNGCCAAAGCTTTNGCCGCTTGTTGATTCAGTCTTTGAATATCAACTGCAGAATCAGAGTGGACGATTGCACAGCCTGTTTTTTCTTCAGCCTGATCAACAATCGCTGTATTTTCCCAAACCATATCAAAAGCCTCATTCTTAAACCCCCACCAATCTGCCCACATGGCTGCACAAACAGAATTCTGTGCCAATATATCAGCAACTTTATAGGCTTCAATTGCGTGATGAAAAGTCGTGATCTTGTAATCAAATTCCTTAGCAACATCCAGCATAACTGCCATTTCCTCTCCGCGATAGCAATGCATCTGAACTAAAATATCACCCTCTAAGACACCAACCAATGTTTCTAAACCCAAATCACGGGAAGGACTATAGGACATTTCTTTTGCTTCATCGGATTTTTCTGCATACTCGGTTAAACGTCTCTGATACGCTTG
>NZHF01000039.1 GCA_002691305.1 Gammaproteobacteria bacterium | reverse complement strand
TTTTCTTCCCAGGATAATTCGAGATGTCGCCAATGGCGAATACCCCAGGTATGTTGGTTTCATATGTCTCGGTGTTCACTGTTATTGATTTTTTTGTAATATCCAGTCCCCATTCTGCTATTGGACCCAATTTAGGCGAAAGACCATAAAACACCAATAATGCATCTCCCTCTATGCTCACCTCAGAGCCATTGGACTGAATTTTAAGCATAAATGAATTTTTTCCATTGGAATCAAATTCTGATATTTTTGCATTTTCATACAAAGTGATTCTTTTTGATTCAGCCAGTGATCTGATTGATTGCACAGACGACACTGCACCGCGATATTCATCTCGACGATGAATGAGACTGACTGTTCCACCTTGATCTATGTGTTCACTGGATTCCGCATAATCGATTGCCCAATCCAATGCAGAGTCTCCCCCTCCAGCAATGATGATTTTCTTACCACGGAATAAGTCTTTGTCTTTGACACTGTAATGCAACCATTTGTTTTCATGCTCCTCAATGCCTTTAAGTCTAATTTTTCTTGGTTGAAAGGATCCGACTCCTCCAGCGATAAAGATGGTTTTTGCAGATATAATTTTTCCTTTCTGAGTTTTGATCTGAAACGACTCATCATTTCTCTCAAGCTCAATGACTTCGTCACCAAGGATTAGTTTTGGAGAAAAAGGCTCTATTTGTTTTGATAAATTATCAATGAGCTCTTCTCCAGTGCATACNGGTATTCCAGGAATATCGTATATGGGTTTATCNGGATATAGTTCTGTGCATTGACCACCAATTGAGGGCAAACTGTCAATGACTATTGATTCAATGCCCAGTAATCCCAATTCAAATACTTGGAATAAACCGCATGGTCCTGCTCCAATGATTAATGCATCTGTTTTGATATTCTTATTAGGCATATTCTTTCAGTCCTGACATATCTGTAAATAAAGGATTAAGCAGTTTAGTGATGTGAATATTCCAGCTTAGACCTTTCCCGCTATATTTTAATTCCCTTAACCTTATTATGTCATCCATAAGCTTAAAACAACTTTCATGATCGATATTCTGATCAAGCATTCGATATAGGCCATTAGGAAGATTATCATCATGATCTCTTTGCAATAACCTTATTTCTAGAAATTTAAACATCCAACTATAAATCAATTTTAAGTTTAGTTCGATGTCTTCAGTTTTCCAAGAATCTGAAACATCGGATGGTTTGGTTTGCCCATCTATTAGCCCTGTGATTTGTTTGGAGAGCGATTCAATTTGACTCGTTAAATACTCATGGCCCATATCATTTAAAAGTACAGGTCTGTTTCCAAAGACCGATAGGATTGAAGACCAGTCTTGTTTTTCTTTTGCCTCCAGCCATTCAATTGATTCTTGATTGGTTGGTTGGGCACAATTTATGATTTGGGATCGACTGAGAATGGTTTTGGGCAGCTTTCCTATGGACTCAGTAATAAGGATGATCATTGTGTCTTTGGGAGGTTCCTCAAGTATTTTTAGTAAACTATTCGCCGCGGGATAGGTCATTGTTTCAGCAGGATAGATGATTCCAACTTTACCCTTTCCTTTTAGGCTGGTTAATAACAACGACTGCTTTAAGGACCTAATCTGATCAATGCTCACCGTCTTTTTATTCTCGATAGGTGAAATTATAATCTCATCTTTGATTTCAAATTCTTGNTCTTCTTCAAATCCAAGGAAGATATTACTTAGAAATTTTGCAAGCGCTAAACGACCAATGCCTGAATTGCCTTGTATCAAAAATGCATGAGCATTGGTGTGTGCTTTGATACTTTTTTCAAGAGGCTGATATGTGTCTCTTAACCATGGATATTCTTGGATCATGATTGGTTTCTCACCANATCATTGATCAATATTNGAATTTGATCTTGAACCTCTTNGATGTCCTTGGATGCATCAATCACTTTAACTCTTTCATCAAAAATATTAGCCAACTCTAAATAGCCATTTCTAACGCGTTCAAAAAATGCCTTGTCCTCAGACTCAAATCGATCGTTTGGATTCAGTTTTCTTCTGCTGGTTATGATCTCAAGAGGTGCATCCAGCAAGATGGTCAATTCAGGTTCAAAATCTTTTTGGATTAGACTTTTCAGCGCATTGACTTTATCAAAGCCCAATTCTCTCCCAAAGCCTTGATAAGCAAAGCTTGCATCTGTAAATCGATCACAGATAACCCATNTTCCTTGNCGAAGGGCCGGCTTGATGATTTCATTGATGTGTTTTTCACGTGCAGCGAACAGTAAGAGGAGTTCTGTCATGGGTGAGAGCGTNTCTTTGTTCTCAAATAGGAGGATGTTTCTGATCTTCTCCCCTACTCCAGATCCGCCAGGCTCCCTCGTGACAAGTGTCTTGTATCCTTTCTTATTGAGTGTATTTTCTATGAATTTAGCATTTGTCGATTTGCCAACACATTCGATTCCTTCAATGGTTATAAATTGACCTGACATATATATAATTTCCTAGAAAAGCATTCCAAATACAAAGCTATATATTATCAGTTATATTCAATGAGATTGACGAGAAATCCATCCGGATCATAAAAAGACATTTCCTTGTAAAGACCNGCCTTTATGTACTCATTGTCTTCTGTTTTAAGATACTCGGTTGGCTCAACCAAGAATGCATAATCCTTATTTTTGAGTTCCTCATAGATCTTTCGATGATCTTTTGTGGTCAGTACAATGACGCTTTGTCCGTATTGGATTGTTGGGTTATAAATTGGTTTATTCTTATCCATTTCTTTTGAATTAATTTCAAACAATGCAATGAGACCAAAATCTGATTCTTCTGATTGAAGATAGCTAATCTTTACGAAGCAGTCCTCGTCATCGATATTCATTAATTCATTGAATGCTTTCGACTGGATGGTTTTTTTTTCGACCTCTTCAAATCCAAGTATGTCTCTATACAATTCCAGGGATCGATTGAGGTCACGACAAAAAAGAGTAATCCTTGAAACTGGTTTTGTTCTAAATTCTTTATTCACAGATTTAGAGCCTCTGATTGCACTCCATAAAATGCCCATCCGGATCATATAAACCCAGTGATTTAACATGAACATCATTGCCATCGGCACCGGGGTATACCGTTTCACTCAANGGCGCTCTCATTTTTGCTCCAAATTTAAGAGCNTTTTGGTACAAGTCTTCTACGTCATCAACGCCAACAACAAACACCGAAGAACCATAATTAAAATCAAACTCTATAGGCGGAAACTCTTCTACTGGATCAATGGGTTTTAGTAAGCCAATCATTCCTATCACCGGATCTTTTGCCTTAAGGATAATTAAATGAATCTTATCGCCTTCTTTTGTGCCTGGCAGTAGATCGTTTTCCACCGTTACTTCATTGTTGTAATAAGTCTCCATGCCAAGAACTTCAGTATAGAAAGCATAGGATCTTTCAATGTCTCGGACTTTCAATGTGGTTCTTCTGATAATATTTTTCATAAGATATATTTTCCTGAAATGATTGAAAATAATCAAAAAAAAACGGCATGAAGACCATGCCGTTTTTTCTCAAAAAGTCAGTTTACTGTTTAAGAACTTTTATTGATGTAATCAATTGCCGATTGAACAGTTGTAATATTCTCTGCTTCATCATCAGATATCTCAATATCAAACTCTTCTTCTAGCGCCATAACTAATTCTACAGTGTCCAGTGAGTCAGCACCTAGATCGTCAATAAACCCAGACTCATTCTTAATTTCATCGGCACCAATGCTTAGTTGTTCCGCTACGATTCCTTTTACTCTTTCTTCAACGCTCATGTTTTTCCCCTAAATTAAAAAAAGATTGTTGTATTTTAGGGTAATTGACTCTTTTCTCAAGCAGTTTTGAGCAATATCCTTATTCCATATGCATTCCACCATTCACATGAATGGTTTGACCGGTGATGTAAGACCCTGATTCTGAGGCCAAAAAAAGAGCCACTTTCGCTATGTCTTCAGGAGAACCAAATCGATTCATTGGGATTTTATCCATCATGGCCTCACTGAGTTCATCTTTAATGTCTTTAGTCATATCGGTGGTGATATAGCCCGGTGCAATGTTATTNACCGTAATACCTCTCGANCCNACTTCCAATGCGAGCGATTTGGTGAAACCGAGNAGAGCCGATTTGCTGGCGCTATAGTGAGCATTGCCTATTGCACCGATTGATCCAACAACNGAACCGATATTTATGATTCTGCNCCTTCTATTTTTCATCATACCGGACACTGCTGCTTTGCATAAATAGAANGCAGACGATAAGTTTGTATCAATAATCTTTTTCCAGTCCTCATCTTTTATTCTCATGAGAAGGCTTTCCAAACTAATGCCTGCATTATTGATGAGTATTGAGGGCTGTAAATTTCTTTCTTTAAGATCCTTGATCATTTTATTAACATCATCTGAGTCAGAAACATCCAAGACTATGCCCTCTCCCTTTAATCCATCATCAAGCATCNTTTGTGTGATAGCCTTCGCTCCGTCTTGAGTGGTNGCAGTTCCAATGACATATGAGCCAGATTTTCCAAATAATTGAGCAATNCCAGCACCGATTCCTCTGGAAGCACCTGTGACTAATGTAATTTCATTATCGAGTGTATTTTTCTGATCGGAAGTCATTGGCTGATTATACTGGAAAATGCTATTCAATTTCAGATTTGCTTCTCTCTATCTCTTTGTCATTCACCTCCAAGAAGAATGAGAAAATAAGCCCCATGCAGGTAACGCAAGTAATGATAAAGAATGAAGTTTGGTAATTGCCAGTAAGGTCAAAGAAAAGAGCAGTCATGACAGGACCAAGCCCAGACCCAATTGTATCAGTAAGATTGATTAAACCCGTGATCTTCCCCAGTGATCTTAGGCCAAATAGATCTGCAGAGAGCAATTGCTTGAGTGTATAAATCCCTCCAAATCCTGTTCCAAAAATTCCCAAGCCAAACCATATAAGATAAGGATCTTTGGTTCCTGCTGCAATGGTCAATAGAATTGAGCCTGATATAAAGCCAATAAAGTAGCAAATCAAAACTCTCTTTCTTCCAAACTTTTCTGCAAAAAATCCACATGTGACTTTTCCAGTTAGGCTGCCCATGAATAATATGGTTGCACTGATTGATGCAACTTGTCTTTCGAAACCACTGTCTCTTAAGAAAAGAAATGCATTGGTGGTCATTCCCATCATCGTATAAAAGATACACATAGCCATGAGAATTAAGAACCATAGGTTTTTTGATTTAAGAGCCTCTTTAAATAGTAGGCCATTCATTAATAAATTATTGTGTCCACCATTAGATGAATGATTCTTATTTGAAGGCTTTTCATGAAGAAAAAATAGAACAATAATTAGCATCAATAATGGAATAAATGCATTGAATAATATCACCGATCTCCAATCCATGTAGTTCAATAACCATGCATAAAAAGGCGTTAGGAATGCCGAACCTATACTGGATCCTGCTGCCATTATCCCAAGCCCCAATGCCCTATTAGATGTGAACCATTTAGAAATCAGAATGACATTTGTCAGCGATCCAACAAAAATTAAACAGGGACCAAAACCAAGATAGATTAGATAGATATCATTGATGGTTTCTACATCTGCAAAAAAGAAGTAGATCACTGAAAAGATCAAAAGCCCAACCAACATGATTGGTTTTACGCCAAACTTATCTGCGAATGTACCACTCAAGAAACCAAAACAAGCAGCTGACCATATCATGATTGATTCCCTGAGCTTTAATTCAGCTCTTGAAATTGTCTCACCATTTGCATTCTTAAGATTTTCTAAAAGCAAATCATCAAAAACTGTGGGTCCTCCGAAGGTCATTCCATTGACCACCATCATCAGCAAAAAAGAGATTACAAGAATCACCCAACGATAGTTTGGATTCTTATTTAAGGAATTGGATATCAAGACTTATCGGCTTTGCTCTATCGCGTTATCATCAATTTTAAGCATTGAGGATGAAACCAAAGCTACTGTCAAAAGACCGCAGATAACAAGAAATGGTGTTAAGTAATTTTGTGTTGAGTCATAAATCACAGCAGTGATGATTGGACCAAGACCCCCACCAATTGTATCTATTATATTGATTACACCCATGATCTTTCCTATCGCGATGAGGCCGAATAAATCTGCTACAAGAAGCTGTATGAGAGTATAAAGACCTCCCCATCCTGTTCCATAGAGCGAAAGTCCAATCCATATCAACAATGGATTCTTATAAAAGATTGCGCTTACAAGCAAGATCGAACCCAGCAACATCATGGCTACCCCACCAACAAGCACTTTCTTTCTGCCAATCATTTCTGCCAATTTACCGCTGATGACTTTTCCGATAAAGCCGCCAATAAAAATTATAGAAACACCTGTTGCAGAAACTTGAGGTGAATACCCCTGCCCATCTAACATTAAAAACACATGGCCAATCATGGCGAGTATGGAATAAAAAGTGCAAAAGGCCATGACAGATAAAAACCAAAAATTTGCTGATGATAAAGTTTGCTCGAGTGTAAAGCCTGTTTGAATACTGGCCTTTTTAAACTCATCTCCATCGTAGTTTTTCTCATTGGCTTGTACGTCTTCAGGTTTCTCTTTAATGAGTGCAAATATCACAGGAATATATGCCAGAGGGATTAAGGCGAGCCACATCATTACCTGACGCCAGTCNCCATCGCTTATTGTTAATAAATACGTATTAATTTGTGGGAATACCCCATTGCCGACACTTGTGCCTGCAAGCAATACACCGATTGCTAGGCCTCTATTATCATTGAACCATTTGGAAATAAGGATGACATTGATCACCATTCCAGACACACTCAAGACTAAACCCTGAAAGATATGAATGATATACATATCCATCAGTGAATCTGATTGCGCATAAAAATAAAATGTCGCAGAAAGAATCAATAAGCCCGACATCATCAATGAGCGAACACCTATTCTGTCAATAATAATCCCTGCTAAAAATGCAAAAACTGCAGTTGACCAGAGTGTAATTGCATCCTTCAGCTTCAAGTCTTGTCTAAGTACTTCTTCGCCAGTAACTTCAGTCAAGTAGTTGAGTAATTCCCTATCGAAAACAACCAGACCTCCCAAAGTTAAGCCATTTGTGAAGGTGATTGTGAAAAAGCATACTGCTAAGATGATCCAACGGTAATTTTGAGGGTTCTGGAGGTTTGGGTTCATTATAAGGAGATAAAAACTTTTATACTTCATGAAAACATACAGTATTCTATGACTAATCAAAAGTATTATTTAAAAGCATTAAAAACCAGGAGTTAATTATATGTTGAAGTCAATCATGATGGTGACCATGCTGGTTACAAATTTAAATGTAACCGAAGAAGCTTATGATGAATATTTAGACTATGAGCTTGTATCGCAAGGAGTTGTAGATGANAGTCTTGCNGAGGTATGGGGNNCNGAAGGAATGGTCGGTCATCCATACATAGTGATGCAGCCAAGCAGTGGTGAGCCCGTCTACTTACGNTTTATTGAAGAAGAAGANAANATGAATTACAGGCCTATGGGAACACATGGNTGGAATTCAACAGAAATACTNGTNCAAAATCCAGATCAATTGGCTNCNGANCTTGAGTCATCNCCCTTNGAGATNATNGGCATGCCATATGANCTCTANCCTACACCAGATGCTCCAAGGGCAATGCAGGTTTTGGGACCATCTGANGANGTNTTATANTTNACNAGAATTATNCCAGAAGGCTCAGGTTTTAATCTTGGCTCTGCTCANTCNTATGTTGATCGTGTNTTNATAATGGTNCTTGGTGGGCCTTCAATGGAGGCATTACAAGATTACTATAAGACTTCATTTGGNATGCCTGTGACNGAAGCNTCNGATTGGACCATNGGAGTCCTTTCTAGAATGAATGACCTACCAGATGATTCAGTCTTTCCTTTGGCCCTAGTTGAGTTTGAAGAGAATTTTTTGATTGAACTCGACGAATGGAATAACGGTGATACTTTTGAATCTAGAGAGGTAAAGGAAGGTCATCTACCTCCTTCCACATCAATGGTTTCATTTTCAACAAATTCGATTGATGAGATAAAAGTTGAATGGAAGCATGAACCCCAATCAATAGATGCATTCCCATATAATGGAAGTAAGGTCGGAGTAACTGTTGGGATTGCAGGTGAATGGATTGAGATTATTGAGTGGGAATAAATGAAGATTTGTATAATTTTTGGACATAACAATACNAAAAATTCATTCAATGCTTCTATCAGAGATTCCTTTATAGATGAGGCAATAAAAGTCGGTCATCAGATTGATGTAATAAATNTGTTTGATGAAAATGAACAATTACCTTTCTATAGAAGCGATATAAATCCGCCTCCACAATTAGTTTTAGATTACAGAAGAAGGCTCGAAGAATCAGATGCAATGTTTCTAATGGGTGCNTGTCACAATTTGCGTATGAATGCCATCCTCGAAAACTGGATTGATTGGGTTTTACATCCCAAATGGTTTTTTTCATACAGGTCATTACTGCCAGATAGTAAGTATTTTGGAAATTATGGATACCCTGTTCCTGGAGCAATGAAAGACAAGATTGGTATAGTTTCAATGACTTATGGTGGGCCGATGATAAGTTATTTCAATTTTTCATTTTTCGATAACATACCCTTCAGAAGACTCAAGAAATCGGTATTTCAACTCGGGGGGCTTAAAACAAAATACTTAAGATTTTATTCAATATTGCCAACTATGAATAAAGATGACTTTGACAGGCATATGAGAAAAGTAAGAAAATTTGCAAGAAGCCTTTGATTGTTGTTATTTTTTAAAATACTCACCTTTCTTTTTAAGACCTTTGAACACCTCCTCTCTCTTTTCTATCTTTGCAATAAAGGTCTCTTTTAAATCGTCTTCATATTTCATCGCAGCATTCCAAAGTGCAACATAATTGAGTGATTCATCAACAGTGTGATCACGACTGTAATTAATCACTTCTTTTATTCCACTGATGGCAAGGGGCGATTTATTGGCTATTTCTTTTGCTGTCTTCATGGCATGTTCCATCATGTCCTTTTTGTCATCAAAAATCGCACTGACTAAACCATAATTTTCAGCCTCAGCGGCTTGCAGCTTCCTACCTGTGAGTGCCAATTCTCTTACTATGCCTTCAGGAATAAGTTTTGGCAGTCTTTGCAAAGTTCCAACATCAGCGACCAATCCTAAATTTGTCTCATGGATAGAAAAGAATGCATCCTCAGTGGCATATCGGATATCACATGCGCTGATCATATCAACCCCTCCTCCTACACATGCCCCTTGTATTGCAACGATTACTGGCAGACGTGACTTTTCGAGTGAAGAGAAACTGTATTGAAGATCTTTAGTGAGCCTATATATGGCTTCATTCTGAATCCCTTGATGATCATTGCTCCCAGCAAGTTCGGAGTCACTAAAATTCTCAAGGTCCATTCCAGCGGTGAAATGCTTGCCTTCTGCTGATATTAATACAACTCTTGCCTCACCATTATTTGATATCTCATCGATCAAATTTGGCAGTTCAGACCAGAAAGCCTTGATCATAGTATTGAGTTTATTACCTCTGGATAGGGTCACATGTGCAATATGATCTTCAAGGCTGTATTTAAAGCATTTATATTCCATCATTATTTAACTGCTTTTCTTATGATCCAGTAAACAATCATCGATGTGATTAAACCAGTTAAGGCCGGCATGATAAAATTAGGAGAGAAATATGTGCTTGCAGCACCAGCTATATATGCAATGAATGCTGGTGGATTCCAAGACACTAAACCTTCAAAACTCCGACTATGAAACTTGGCTTTATCAATCAAGAAATACTCAATGATCACTGGGCCGATTAATGGAGGAACAATGCTTGCCAGAAGTGCCAAGAATGTAAAGAAATACTGATATAAGCCTAAGCCGAGAATGGTTCCTAGAATTCCACAAATGACCGTCATGACGTTCTTTGGTCTCTTTAAAATACTTGAAGTTTGTATCACAGGAAGATACAGATTTGCATCACCGGTGGTCCATAAAGCCAAGCTCATTCCAATGATCCCTATCCATCCAATAATCACTCCCTCTTTCATTAAGATATTTAAGTCCACCCCTAAGAATGCTGAAAAAAGAGAATCATTGGAAACCACACCTCCAAGAGCCCCGAGAATTTGTAAGAACCATTGAGCGATAATCAAGACAATAAATGGAATCGCAA
>NZHF01000038.1 GCA_002691305.1 Gammaproteobacteria bacterium | reverse complement strand
CCCCCCACGGCAGGGGGGGGAACCTGTTTTCAGTTTTGAAGTTAGTTGGCCATTGCGGGAATGTGGACGGCAGTTCTTCTCAGATGAAATTCTTTCATCCATAGATGATTGAATGACAGTATCTCAATGAGAATAATTGGTATAGATCCAGGGTCAATAAAAACAGGTTACGGAGTTGTTGACTCCAATGGGTCTAAAACTACTTATGTTGCTTCTGGCGTTATTGATGCAAAGAAAGATTCATTCAATAATCGACTCAAAATAATTTTCGAATCGCTTGCAGAAATAATCAAGGAATATAATCCCGATCAGATGGCTATAGAAACTGTATTTGTTCATAAGAATGCCAGCAGTGCATTGAAGCTGGGCCACGCGAGAGCTGCTGCAATTTGTGCAAGTTTTGAATCAGATATTAATATCTTCGAGTATTCACCAAGAGAGGTTAAACTATCTACAGTAGGAAGTGGAAAGGCAGAGAAAGAACAAGTCATGGAAATGGTCAAGTTAATACTATCGATTAAGCAATCGACTTTGAAGTTGGATGAATCAGATGCCCTCGCAGTGGCAGTTTGTCACGCACACTCTCAGACTGTAAAAGCTAAGATTGAAGCGGCGACCAAATGATCGGATCCCTAATAGGTCTCATTAAAGAAAAGACACCATCTTCAATACTTTTAGAGGTCAACGGAATAGGCTATGAGATAGCTGTTCCTCTATCGACTAGCTTTCAGCTGCCCAATGTTGGCGAATCGGCTTATCTCCTAACTCATTTAGTGGTTCGTGAGGATCAACATTCTCTTTATGGCTTTGCCACAGATGAAGAAAGAAAACTTTTTAGAGCGCTTATTAAAATTAGCGGAGTAGGAGCAAAATTAGCCATCACAATTTTGTCAGGGACCAATGTGAATGGCTTCATCCAGTCAGTTGTAAACGAAGACATCGATGCACTCGTCCATCTGCCTGGCATAGGCAAGAAAACAGCAGAGAGGCTCATAGTTGAAATGAAAGATAAAGTCTCTGAAATCTCAAGTGATGAAAATAGCCTATCACAGAATAATGAGAACAGTGCCGTTGCAGAGGCAATTAATGCACTCGTTAACCTGGGGTATAAAACCAAAGATGCAAAAACCATTCTCGATAAGATTGAGAGCGAGGGGCTCACTGTTGAGGAGCTTATTCGCCAAGCATTGAAATCACTCAATAAATAATACCTATGACGGACGAAGATAAAATCATAACTGCTGAAGCTCAAGATGGCGAAGAGTCTGTCGAGCAAGTGCTTAGACCGCAAATTCTAGATGAATATATCGGCCAAGAATCCGTTAAGGATCAAATGAACATTTTTATTGAAGCTGCAAAAAAAAGAAATGAGGCCATGGATCATGTTTTAATATTTGGGCCACCAGGGCTCGGTAAAACCACGCTAGCCCATGTCATCTCAAATGAGCTTGGTGTGAACTTNAAGCANACATCNGGTCCCGCNATAGAAAAGCCTGGAGACTTAGCAGCAATCTTGACTAATTTAGAAGAGAGAGATGTCTTATTTGTAGATGAAATTCATCGCTTAAGTTCTGTTGTGGAAGAAATCTTATATCCAGCTTTAGAAGATTATCAGCTTGATCTTGTGATTGGCGAAGGTCCATCCGCTAGATCTATAAAGTTAGACTTAACTAGATTTACAATGATTGGAGCGACCACCAGAGCCGGCTTACTCACTTCTCCATTGAGAGATCGATTTGGGATTTCNCAAAGATTGGATTTTTATAATGTNGATGAGATTACCCAGATTGTTAATCGATCGGCGGGAATANTAGGNGTAGAAATTGATCAAAAGGGNGCTGAGCAAATTGCATCCCGATCAAGAGGAACACCAAGAATTGCCAATCGACTTCTCAGAAGNGCNAGAGACTACTGTGAAGTAAAGAGCGATGGACGGATCAATTCTGACTTGGTCAATGACGCAATGAATCTAATGGAAGTTGACATAAATGGTTTTGATTATTTGGATAGAAAGTTTCTTACGGCAATTATTGAAAAATTTGGTGGTGGGCCAGTTGGTATTGATGCCATTGCATCGGCAATTGGAGAGGAAAGAGGAACGGTTGAGGATCTTATAGAACCATTTCTCATTCAAGGTGGTTTCTTGATCAGGACACCCAGAGGCAGAATGGCTTCCGGCAAAGCTTATGAACACTTTGGTATTAAACCACCAAAAGAAATCATTCAGCAGGAAGATTTACTCTAAGACTATTACAACTTATTTTTGTTAGCATAAGTGATATGGAAGAACCAATCATAATCAGTCCAGAAACAAAATATATNGCGATCGAAGGCCCGGTCGGATCAGGAAAAACGAGCCTTGCAAAAAAGATGGCAAATCATTTGGATGGAAAGCTGATTTTAGAACAGCCAGAGACCAATCCTTTCCTTGAGAGTTTTTATAAGGANCCAAGATCCAATGCGCTTCCAACNGAGCTCTCATTTTTATTTCAAAGATCCAAACTTCTCGATGACATAAACCAAGATGACTTATTTACAAGCATTAGCATCACCGATTTCATTTTTGATAAGGACAATATTTTCACTGAAATTAATCTCACTCANGAAGAAGCCGATTTNTTNAAAAAGGTGAAAGATTCATTGAAAGTTACTCATCCTTCTCCGGATTTAGTCGTTTACCTTCAGGCACCAGTAGAGGTTCTTTTGTCANGAATCAGNATGCGATCCCCGTCTGTAGATCTTCTTATAGATGCTGNTTATCTTGAAAAGATTGCAGATTCGTATGCAAAGTTTTTCTATTACTATGAAGAGTCTCCNCTTTTAGTTGTGAATGCTGAGAATATAGATCCCATTCACAATGACGATCACTTTGAGATGCTTTTCTCAGAGTTAAAGGACGTGAAGCATGGAAAACACTTTTTCAACAACACAGCANCANCGTTTTCTTAATCAGACAGTTGTTGNTCAAGCGCCCAATCAATATGTTCATCAACCATGGAACCAGTTTGNCCCTTTCTNGANTTTAGAAGATCNATCGTTGATCTTTCCTTTTTTGAGTTTCCCAATGCAACNGCTATGTTTCTTAACCAGCCNTGATAACCCGTTCTTCGGATTGCTGAACCCCTGGTTTTCTCATCCCATTCTTCTTCGCTCCACTTGAATAATGACTCNAAGGATGCATCTTCAAATTCATCTCTTGGTTTAAAATCATCAATAACAGGTTTTTTTGCAAATTTATTCCAAGGGCAAAATATTTGACAATCNTCACACCCAAAGATTCTGTTNCCGATCGNTTTTCTCATTTCTTCAGGTATTGAGTTTNTATTTTCTATTGTTAAGTAGGAAATGCATTTCCTNGCATCCAGTTCATACGGTGCAATGATCGCAGATGTAGGGCAAACATCTATGCATTCTNGNCAAGTTCCGCAATGATTAGTGGCTGGNGGATCTATCTCTAGCTCAATGTCTGTGATGATCTCTGCAATAAAAAACCATGAACCATCTTTTTTATTAATCAGGTTTGTGTTCTTACCAATCCAACCCAATCCAGCATTCCTTGCCAGCGCTCTTTCGAGTACAGGTGCTGAATCAACGAAGTAATTCTTTTCTTTGATATTTGAGTGCTGACTAATCCGGGTGATCAAACGCTTTAGTTTTGATCTAATTGTTTTATGATAATCTCGCCCAAGAGCATAATTCGCAATATAGGCATTATGGCTATTATTTAATTTTCTTTCGCTGAGNTNCTTATCAAAAAAGTGATAGGTCATCCTTANTGAAATGACTCTAAGAGCGCCATTTATAAGTTCATCAGGACGAGCTCTTTTTTTNCCATGTNTTTCCATATATTTCATAGANCCATGATNATTATTCTTGAGCCATTCAATCAGTCTNTCCTCGTCGTCTTTTATCTCAATTCCCGANACACCCATTTGATCAAAACCCAGTTCAAGGGACCATTTNNCTATGTCATTNTTTAATTTCTTGAGGTTAGTCATTTTTATGAAGCATTATTTTCAATCTGGACAAGTATAATAAGAAGNATGAAACTTGCCGAGAAATATGTTTTTAGCTCAAGCACTATNTCTACTATTGATAAAGATGCGATNGCACAAAANGANCCTGGTTATGGATTTATTCTTATGGAAAGGGCNGCTAANTTTTCGTTTGAAGCTTTNATGANTAACAACCCATCTTCACTGACNGTATTTTGTGGANCTGGAAACAATGCCGGCGATGGATATTTATTGGCAAAAATGGCTATTGAATCAGGACTNATTACAAAAGTTATTACCATAGAATCGGAAGNTATACTAAAAGGTGATGCAAAGAATGCCAGAGATGCNTTCAAAAAAGCAGGTGGATTAATTGAAAAATGGTCNCCAAATATTAGCCTGAGNAGCGATTGGGTTGTGGATGCAATTTTTGGGATTGGATTAAACAGNNANATAGAATCCCCNTACAAAGAAGCGATTGAGTTTATCAATGGNTCTAAGTCNAAAGTCTTAGCCATTGATATTCCTTCGGGTCTNTGNGGNACGACAGGAAAGATATTCGGCAGGGCAATATCAGCAAACATCACTACAACNTATGTGGGNAAAAAATCGGGACTTTATNTTGATAACGGGGCCAATTGNACCGGAACTGTTTANTTTTCAGATTTGGATATTGATCAAGCTTTTTATACTGAACATAAGCCCTTAATCAAAATAGTTTCTGANAAAGAAGTCAGCAATGTTTTATCAGATCGAAAGCAGACAAGTCACAAGGGCGATAATGGTCACATTTTACTCATAGGAGGAAATGATGGGATGGAAGGCGCTATCAGGCTTGCCTCTGAAGCCGCATTGAGAGCTGGCTCTGGTCTAGTAAGCATTATCTCTAAGCCAACTAGTTGCGAAATCATCAACCAATTTAGGCCTGAGGTAATGTGTCACGATGTCATAAACCAAGATAAAATATCTTCATTGATAGCTAGGGCAGATATAATTGGAATCGGGCCAGGATTGGGCACAGATGATTGGGCAATTGATTTATTTAATTTAGCANTGAAATCCGATAAATATTTGGTACTGGANGCCGATGCATTAAACATTCTGTCTTCCAATCCTATAAAAAGAGGAAACTGGACTCTTACACCACATCCAGGCGAAGCAGCGAGGCTATTGGATAACTCGGTCAGTGATATTCAAAAAGATAGGCTAGCTTCCATATCTAAGCTCTCAGAAAGCTACTCAGCCAATATTTTACTCAAGGGAAAATATTCTTTGATTCAGGATTTGAATAATGACATTCCATTTATGATTACCTCCGGAAACCCAGGCATGGCAACCGCGGGAATGGGCGACTTACTAACCGGTGTCACTTGTTCACTTTTAGGTCAATTTGGAACTGAGGATTCAGCGAAGATTACTTCTATTGCNGNCCATGTGCANTCTAAGTCTGGTGATTTAGCATCTCATCAAGGAGAAAGAGGTATGATCGCTTCAGACTTATTAACTTATATAAGAGAATTGGTTAACCCATGATTATTGAAAGCGAGAATCAAATGATGGCCATTGGCAGAGAACTTGGTCGACATGTAAAAAAAGAAATATTAGAAAATTATGTGATTTTCTTAGAAGGAGATCTTGGGGCCGGTAAAACCACATTTGTAAAAGGTTTCATGAAAGGCATGGATTTTAAGGAGGTTGTGAATAGCCCAACATTCAGCCTGATAGAGTTAATAGAAATAGATTTGCATTATGTTTTTCACGTGGATTTATATCGAATAAATCGTAAAGATGAATTGTATGAACTCGACCTGCATGAAGAGCCTGCTCTTGATAAACCATCGGTGTATTTGATTGAGTGGCCTGAGAAAGGGAAGGGAGTGATTCTGCCTCCAGATC
Source organism: Gammaproteobacteria bacterium (assembly GCA_002691305.1). GTDB lineage: Bacteria > Pseudomonadota > Gammaproteobacteria > Steroidobacterales > UBA11654 > CACPJA01. The sequence continues at coordinate 13,435 of NZHF01000038.1, read as the reverse complement.
TAAAGATTGTGTTTCAGACGTTGGAAAATCCAAATCAAAGAGATATCTTTTTTGAAGATTTTTCTCATAAACTGGGAAATAATCTATTCACACTATAAAATTTCTAATCCATGCATAATCCATCTTTAAAAAAGAAACCGATCACTTTGTTTGCTGCAATAATATTATGTTGCCTTTTTACCAGCATGGCTGACTCAAAATCAATCTTGAAAGACGTCAGAATCAATCAATCAGACGGCGAAACAAGATTGGTTTTAGATTTGACAGAGAAAGTAAAATATAAGCTTTTTACTCTTAATCGACCGGATCGAATCGTGATAGATCTTTATGAAACAGATCTAGCAAAAGGGCTTAAAACCAAAATCAAAAAGTCTGGCTTAATTAATGAGATTCGTATAGCAAGAAATAACTCAAGAAGAATAAGAATGGTGATAGAAACCAGTGAGATCCTTTTCTATCGTTTGAGCGCAATCCCAAAGAACAGCAATCCCAATCATCGTTTAGTTATAGACTTGAAGAAAGCATTTGAAGGAAGCAAAAAGCTTGCCGCTTCATCTGTGAATAGGAAGAAGTTCATTGTCGCAATAGATCCCGGTCATGGAGGCAAAGATCCTGGCGCTCAGGGCAGCCAAGTAATAGAAAAAGATCTGGTTCTCAAGATTTCTAAGAAGTTAAAGAAACTAATTGATGAAGAGAAAACCATGAGTGCTTTTTTGATCAGAGATAATGATTCTTTTCCCTGTCCTGGTAATAAAAAGAATTGCCGTCAACAGGAGTCTTTGTCCGAGCGAATCAGTAGAGCAAAAAAAGGGGGTGCAGATTTATTGATTTCAATTCATGCTGATGCATTCTCAGATAGCTCTGTTAGGGGAGCAACATTGTATGCACTCTCGGATGCAAGAAAGATTAGGAGAGGCAGTGACTATAAAGTGATGTATAGACCAAAAACCAAGAACAATGTAAGACTTCAATCTAAATCATCAAGGAAATCACTGAGTCGCCTCACCGAAGATGATCTAGATGCACAAGATCAGAGTATTGAGGTTGGAAAGCATATACTTAGAGAGATGATGAAAGAGGTGAGGATTCGTAAAAAAACACCTCGCGAGGCAGAATTTGCAGTTCTGAAGTCTACTTCGGTAGCCTCTGTTCTCATTGAGACAAGTTATCTTTCAAATAAAAACGATGAGAAGTTTTTGATCAATCCCAGGAATCAGGACAAAATTGTAGAAGCAATTGTAAGAGGCCTGAAAAGCTATAGTGCAAGCATAAGAAAGGATTTAGCTAAGAAATGAAAATAGATATTATTTTAGAACCCGATCTNACTCCNGAAGAAATTTGTGATCTTGGNTTATTGGCCGAAAGCTANGGTNTCGATTCTGTTTGGACATCCAATTACTTTGCCCACTGGGANCCTTTTATAAGCCTGACTCAACTTGCAAACCAGAGTANAAAAATCAAANTAGGGATATTGGCGGTGAGCCCTTTTGAAATGCATCCTCTAAAGATNGCAAATTCACTCTTAACACTTAATGAAATCAGNCAAGGAAGAGCTCAAATTGCTGTAGGCGCAGGCGAAGGAAATCTAACGGCAATGAATCTAGATACTCCAAAGAAGATCGTTCTTGCCGTAAGAGAGGCACTAGAAATCATAAATAAGGCTTGTTGCAATGATTTAAAAAAGGGCTATGAAGGAGAAATATTCAGTGTGTCATTGCCTTGTGATTATGGATGGGCAAAACAGAAAAAACCGATTGTTTATGGTACAGCCTATAGACATATGATGATGAGAATGGAGGGCAGAGTAGCCGACGGAGTTTATATTGGAGCAACACCGCCCGAGGTTCTAGAAGAAGCGATAGATAATATTCAAATCGGAAAAGAGAAACGATTAGATGGCAATGAGAATATCTTGATTAATTCTTTTTGGGCTTGGCATATCAAGAGCGATAAAGAAGAGGCATACAAAGAGTCAAGAAGAGAGCTTGCGTGGAGAGCAAGGAAACTTGAAAAATCTTTATTGCAGCATTATTTTTCAGACGATGAGTGTGAAGAGATAGCAGCTAAATTTGAGTCATTTGTGGATGCATACTTCGATCGCTCAGGAAATATTAAAGATATTGACATAGAAATAGCCAATAAATTATGCAGAGTATTCACTTCGACAGGGGATCTCGCAGATCTTGGATCAGAGATTGCCCGATTCAAGCAATTTGAAAAAATGGGTCAGACACACTTATCTCTTCGTTTGCATGATGATCCTAAAGCCGCACTGGACATCATAGGCACAGAAGTATTGCCACACTTCAAGTAAATTCATTTTGAATAGCAATAAAGCAATTATAATTAGAGGTCCTACTGCCTCAGGAAAAACAGATCTCTCTTTAAGGTTGGCTGAATATCTCCCCATTGAGATCATTAGTGTAGACTCTGTTATGGTCTATAAGGGTCTTGATATTGGATCGGCAAAGCCAGCTAAAGAAATTCTTGATCAGTACCCTCATCATTTAATAGATATTTGTGATCCGGGTGATAAGTATTCGGCCGGCAAGTTTGTTGAAGATGCTCAGCAAAAAATAAGAGATATCCAAGCACACAACCGAATACCTGTTCTTGTAGGTGGAACCATGATGTATTACAAAGTACTCCAAGATGGATTGAATGAATTGCCTAAAGCTAATGATGAAATTAGAAATCAAATCGATCAAGAGGCAAAAGATCAAGGCTGGCCAGCAATGCATCGTAAACTTAAAGGAATCGATCCCGAGGCAGCAAAAAAGATAAAACCCAATGACAGACAAAGGATTCAGCGTGCCATCGAGGTATATATGATTTCAGGGAGAACCATTTCTGANNTAAAGAAGAAGGATAGTGGTAATCATGAATTTGAATTCTTANCTTTTAGCTTAATGCCGNCTGACCGAGAAGTGCTGTATCAGAATATCAATTTACGCTTTGATTCTATGATTGAGGTCGGTCTATTGGATGAGGTTATTTCTCTCCTTGATGATGATCTAGTCTCTGTGAATAGCCATTCAATGCAATCCATAGGATACAAGGAAATGCTTGACCATATCGGCGGNAAAATTTCATTAGATGAGGCTGTGGATGCTGCNAAAATGTCTAGCCGAAGATATGCAAAAAGGCAGATTACATGGTTGAGATCAATGGATGATCAATATAAGCTTGATCCATTGAATGGAAATAATCATCAATTAATAGAAAAGATCGTACTTAATCATTTTGAAGCAATAAATTGATCAACCACAAACACTCAGAAATCAGAACTCATTTGGTTATTGTTACAGGACCAGATAGCCCCATTAGAGATCGCAATGAGGAATTCATTTCCTTGGTGCTTTCTACAGGTTCCGTGATATCAGGAATCACTTATATCAATGTCAGAACTTACAATAGAAATACTTTGATTGGCAAAGGAAAGATCGATGAACTGAAAAAAACAATATCTGAAGAAGCATTTGATTTACTGGTATTTAGTCACGATTTGATTGCTTCACAAGAGCGAAACCTTGAAAAAATACTATGCTGTCCTGTCATTGACAGAACACGTTTGATACTCGATATATTTGCGAAGAGGGCACAGAGCGCTGCAGGTAAATTGCAAGTTGAATTAGCACAATTGAATCATTTGTCGACTCGATTGGTCAGAGGATGGACTCACCTAGAGAGACAAAAGGGTGGTATTGGTTTGAGAGGACCAGGGGAGAAGCAACTTGAAACGGATCGACGATTACTCGGAATCAGAATCAAGACCATTAAAGCTAGGCTTAAAAAAATTGAGGTTCAAAGAGCGGTTAATCGAAAATCGAGAATGAAATCGGCAAAGACGGTTGCACTGGTCGGTTACACCAATGCAGGTAAGTCAACCCTATTNAATGCGATTACGTCATCNGAAACCTATGTCGCTGATCAAATGTTCGCTACATTGGATCCATTATTTAGGCCATTGAAGTCGGTNAATAAAAAACAAGTCATTGTCAGTGACACCGTTGGATTTATTAGAGACTTACCCGAAACATTGATACAGGCATTCTTGTCTACTTTGGAAGAGCTCAGTTCTGCAGATTTAATTCTTCATGTATTGGATGTGAGCGATCAAAATATTTATGAGAACAAACATTCAGTTGAGGAAATGCTGAAAAAGATTAATGCACATAACGTNCCTGTGATTAATGTTTGCAATAAAATTGACCTNNTTCGAAGTAAATCAGAAATATTCTCTATTGANGATGCTGTTCAAGTCTCTGCACAAAGTGGCGCTGGCCTNGANGAGTTAACTAAGTATGTCACTNAGAAGCTGGANCCTNNGAAAACCATAAGNAAGATCANNTTAGATCTTNATCAATCCAGAGTTCGTTCAGAGATTTATGAGTTATCCANTGTCATTGAGGAAACCGTAAACGATGACAATCAAATTGAAATTTTATGTGAAATTGATGATGTCAGTTACNAGAGGCTTAAAAAAAATGAAAAAATTGAAGCCATACAGAGTAAAATGGCGAATCATTGACTAAAATTGGAGTTAAANAAACAATGACAAATAATGGAAAATCACCTTGGGATCCAAAAGATCAACCACCTGATCTCGATCAGATTGTCGAAGAGTGGCAGAAAAGGTTTAATACGCTNTTTGGCGGAAGCGGAAAATCCAACGGCANTTCAATAAAGAAAGGACCACCGGCAACTTTATTAATCGTACTGGGCTTATTCTTATGGATACTCACAGGCCTTTATCAGGTTGACGATTCAGAGAGGGGAGTGGTATTGAGGTTTGGTGAGTATAATCAGACAACAACGCCTGGCCTTCGTTGGCACGTTCCATGGCCAATCGAGTCTGTTGAAATAGTCAATGTCAATGTCGTTAATCGCTTTAAGCAGTCAACCACCATGCTTACTTCTGATGAAAACATCATTGTTGTTGACCTNGTTGTGCAATATCGAAAGACAAATCCAGTCGACTACCTCTTCAATGTCAGAGATCCAGAGGAAACACTCAGTGAAGTGAGTGAGAGCGCAATCAGAGAGGTCGCAGGAAAAACAAATCTCGATTTTATNTTGACTGAAGGACGTTCACAAATTGCAATCCAAACNCAAGAAGTTATTCAAAATACTTTGGATGAATATGGAACAGGAATTACNGTGACCCAAGTTGCATTGCAGGATGCAAACTTTCCAGTCCAAGTTGAAAGTGCTGTACAAGATGCCATTAAAGCAAGAGAAGATAAGGAAAGGTATGCTTTTGAAGCTGAGGCATATGCCAATGATATCGTTCCTAAAGCAAGAGGTGATGCAGCAAAGATGATCCAGGAAGCAGAAGCATACAAGGCAAAAGTAGTTGCAGATTCTGAAGGTGAGGCGGAAAGATTCACTAAACTCTTGGTTGAGTATAAAAGGGCTCCTGAGGTAACAAGAGAGAGGCTCTATATAGATGCAATCGAGAGTGTTTATGGAAACTCGAATAAAGTTCTCATGGACTCTGAAGGCAGTGGAAATTTAATGTATCTGCCGATCGATAAACTTTTGCAACAAAATACGTCTCAAAAAAATGAGTCCACCGAAAATAATTCTTCACAGCCGACTCGAGATAACCCAACTACCAGTTCGCAGGACCCTAGAATGAGGAGAGTCAGATAATGAAAAATATATTTATATTTATACTTGTAGCTCTATTTGTAATCATCTCAAATAGTGTCTTTACAGTTGATGAGAGAGAGTATGCACTCAAATTCAGATTTGGAGAAATTATAAAATCTGACTACGAGCCTGGTATTCATTTTAAGTTCCCGTTTGTGAACAATGTTAATAAATACCCAAAGAGGATTTTAACGATCAATAACCCTCAGGAACTTTTTCTAACTGCCGAAAAGAAAAATTTATATGTTGATTTCTTTATCAAATGGAGAATTGATAGCACGACTGAATACTATCGATCAACAGGCGGTGATGAGCTAGTGGCTGCACAACGACTTCTTGAGAATGTTAAAGACGGTATACGTTCAGAGTTTGCAAAAAGAACTGTGATTGAAGTTGTCTCAAAAGAGAGGAGAGAGCTGATGTCTGGGATGTTGACGGATGCAGCAACGAATGCGAGAAATATAGGGATTGAGCTTGTGGATGTGAGAGTCAAGAGAATTGAGCTTTCAGATGATGTCAGCGAGTCTGTATACAACAGGATGAGACAAGAAAGAGCTCGAATCGCATCAGAGTTAAGGGCTGAGGGCAGTGAAGATGCTACCGTGATCAGGGCTACAGCCGATAGAGAGCGAATCGAGATTCTTGCAAATGCAAATCGTGATTCACAAATCATTAAAGGTGAAGGCGATGCAGAAGCAGCAAACCTTTATGCAACTGCATACAATGAGGATCGTGAGTTTTACTCATTTTATAGAAGCATGCAGGCTTATAAAAACTCCATTGGAACATCAAACGATGTTCTTGTTCTTGACTCAAAAGGAGATTACTTTAAGTATCTAAATAATCAGACTCCAGAATAATTCATAGTAATAACAATGGGGGTCAATGAGTTAGTCTTTGCCGTTTCAGTATTTTTGATCCTGGAAGGATTGTTGCCATTTATTTCACCGAAGCTATATAAATTTCTTCTCATGCAAATGCTCAATACAAATGAGAATTCTATAAGGATTACAGGACTTATCTTGATTATAATGGGCGTCATATTAATGAATTTATTCTAGGAGTATTCAGTGACAAAATCTTTGGTTGTAATCGGTGCTCAATGGGGAGACGAAGGAAAGGGAAAAATCATAGATATTTTGACTGAAAACGCCGATGCAGTCGTCAGGTTTCAAGGAGGACATAATGCCGGTCATACTCTTGTCATCGATGGCGATAAGACTGTACTTCATTTAATTCCATCGGGCATCTTTAATGATGCCAAATGTATTATCGGAAATGGGGTTGTTGTTCATTTGCCCACGCTCATCAAGGAGATTGAATACCTAGAATCAAAGGGTATCGATATACACAGTAAATTAATGATTAGCTCGCAATGNCCTTTAATACTTCCGANTCATATACTGATTGATGAAGCCAGAGAGAGATCATTGGGAAAGAAATCAATTGGGACAACAGGAAGAGGAATTGGNCCAGTATACGAAGACAAAGTTGCCAGAAGGGTAGTCCATGTCATGGACTTATTTGACGAAGACTTATTCAGATCAAAACTAAGCTCATTGATTGACTATCATAACTTTATCCTTAAAGAGCTTTTTGGTGCTGATGGAGTAGATGCAGAAGAAGTCTTAAAAGACTGGATGGATCAGTTCGATAAAATTAGAAACCTAGTAGTCGACAGNTCAAAGACGGTAAANGAGTTCCGAGCAAGCAACTCCAATATCCTCTTTGAAGGCGCTCAAGGCTCAATGCTTGATATTGATCAAGGCACATATCCATTCGTTACTTCATCAAGTACNCTCTCAGGCGCCTCCTCATTGGGATCCGGCATAGGTCCTCTAGACATCGATGGTGTTCTTGGAATCACGAAGGCTTATGCTACTCGAGTCGGTTCAGGACCGTTCCCAACGGAGATCGATGATGATTACGGCAAGCATATGGCAAAAATTGGTGTTGAATTTGGTGCCACTACGGGTAGGCCTCGCAGGTGCGGTTGGTTGGATCTCGTGGCGTTACGTAAAGCCGTTAATATCAACTCCATATCCCACTTATGCATAACTAAGATCGATGTTCTTGATGGCCTAGACAAGATACTTGTAGCCGAGGAATATGAGATTGAAGACAAGAAATATGACACATTGCCAGCAATGAGCCAAAATCAATATGAAAAAATAGTCCCCGTTTATAAAGAGTATAGTGGCTGGGCAGGGAAGACATCTGGGCTCAAATCATTCGATCAATTGCCGACCGAAGCTCAGACCCTGATCAAAGGAATAGAAATTTCAGTTGGTGTTCCTATATCGCTGATATCAACCGGCCCAGATAGAAATGACATGATTGTGATTGATGAAATATTTTCATGAGCAAGGAGGTAACCATATACGGATATAATTCTGTCGAAACATCTGTTTCAAAGAATCCAGATAGAATCATCGAACTTTATGTAGACAAATCAACTTCAAATAAACGGATTGATAAATTGCTATCGAGCAGTGCCGTCTCTAAATTGAGTATAAAAAGAGTTGATAAATCCTTTCTATCAGACCTTCTTTCTACAGAGAAGCATCAAGGCATTGCTGCAAAAATTATCATTAATGAGTTTTTTAACCTTAAAACAAGCATTCAGTTTCTGTCACAGAAAGAAGGATCATTGGTACTGATTCTTGATGATCTTGACGATCCAAGAAATATTGGCGCATGTCTTCGAACTGCAAATGCGGTAGACATTGATATGGTTGTCTTATCAAAAAATAGAGTCAATATGGATAGCCCAGTAATAGGTAAGGTTTCATCAGGCGCACTTCAAGCAACAAACATTGCTGTCGTTTCTAATATTTCCCAATTTATAGATAGGATCAAAGAGATAGGTTTCTGGGTATATGGTGCATCTGAAAATTCAGATGACTCTTATTGGGATCCAAATTTTTCTGAATCCACTGCCATCATCGTTGGGTCTGAAGGAACAGGACTTCGTGATTTAACAAAATCACAATGTGACCAATTAATATCTATCCCAATGGCTGGTGTTGTCTCTAGCTTAAATGTCTCGGTTGCATGCGGTGTAATGCTTTATGAAGTGCTCAGACAGAGGGGAGCTAATTAGTTTGAATTATTTGAATATTTTCTGTACGATCCGCTGACAATGTAAATAACCTTGCTGCACCAAAAATAAATTTGGGTAGCTTTTTAACCAAAAGGGGAAATATGAGACATTACGAATTAGTGTTGCTCGTCCATCCAGATCAGAGCGAACAAGTACCGGAAATGATTAATCGGTATCAGGAAACCGTTAAAAAGTCAGGCGGAATCATCCATAGAACAGAAGACATTGGCAGAATGCCTCTTGCATACACCATTGAGGATATGCACAAAGCCCATTACGTTCTTATGAACATTGAGTCAAACGAAGTTGTCATCAGTGAATTGGAAACTTTATTCAAGTTCAATGACTCTATAATGAGACATCTCATAGTTAAAATGAAGAAAGCCGAAACGGATGATTCAAAGCTTTTTGAATTAAACAATAAAAAAGATGATCATAGAAAAGCAAAAGAGAAGCCTCCAATAGAAAAGAAAGAAGTAAAAGACGATACCTCCAAAGAAGAGGTCGATAACAAAGCAAAAGAAGAGGATGATCAAGCAAAAACAGAGGATCCAGAAGTTGTCGCTGAAACAGAACAAGAAACTGAGAATACCAATGAAGCTAAAGTAGAGGAAGAGACCGATGAAAAGAAAGAAGGGTAAAAAAGAGTTTAGAAGAAAAAAGGGTGTTAACAGAAACAAAAATAAATACTGTAAATTTACTGCNGAGGGTGTTGAGCAAATCGATTACAAAGACATCGGTGTTTTAAAGAAATACATTACTGAGACTGGAAAAATTATACCCAGTAGAATTACCGGAACGAAGGCTGGTTATCAAAAGCAACTTGCTGTAGCAATCAAGAGAGCTAGATTTTTGGCTTTGTTACCATATACAGATCAACATAGATAAGAAGATAATCATGGAAGTTATACTTAAAGAAGACATTAAAAACTTAGGGTTAATCGGAGACATTGTTTCTGTGAAACCGGGTTACGGAAGAAATTTTCTTGTTCCTCAGGGTAAAGCAGTATTCGTAACTGCAGACAACCTTAAGCAACTTGAATTACAAAAAGAAGAACTGAGAAAGAAACAAGACGAAGAGCTATCAGTACTTAGAGAGAAAGCCCAAACATTTGAAGGTTTGAAGCTCACAATTGAAGCAAACGTAACCGATGAAGGGACGCTATATGGTTCAATAGGAGTAATTGATATTGCCAATTCTGCTATCGAGAAGGGCATAGAGATCGAGAAAAGCTTTATCAATATGCCCGATGGCCCCATTAAAAAAATTGGCTCTCATGAAGTGGAGTTATTATTGCATCCCGAGATTCGGGTTATGATTACTGTGGAAGTTATAGGTGGTGAAGTGGCCATTAAAAATACTTTGGATTCTGAAGAGGAAGAAGATAATATCAATGAAGAGAATATTGATACTGAAAATACCGAAGAATCCGAATAAATGGCAAAACCTGCAGCAGATACCAAACGATCAAATAAATCATTAGGACAGATATCACTACCTCCTCATTCCACTGAGGCGGAAGCGGCACTTATTGGTGGTCTGATTATGGATCCAAATGGTGAGGCATACGATAAAATTGCAGACCTAATATCTGATCGTGATTTCTATTATCCTGAAAATAAAGCGGTATTCACAGCAATTCAAAGATTAAGAGAAGATTCAAAAGTTACAGATGTCTTGACGGTTTCTGATTACCTTGATTCCAATGGCTCAGAAGTTCCTGCATCTCCAATTGACTATCTTTCTGAAATTATTGAAAACACTGCTGGGAGTTCAAATGTTTCAGAATATGCAAAAATAATAAGAGAAAAAGCGCTTCTCAGAGAATTAATCCAAATCAGTAACGATATATCTCAAAATGCCTATAAGCCAGAAGGAAGAAGTCCAATAGAATTAGTTGATATCGCTGAATCATATATTTTTGAGATTGCAGAGCGGGGCTCAAAAAAGGGTTCATTTTACCAAATGAATGATTTGGTCAAAGAAACCTATGATGAATTGGACAAAAGATCTCAAGGTGGGGGTGGGCTAACTGGAGTTTCATCAGGATTCAGGGAACTTGATAAACTCACGGCAGGATTGCAAAAAGGTGAACTAATTATCATTGCCGGTAGGCCTTCAATGGGTAAAACAGCTTTCGCACTAAATATTGCTGAACATGCAGCACTTGCCGATGAAGAGCCAGTGGCTGTATTCAGTATGGAGATGTCAGCAAGCTCGCTTGCACAACGAATGATTTCATCACTTGGAAGAGTCAATTCTCATTCCATGAGAACTGGCAAACTTGAAGAGAGAGATTGGAATAGAATCGATGGAGCAATACAACAAATTAAAAATGCCCCAATATATATCGATGATACGCCATCACTCTCACCGATTGAGTTGAGAGCAAGAGCTAGAAGAATTCAAAGAGAAAAGGGATTGTCACTCATTCTGATCGATTACCTCCAGCTTATGTCAGTTCATGGCAACAAAGAGAATAGGGCGACTGAGATTTCGGAAATATCCAGAAATCTAAAAGCTTTAGCTAGAGAGCTGGATGTACCCATTATTGCACTCTCGCAATTAAACCGAAGTGTTGAGCAACGAACCGATAAAGTACCTCAAATGTCTGATTTGAGAGAGTCTGGTGCGATTGAGCAAGATGCTGACCTTATAGCATTCATCTATCGTGAAGAAGTCTATGACCCTGAAACTGATAAAAAAGGAATTGCTCAGATTAACATAGCCAAGCAAAGGAACGGCGCGATAGGTAAGTTTAATCTGACTTGGGTAGGGCGATATACAAAATTTGAGAATTGGGTTCCTGAATACGAGCAGTTCTAGGAAACAACCTTTAATTCATAGTCATCATCTGTCTTTTTTATCTTTACCTTCTCAACAGCATTTTCTTTGGTTGAAAGAATTTCGATGATATAACCACCTAATCTAAAGTCTGTTCCAACATCTGGAATGTAACCAAGATTCTCAAGTACGGCACCATTGATCGTTTTTGCCTCATCAACAGGTATATTCCAATTCATCATTTTATTGAGTACGCGGATGTTCGAAGAAGCATTTACTACATAGTGGTCTTCTATTTTTTTCGGTTTTATCTCTTTATTAAGCTTCTCCGTTTCATCAAGGTAATCTCCTACAATTTCTTCAAATATGTCTTCTATTGTAATCAGTCCTTGAATGTTTCCGTACTCATCGACAGCAAATGCAGTTTTTTGTTTCTTTGATTTAAATTCAATCAGTTGCTGGCTCAATGAAGTAGTTTCAGGAATAAAGTATGGTTTTTTCATGTGTCGCTTTACAAGATCATTGCTAAACGAATCAAGGTCAATATTCATAAGAAACTCATTCAGGCTAAGGACACCTTTTAAGTTATCTAGAACATCCTCATAAACCGGTAGAGATGAGTGAAAATTCTTTTGAATGATCTTTATGTTTTTCTCTTTTGGCTCTTTTAGGTCAATCCCGACTACTTCATTGTGAGGTAGCATAATGTCTTCCACAGTCATANTGCCCAGATCAAGGACTCCCATCATNATGTTTTGCCTATCAAAGGCAGTCTTAGTGAGACCATCTGTGATGATAGTCTTGAGCTCATCGACTGATATTTTTTCCTCTTGATCATTTGGNCCTGACCCAAGAAATTTAAGAACCATATTGGTGAANAAGTTAATAATGGCCAAGAATGGCTGAGTAAACTTTACAAGCGGGTGATAAATACGACTTGCTGGAAGAGCTATTTTCTCCGGAAAAATTGCAGCTACAGTTTTNGGTATAGACTCACAGAATAATAAAACGATGGCTGTGAGCAATATTGTNCCAACAACCACTCCCGTTGGNCCTCCAATTTCCATAGANACAACACCGACTAAGGATGCAGCAATAAAGTTAACCAGATTAGTCCCCAGAAGTATAAAAGCTATGAGTTTATCTGGCTTCCTGAGAAGTTTTTCAGCTAATTTGGCACTCTTGTCTCCTTTCTTAGCAAGGTGTCTGACGCGGTACTTATTCACTCTCATGAGTGCAGTTTCCGTTCCAGAAAAGAATGCAGATAGTAAGATTAGTATTGCTAGAATTACAAAAAGGTATTCCAGCGGCATGTCATCGCTCAATTACAGCGACTCCTTTATAGTTAACATATGGGCATTTTCATCTTTGAAAGGTATTGTGTCAAGAAAACTATCTAGACCTGATATGTAAATTACCGTACAATTCCGCGCCATAACTTAAATATATTGATGAGTAANAACAATGGTTAAAATTAGATTATCAAGAGGCGGCTCCAAGAAGCGTCCCTTCTATCACATCGTAGCTACAGATAGCAGAAATCCGCGTGATGGTAAGTACATAGAAAGATTGGGTTATTTTAATCCGAGAGCTAANGGNAGTGAAGAAGATATAAATATCGACACAGAACGTTTGGATTATTGGAAGTCAGTTGGTGCTCAAATCAGTGATAGAGTTTTAAATATAATAAAGTTAGCTGGATTATCNAGAGAAGAAAGAGATTCAAAAAGATTNAACAAACTTCAAAAGAAACAAGCTAAAAGGGAAGCTATAAAAGCNTCNAAATTAGCTGCNGAAGCTCCAGCNGAAGAAGAAGCTCCAGCAGAAGANGAAGCTCCAGCAGAAGANNAAGCTCCAGCAGAAGAAGAAGCTCCAGCAGAAGAGGAAGCTCC
>NZHF01000037.1 GCA_002691305.1 Gammaproteobacteria bacterium | reverse complement strand
CGGAAGAACGGTGCCTAATTTCCTTGGTCCTTCTAGCGCTTTATTNTTGCTNTCATCGCCTGTGAGATGCTCTCCGAGTANAANCTCTCCATTANCCAAGAAGTTCACATTNGAAAACGATCGATCACCNAAATCAGCTTGATCAATTTGCTTTCCAGATGCATTCACTTTGATGGCAGAACAATTCTGGCTGTCAAAGGCCCAAAGATCTTTATTTGAGTCAAATTTTAGGCCTCCTAAGAGATGCGTGGTGTTATCGGTCCACAATGTTCCTTTGAGATTCAAATCGCTATCAAACTGAATGATGCGTCCTGGACCTGCGTGATCGTCGTCTGGATTATTGAGTAGGGTTGCTCCCACTAAGATGTCGCCTTCTTCAAAAGCTTTCATGTCTGATGTATTCATTTAGATTAAGTGCCCCCATTTTTCTTTGACTAGTTCCAAGATCTCCGGATCGTGTTCTAAAAGATGTTCACGATTTAGTTTTGGATAAACATCGGGACCATTTTCCTCTGGAAGCTGCCTTGTGGCATCAACCAATATTCTTGAGGACTTGCCCCTATTTTTTGCGCTTGGATCCAAGAAGAATCCTGGTCCATCTTCAATCGTTTTTGCACCTGGAAAGGGCTGCCATCTTGCCCCAACGGTTTGAAAGACTTCTTTTGTACTGTGGATATTCACGTCTTCATCAACAACGACCACAATTTTACCAATGGGTAGGAAATTAAATTTCTCTGCGATCTCCAAGGCTTGATGAGGCTTTGTTTTCTCGATGCTGATAAAAAGAAAGCCCACATGATCGATAGGAATATGAAAGCCTCTGAGCTCAGGCATAAATTTCTGAAAGCCTTTCACTGATGCTGCTTCACCAGGCGATGTGACAAAACCTCTGGTGACGCCTGTGAATTGATTGACAATCATTGGTTTTTTTCGNTGNGTGATGGTTTTTATATTCATGTAAAACGTTGACTCATGAGGCAGCCCCATGTATCCATACATCTCACCAAAAGGACCCTCTTCTTCGAAGTCATCGAGCGGTATTTCGCCTTCGATGATCATTTCAACATTGGCAGGAACCATGATGTCTGANTTTTCGCATTTAACCACCTCAACCGGCTTTCCTTTAAATCCACCAGCGATCTCGAGTTCATCTTGGCCCGATCGAGCCGTTTTTGAACTGCTCATTGCGAATACTATTGGATCTGTGCCGAGCACGACTGCAACTTTTGCGTGTGTTTCACCGTTTTCTTTGTGTGCCATGATGGCTTTCCAGCCGTCTTGATTTTTTTCAGGNCTGATGCCAATTTTTCTTGGCCCTTTGATTTGCATTCTATAAGTGCCCACATTTCTTACGCCATCTGGGTCAACAGTGATNAAGTTACCAGTATTNATAAAACGACCATTGTCGGCAGGGTTTGTTTGTATAAATGGGAAGCTTAAGACATCGATCTCATCTTCTTTTAAGATGACTTCTTTGCTCGGTGCATTTGCAGCATCAACTTCAATGGCCTTCATGGGCTCTATCGGAACCCTNTCCATCATTTTATTGACCGATGTTGAATAGTCCAAGACATGATCGCCCCAATCGATGTCTTCCAGTGGCACACCTATGGCGAGCGCTTCATGGCCTGACATGCCGTATTGATTGATGAGGATGGGTCCTTCCATCCACTCACCATCAATTTTTACTTTTTCTACTATGACGGCAGGCGCACCCAGCCATCCGTGCTTATCCATGAGCTTATACATGAATCCAGTGAGTTCATATGCATCTTGATCAATTTCATCGATGCGGATTAGTTTGCCGTGTTTTTCTATGGCTTCGAGATACTCACGTAGCGAGTCGTATGGACCTGTCCCAATCATGTTTCCCCTTAACAATTATTGTTCACTTATTGTATCTTTCTTCAGAAAATAAAAAAGCCCCTCGAAAGGGGCTTTTTTTTATCCGATTGGATTATTACCAGCGTTTGACGTATCTGACTCCAACCTCTCTTGGTCTATTCACGTATTGTCGTGCATTACCAAAGAAGAAATCAAAGNACCAGTCGTTCACTGCAATGTCCGCTCTTTCATCGCTTACGTTGTTGATGAAGAGGTTCACTTCCCAATCGTCACCCATCAAGCCGTATTTAAGATCAATTGACTTATACGATTTTTGAGTGAATTGAGAACCCGGTTGAACCGCACTCACTGTGTCTCCAGTGTATGATACAGAGGCTCTGAAGAATCCTTCGTTTGCGCCCATCATTTGTGTATCAATTGATGTGTCCATCCAGAGGTTTGCTTTGAACTCAGGAACCTGTGGCAATCTAGAGCCAGCTGGTGCTGATCCATCTGAGAGATCTTCATCAAGCTCTGCTGTAACCCATTGAGCATTGAATCCGATTTCCATGTTGTCTCCAACAGCGTTCAATGTTTCAAGCTGCAGTCCATCAGAGGAAGCTTCTCCCACATTGGCCACCACTTTCTGCCATGGCTGTCCACACTGAGGTGCAGGATAAGCACCCGCTGAACCGCAAGGCAAGTTACTTGGATCAACCACTTCTAACTGGTAGTTGTTCCAATCCATTGTGAAGTAAGTGATATTCAGCTGCATGTTGCCGTCCATCAATGTAGTTTTCAGACCTAACTCTGTATTTTCCAGATAATCTGATTCGTAAACATCAGGATAGAATGGCGCAGATGATCGTCCTCGGTTTACACCGCCCGGTCGATAACCTTCTGAATAGAGACCATAGACCATGGTGTCATCGTCCACGTTGTATTTAACGCTGACCTTCGGTACGAAGTCACTGTCACCAGGGTTGTCTGCTTTTCTCTTAGGCAAAACACCATCGGCTGCTAATGCACCCTTTGGATTTTCCACCCAATATCTTTTATCCGCTTCACGATCGAAGTAACGTCCACCAACTGTCAGTTCCCAGTTCTCGTCGAATCGATAGTTGACTTCACCAAAGACAGCCATGGTTTCCCATTCGGTTCTGTCGTATGAAGCCCACCAGATGTCATTCGGAGCTACCGGTAAACGATCCGGAAGATAAGTCGATACATAATTCATTTGGTTCGCATAACCTAATGAATTTCTGTAGTTGTGTGTTTCCGTTTCAAAATCCCAGCCTTCTTCCCTTTCTTGATAGAAGAGACCGACGATCCAATCTAGATCGTCTGTTTGATTNGAAAGTCTAAACTCTTGAGTCTTGGATGAATTCCACTGATCCAGAATATTGAATCCNGGNACATCGTTGTAAGCATANCTNNNNCCTACTGGCTGGAAGCAATACCTAGANGTGCTTGCATAGCCNTTGTAGTAGTANCAGAACGTACCAAAATACATTGAGTAAGTNGTTCGATCATTGACATAGAATACATCTCTATCAAAGTAAGATGTTGCTGAGATCAGCGTTGCCCAACCAAGATCTTTCTCAATGGTTAATGCAATTTGTGTCCAATCATCGTCTCTTGGCTCATCATAGAATGAAACTCTTTGAAGATCACCCACGCTCGGATCAAAATAGCTGTAACCGTCAGCACTGTTGTTTTGAGTCGCGAGTTCAAAAAGATAATAGCCATCATCCATGTCCCACTGGGCCGCTAAACGACCACCGGTTGATTTGAATGTATTGACATCATTTCTAACCACACCTGGGTTGAATGTTGAGTTGTTATTGAGTCCGAATCTAGCACTTTGTCCGTCAACAACATCAACGAACCCACCGTCTTCAGCGGTAAAACCAACTGCTCTGATTGCGAAGTTGTCTGAGATAGGAACATTGACAACACCACTTACATCATAGCTGCTTTCGCCTTCGTCCATCATTTTCAAAGTGATGTCGCCGACAGCAGAGAATTCAGAAGTATCCGGTTTATTTGTGATGATTCTGATTGCACCAGATTGTGCGCTTGAACCATAAAGGGTNCCTTGCGGTCCTGCTAGTGCNTCAATCCTATTGACATCAACCATCCTAACATCGGCNGCCATACCAGCCTGTGTTATTGGTTGCTCATTAAGATACAGAGCCGAGGATTCCTCTGAGATAAACGTTCCGTTATCATCAGCAATTCCTCTGAAATATACTTTACCCGTTCCTGGAGTGTAATTCACATAACTCATGCTTGGGATGAGCTTTGCATAATCTTCCATGCCAATGATGTTGGCTTTTTTCAGGGTGTCCTCAGTGATCGCTTGTACACTACCTGCGATGTCTTGAAGGCTTTCAGACTTCTTNGTCGCNGTAACTACAATCTCTTCAAGCTGAGCTTGTGCGGTTGTGTAACCGGCCATTGCAGCGGTAACTGCTGCAGCAACACTCGTTACTTTTTGTGTGTTTGTAAGTTTTGACATAATTTAATTCCTACCTAAAATAAATTAATAAACAGTGTCTTTCGCACTGTTACCCAATGAATACTATATGATAATCATCTTTAATCAAGCCAAAAAACGAGCGAATTTATCATATATAGACACACTTAAAACAAAATATGTTGCATATATACAACAATAGTGAGAATAAAAATTCATAAGTTATTGAAAAATATATGAAAGATAGATATGTATTTGTAGATAGAGTGAATTTTTCATTGTATAAGTCATGCCTATGATTAAAATTTAACAAACTAGAGGATATTTATGGATATTGGAACACCACTCAGGGATCTTGGAGAAATCAATGCAAAGCCATTGATTGATTCGATTCTGTCACTGAATAAAGAGAGTTGGAATGCAAATCTGACTCGGCAGGAAATGTTTGATGTGCACAAGAAAACAAGTTCACTGGTAATGGTCTTTTGTGATGGTTGGCCAGAATTGACAGTATCCAAAGAAAAGGCCTGGGATGATCTGGCTGAAACCGCTGTACCCCTGATGGATCAAATTATCAATCAGCACTATCAACCGGGTGGAACAATCATCAGAGCCATGGCAGCTAAATTGTTTGCTGGAGAGCGAATCACGCCTCATACGGATAAACATCCATCGTTTCATATTGCCCATAGAATCCATATACCCATCACGACCAATGATCTAGTGAGATTNACAATTGGTGGAAAGCCTTTTCATCTAGAGGTAGGCAAGGTGTATGAGGTGAATAATCAAAACACACACAGCGTTATGAATCGCGGCAAAGAGGACCGCATCACTTTTATATTTGATTACATGCCACCCGATATCAGAGAGAAAGCAAACAAAAACTAGTCTTTAGGCAAATCCTTTAGCACTGGATCTAAGATCTCAATAAGTGGACCCAATTCAGACTCGTAGTTCTTCCAAGCAAACATTGCACCCTTGTAGATGGGTTGTCTGACTTGTTCGGAACTGGCTGTGTTGACCGATCGCTTATTTTCATAGAATTTTAAGCACTCTTCTTCCCAATCAAGACCACAGTAATCGATCAATTTTTTCGTTTCCTCTTCTTGATCTTCAATCAGTTTCTCGTATTGAATGTCGTAGATATCATTTGGATAGACTTCGTGCCAATGCTTCATCAGTCGTTCGTATTCAAGATAGTATTCTCCAATCTCAAACAAGTCATAACTCCAAGACTGTCCTTTATAGAATAGTTGCTTGAATGAACTGACGCAGCTGTCAAGAGGATGTCTTTTAGCATTGATGATTTTGGCATTAGGCAGGATTGTTTTNATGAATCCAATGTGTGCAAAATTGTTCGGCATTTTGTCAATNAAGTGCGGTTTATCTGTTCGGTATCGCATGGATGTTTTTAGATAATCTTCACCAAAATCAATCTTTTCCTCATCCGTCATGTGTTTCACAGCATCTGGATATTTGATCCCAGGGGGCTTCATTTTTGTCAGTTTTCTGCCAAGCAATGAAATATCCGGCAGCTCCCTTGTGCCCTCTACNTGACTATGGCTGGCCAATATTTGTTCAATCAAAGTGGAGCCAGATCTCGGTAAACCAAGTATAAATATCGGTGCTTCGCTCTCGCATCCTTTTCCTTTGGTTGATGCCACAAAATCTTTGGTAAATGTTTCCATCAATGTTTCATGGGTNACTTGTGTTGTCACNGAATCATAGATTTCNGATTGTCTTCTGAGTTCATTGCCTGTGAAAAAGTGATACCAAGCTTCCCCATANTTTTTTTGTTTTTCTTTGGCATTGGCAAGAGCGATATGAAAGAAAGCTTTGTTCGGTGGAGGAAGATCGGGATTTTGTATGTGCTCTTCCATTTTCTTGATCTCTGATTCTTCAAAGTTATAAGTTTTTAGGTTTGCGAGACTCCAATAAGCTTCTGAAAACATGGGTTGAGCATCAATGCATCTCTTGTAAGCAACTACAGCTTCATCGTATCTTCCAATGGTCTTCAATATATTCCCCAAACCCATGTTGCTTCCTATGTGTTGAGGCTCGATTTTGAGTGCNTTCTCATAAGATTCGATGGATCCTTTGTGATCGTCCATTTTGCCTAGGATNCTGCCTCTGATCATGTGACCAAAAGGTAAATTGGGTTGAAGTTTTATGACTCTTTGAACCGCATCCAATGCTTTTCCAAAATCCTCAGATTCTGTATATGTTTCAGCCAAATCAGCCCAAGCACCTGCAAATCGAGGTTTGATCTGAACAGCCTTTTCCAGAAGAACGATCGCNTCGGCTCTTTGCTCTAAGTTGTTGGCAATGCTTGCCAATAGTCTTAGACCGTCAACATCTTCCGGGTGCTCTCTTAAAACTTCTCTTGTGATTTTCTCGGCTTTTTCGGTCTCTCCTTTTGCAAAAGCCTGAGCAGCCGTTGCAAGACGTTCTTTTGTTGGTTCCAATGATAGNGCCGATTGGTAAAATTCGTTCGNCTCATCTTTTCTGCCAAGTTGTTTAAATATTTTCCCCAACTTGATCATTGCANTCGCATTATCCGGTTTAAGTTCGAGCACTTTTTTGAAAGCCTCAATTGCATTTTCTGGCTTATTTTGTGCCAGAAGTGCATTGCCCAACTCTTCATGTGCTGGTGGGAAATCTGGAAACGCTCTAAGTGTGTGCTTTAAACGCTTTACCGCTGATCCAGAACGACCCTGTCTGATTAAAGAGACGGCGAGTAATACCTGAATATTCGGGTCACTGTTTGAGACCTCTTTGATTGTCTTCCTGCAGATTTTTTCTGCCATCACATGATCGCCGGCATTTAGGAATTCAAGCGCTCTCTCAAAAGATGCCTTTAGTGCTGAATGTTCGTCTTTGACCATTTAATTAATAATTTAGGATTGTGAGAGGGATCTATTTTGCCTCGATGTGATCCAAGCAGCAAGACACAATCCAAGTGTGACAACAAGAATTAGAATTGTCGCCAATGCATTGATATCTGGAGAAACACCCAGACGCACTTTTGAGAATATCAACATTGGGAGAGTTGTGGCCCCAGGACCAGATACAAAACTGGCGATCACCAAATCATCCAATGACAAGGTGAATGAAAGTAGCCATCCAGCAATCATTGCAGGAAATATGATTGGGAGGGTGATGTCCCACAATACCCTGAGTGGTCTTGCTCCCAAATCCATTGCTGCTTCCTCTAATGAGTCATTAATTTCTGTCAATCTTGATTGAATAATGACTGCCACATAGGCCATTGAAAAAGTGATATGAGCAATGGTTATTGTATTCATGCCTCTGGATCCTGGCCACCCAATGAAATCTTGAAGTGAGACAAACAAGAGAAGCAGAGACAACCCAGTGATCACTTCTGGCATAACCAATGGTGATGCAATCATTCCTGAGAACAATAGCCTGCCTCTAAACTGCTTAATTCTGGCCATGATAAAGCCAGCCATGGTCCCCATGATGGTCGCAAAAGTTGCAGTGATTGCAGCTATTTGAAAACTCAAGATTGCCGCGTCAAGAATATTTTCATTATTAAATAGTTCTACATACCATCTGAAAGACCAACCACCCCAGACCGTAACCAAACGGGAGTCATTGAATGAATAGATGATCACAAGAAGGATTGGTATATAAAGAAACGCAAAGCCAAAGCAGAGTGCTGTGAAAATAAATCTCGATCTTTGGTTGAGCATTATGCAGTTGCCTCCAAATTTTCTTGCGCCTGTTTCTTTTGGAAATAAACAATCGGTAAAACCAAAAGCAAGAGCAGAACAATCGCAACTGCTGATGCCACGGGCCAATCTCTATTCAAGAAAAATTCATCGAAAAGAACTCTTCCGATCATCAATGTGTCTGCTCCTCCGAGAAGTGAAGGTATGACATATTCTCCTATCGCAGGGATGAACACCAGTAAACAGCCTGCTATGATTCCAGGAATTGATAAGGGCAGGGTGACATCCAAAAATCCCTGCCATCTTTTTGCACCCAGATCTGAAGCCGCTTCAAGAAGCCGGACATCCAGTTTCACGAGGTTTGCATAGAGTGGAAGTATCATAAAGGGCAAGTATGAATAAACCATTCCGATATAAACCGCAGTGTCTGTGTATAGAAGTTCCAGGGGTTGATCGATTAATCCCAGCCAGAGCAAAAAGCCATTGATTAAGCCATTCGTTTTTAGGATTCCCATCCAAGAATAAACCCTTAATAGGAATGAGATCCAGAAAGGTATCACCACAAGAAGGAGCAAGATGTTTCTTGTAGGCTGGGGAGACCTTGCTATTCCATATGCAATTGGATAACCAATCAATAAGGTAAACACTGTGGCAATAAAGGCCAGTTTCACAGAATTGAGGTAGGTAACGAAGTAGAGGGAGTCTTGAAATAAATAGCGAAAATTATCAAATGTTGTGTAAATAGAAAATCCACCATCTGAGCTTTCATTGAAGAATGGCGTGAATGGAGGCTGGGCAATGATCGGATCTGCCAAACTGATTTTGAAAACAATTACAAAAGGGGCAAGAAAAAAGAGTAACAACCAAATATATGGAATGGCGACAAAAAAGTATCTCCAAAGATTCTCTCTTAGCGAATTATTTGTTTGTACAAGTAGACCAGACACTATTCACCCAATAGCATTAGACTTTCATTTTCCCAAGTAAGGTAAACCTCATCATCCCACTTGATTGACTGTTCAACTCGGTCTCTGTTTTGTTTGCTGACCTGAATAATATGATCGCTTTCGGTTCTGACACGATAGATTGAAAGATTTCCAAAATACCCAAAGTCTTCAACCATGCCTTTGACGAATTTTTGCTCATTCTCAGTTGGCATAGTCTTTTCAATCATGACCTTTTCAGGCCTGAGTGCCACTGTCATTTGTGATGTATTTGATTGATCTTGGTTATTCAGTTCAAGCTCACCTCCAAGCGCCTCACATTTCACAACTATGCGATCATCGCTTTGCTCAGTAACAGTTGCTTCAAGAAGATTGATATTTCCCAAGAAATCGGCCACGAATTTCGATTTTGGATTTTCATAAATTAGATTGGGTGAACCAATTTGTACAAATTGTCCTTGCTCCATGATCGCAATGCGATCCGAGAGTGTCATGGCTTCCTCTTGGTCATGCGTGACAATCACAAAGGTTATTCCGAGTTCATAATGAATATCCATGAGCTCAAACTGTGTGCTTTGCCTTAATTTTTTATCCAATGCTGCCATGGGTTCATCCAGAAGAAGAACTTTTGGCTCTTTGATCAAGGATCTTGCCAAAGCAACCCTCTGAGATTGACCTCCTGAGAGTTGATTGGGTTTTCTATTTTCATATCCTTCAAGTTTCACCAGTGCGAGCATCCTTTCTACTTTTTCTTGAATACCCTCTTTTTCCATGCCTTCTTTCTTTAAACCATATGCAATGTTTTCAAACACACTCATATGAGGGAACAAAGCATAGTTTTGAAACATGATATTCACAGGTCTGTCATATGGAGCCACTGTCGTCATATCGACACCATCGATCAAGACGCTTCCTTGACTGGGAACTTCAAGACCGGCAAGAATCCTCAACAGAGTTGTCTTGCCAGAGCCAGAGGCACCAAGAATAGAGAAGAGCTCACCTTTTTTAATCTCTAAGTCGACGTTGTCAACAGCGATCACCTCTCCAAAGTTTTTGCTGACGCCCTTAATTTCAATGAATTTCTGATCACTGTCTGTCATTTTTTCTCTCTTTTTCTAATCCCTGTTTTAAATCGGCTAAAAATTCTTGTCTTGATCCTCGTATACTTTGGCGGATCCACTTCTGTGAAGAATAATCGATCCATGATTTCGGGTGTTGGATACACAGCTGTATCATTCAATACCTCTTCTTTAATGAATGCTTTCGCTTCAGGTACAGGGCTCGCATAGTGTGTCAGATTCACAAAGTCGGCACTGACCTCGGGACGCAATAAGTAATCGAGGAGCAAATATGCATTCTCCAAATTTTTTGTATCTTTTGGAATGACAACGATGTCTACCCATAGCAAACCACCTTCTTCGGGGACAAAGTATCTTAAATCTATATCTTTACCTGCTTCACGTGCTCTGCTGGCTGCTGTTGCATAGTCCCCAGCCCAGCTCATGGCAATACAAACATCACCATTTGCGAGATCATTCAGTAAAGTACTGGAGGTAAATTTTTTGATATACGGTCTTGCCTCATGCAGAAGATCTTCCGCTTCGTCAAGCTCATCTGGATTCTTTGAACTGTCATCATAACCGAGATAAACCAGCGCTTGGGGTATCACATCTGTTGGCGAATCAAGAATACTGATGCCACAATCAGCAAACTTTGAAATTGTTTCGGCATCATATAGCATGTCTGCACTTCCAATGGGTGGATTTGCATCTCTGGCATAGATTTTTTTGGCATCATAACTGACACCAGTTGAACCATAGCTGTATGGAATCATGACACGGTTTCCTGTATCAATTTCCCCCAACATGTCCATGAGCATTGGATCTAAAAGTTTATAATTTGTGAGTTTTTCAGGATCAATCTCATGAAAAAGTTTAAGCGGCATCAATCTTTTTGAATACATGCTTGAGTGGACAATCAAATCATATCCTGAATTCCCTGCTAAAAGTTTTGCTTCTACAATTTCAGAGGAATCGTATTCATCATAATTAACTTTTATATTGTATTCTTTTTCAAAGTCTCTGATGGTCGACTCACCAATATAATCTGCCCAGTTGTAGAAATTAACAACACCCTCAGCCATTGATAGCTGAGAAAGGAATAGCATTGGCAGTAGAGTCTTTATCAAATTAAAATGCATAATCGAATTGAATTAACTAGATTTATTTTCGCTGTCGTTTCCAATTACATTGGTCATCAGGATCCCTACAACAATAAACAAGCAACCAATGGACATCAAGAATGTTATCTTTTCTTGAAGTAAGACATAAGCCCAGATCATTCCAAAAACAGGCACGAGCATCGCAATGATTGACGTGCTTACAGGTCCAACATTTTTGATCAGAATAAAGTAGGGGATATAAGCCAATCCGGTACAAAAAGTAGCCAAATAAAGCACACTTAGCATGGATTCAGTTGTGACCATCTCCCAAGGGATTGGAAAAAATACAAGCAGAGGGCTGATCCAAATGGTCGCGGCAACCATGCTTGCTGCTGCCATGAGTTTTGTGTCTTCAAAGTTCAATTTGAAAATATAGACCATTGATAGTCCATACATCATCGCGCCCATCACTGCAGATAGGTTTGCGAGCGGATGAAATTCCATTGCATCCATTCCAACAAAAATACACAGCCCAATGATACCGGTCAGGATTCCCAAAAATTGAATCCATCTGAAAGCGAAGCCTAATAATAGAATTGAAAATAAAAAAGCAAACAATGGTGTGCTGCCATTCACCACGGCCATGGATCCCGCATTGATGTAAAAAGCAGACAGGGCAAAAAACATGAATGGAATGGTCACATTTGTAGCCCCAATGATAAAAATAGGAACGATGTTTTCACGGATGATTGCAAGATGCTTCGGACGAATAAATAAAAGACTGAGAATAATGGAGGAAATGAATAGGCGCATGAATACCAATCCAACGGCTCCAAATATTGGGGCAGTTTGTTTAATAAATACAAACGCACTGCTCCACACAGCTGAAAGCCCAATGATATAAATCCAATCTAGAATGGCTGGTTTATTTCTCAATGGTTTTTTCTCTTCTAGAGGTTTTTCAGACCTTTTTTCAGTAGGCCCCCAGCAATGATTAGGCGCTGGACTTCTGAAGTGCCTTCCCAGATTCGATCCACCCTAAGCTCCCTATAGAATCGCTCGGCGGCGAATTCCCTCATGTAGCCTCTACCACCAAAGATCTGGACAACTCGATCGGCCACTTTATTTGCCATTTCTGAAGCAAACAGCTTCACTGCTGAACATCGATAATGAAGTGCTTTGAGGTCATCTCCTCGATCATGAGCCATTGCTGTTTCATACAACATCAATCTCGCCGCCCAGAGTTCAGTCACGCTGTCGGCCAACATAAACTGAATGGCTTGCTGTTTTGACAAGAGGCCGCCTTTAACGTTTCTTTCTTGAGCAAATTCGCTCGCTTCTTCAATCAGTCTTGCAGCGGCTCCACAACATCGTGCCGCAATCATTAACCGTTCCCTCCTAAACCAGGCAAGGGAGTAACTCATTCCGTCTTCTTCGGATCCAATAAGATTTTCTTCAGGGATGAAGACATCGTTGAATTTATAAATTGGATGATGGCTATCGAATGTATGAGAGAAAAGAGGGGTTCGAACATGTTCTATGCCTTCTTGATCCATGTCCAAGAAAAACAGCGCATCACCAATCTCATCATCACCGTCATGAATGACCGCTTGAATAAAAAAGAAGTCTGCATGATTGGCGCCGGTTACATACCATTTCTCACCATTGACAATGTATCCACCATCGACCTTTTTCGCAGTGGCTGAAACATCAAGTTCCGATCCAGATTCGGATTCCGTGATCGCATAGCATTCGTGTCGGCTTCCATCCATTATAGGCAGAATGTATTTTTTAATTTGCTCTTCACTGCATGCTTCAAGCATCCATGCTTGGGGTTCAGAGAAGCACCAAGTGAGCGCATTTGTGCTTCGACCCAAGACTTCCCAAACAGCGACTTGATGTAGATTGGATAATTCTTGGCCGCCGATCTTCTTCGGCATATCCATACTGGATAAACCCAGATCAATCGCCATTTGTCTGTGTTTTGCATCAATTTCTACCGGAACTTTGCCGCTGTTCATTTCCGCTTCAACTTCCCAGGGCTTTGTTTCTTGCAGAAAGCTTTCTGCAATTTCAATCCATTCTTTTACGTCATTAGGTAAATTAATGTGCATTCAATTTCTCCATCAAGTAAAAATACCGAGAATAAATTTTACTCTGATTCACTGAGACTTGTTAAGAAATTATCAATCATTTTTTATATCCAAGTATTCAGGAACTTCGTGATCTTTCAAGAAGGCTTCAATCATCTGATTTACCTCTTCGGGTGCATCTTGTTGAACATGATGTGAAATGCCTTTGAGATATCGAAGTGTCAGATTAGCAACATGCTCTTCTGTGCCCAATGTGCTTCTGATTGATAGGGCAATGTCTTTTTCACCCCACAACATAAGAGTGGGAATATCAATCATTGGGAAACCCAATTTCCATTGTCGATAAAGTCCTCCGCCTCTCAGCAATGCTCGATAATAGTTGAACATGGCTGTGCGATTACTCTGACGTGAGCCATTGTCATCATAGAGTTGAACAACGTCATCCGGATAGTTTCTTTTTCGTGCTGCACGTGCTGCACCGGATTTTATCAATTGTCCCGTTTTAAACTTACGGGTCAATAATTCTGGAAGCCAAGGAATTTGGAAGAATAAGACGTACCATGATCGCATCCATTGTTCGAGGGTTTTCATGCTTCTAATAAACTGAGCCGGATGAGGGACATTGCAGATGATCAAACGGCTTATCATATTCGGATAGCGCATTGCAAAATGCCATGCAATCAAAGCCCCCCAATCGTGTGAGAGAAGTATGACTTCTTTTGCGCCCGAGGCTTCAATGATTCCAGCTACGTCTTTCATCAGAATCTCGATCTGATAATTTTTCATTCCTTTTGGAATATCGCTATTGCCATAGCCACGTAAATTGGGAGCCCAAACACGATAACCAAGATTTGCAAAATGAGACATTTGAAATCGCCAGGTGATGCTGTGTTCAGGCCAGCCATGCAGGCAAAGAATCAATGTTTCCCCTTCGCCTTGTTCATCGACTTCGAACTCAATGTTATTTGCTTGAATCCTGATTGTCTCAACGGCATCTATGATGTCAGAGGTTTTCCCAATATTTGCCATGAACGATTTTCCTTTGAAACTCCACTTTATTTGGATATTATTTAACCCATATGATGTATTTACTAGATTCTCGATTCAACATAATCTACACAAGAAACTAATCCAAGTTTCGTTCGCCAATGGCGAATTCCGTACATATCCCAATAAAAAATAAGAGAACTCAAATGAGTAAAAGATCATTAACAAAAAGCAACGAACATTTTAAAAAAGCATTAAACAAACTCCCGCTTGGAGTGACCTCAAACTTCAGATACTGGGGGGATGATGAAACCATATACATCAAGCGAGCCAAGGGATGTAGGCTTTGGGACTTGGATGACAATGAATACATTGATTATCGTTTAGCTTATGGCCCATACATTCTTGGTTATGCCGATGAAAGAGTTGATCAGGCTGCCAGAGAAGGGATGGAAATCGGTGGTGTTTTTGCTCTCGCAACGGAATTGGAGTACGAGGTTGCCCAGAAAATTTCTTCCATGGTTCCATCTGCAGAATTGGTTCGATACTCAAACTCAGGCACAGAAGCAGTCATGGCGGCACTGCGTGTTGGGAGAGCAGTCAGCAAAAGAGATGGATACATCATGGTCGAGGGTGGATATCACGGCGTTTGGGATGCGGCACTTTGGGACATAGATATTGATGAATGGGATCCAGAGAAAGGCGAACCAGAAATTAAATCATCCAGTGCTGGAGTTCCAGGCATTACAAAAGACTTGGTTTCACTTGTTCCTTTTAATGATGCAAATGCACTCGAAGATCTCTTGAAAGAAAAACACAATGAAATCGGGACCCTCATGATCGAGCCGATACTGGGTAATTGCTGCTCAATTTCAGCCACGCAAGAATACATGCAAGCGGTTCGTGATCTCTGTACTAAATATGATGTCATTTTGATTATCGATGAAGTCAAAACCGGTTTTCGTGTCGCCAAGGGAGGCGTTCAAGAACTTTACGGCATCGAAGCAGACTTATGCACATTTGCCAAATCAATTGCCAACGGTTATCCGATTGCTGCATTGGCAGGAAAAGAAGAGTACATGAGACACATCAAATACGGCGGGGTTCTTCATGGCGGAACATTCACAGCACACTCTGTTGCAATTTCTGCAGCAAATAAGACGCTAGAAATTATACAAAACACCGATGCCTTGGAAACCGTTGCAAACTATGGTGAAAAGTTGAAAGAAGGGATCAGCGATATTTTGAAAAAAAGAGACATAGAGCATTCTTTCACTGGCCACCCATCGATGTCAGGACTCTTCTTCTCAGAAACGCCCCCAACAAATGCCAGAGATTTCAGATATTCCAATTACCCTTTTTATGAGAAAGTTGCTGAAGAGATGCTTGAAGATGGGGTATTATGCGAATTCGACCCTAGGGAACCTTGGTTCATTTGCGAGGCTCATGCGAAGGATGCGATGCAACCAACGCTTGACGCATTTGAATCGGCACTCGATAGAACACTTGGAGATGAGTCTTGAAAAACTATGATGCAATCGTAATAGGCGCTGGACATAACGGATTGACCAATGCAGCGTACCTTGCCAAATCTGGCTTGAAGGTTTTGGTTTTAGAAAAAAATGATTACATAGGTGGAGCAGCAGTCAGCAGAGAGCTGCATGATGGTTGGGTGTATTCAAACTGTTCCTATGTTTGCAGCTTGCTGAGGCCAGAAATATATCGGGATCTCAATTTACAAAAACACGGGCTTCAAGTCATTGCTTATGGCGGCAGCGTTACATTTATGGAAGACGGAAATATCTTTGGGGGATATTCGGATCATGACTTGCAACGAAGAGAGATTGGTCGCTTTTCCAAGAAAGATGCCGATGCATATGTTCGTTTTGGAAGAGACGTTTCCAAGCAGTGTCGATTCATTAAGCCATTGCTATTGAGAACCCCTCCAGATCCAACCTCTTTCAGGCCAAAAGATTTAAATGAACTGGTTTGGTTGTTTAAGCGACTTTATGGCTTGGGTGAAAAAACAATATACGAAACGATCCGTTTCTACACCATGAGTGCAGCCGAGTATCTAGAGGAATATTTTGAATCCGATATTGTCAAAGCTGCTCTATCTGGAAGCGGGATCATTGGTACTGCTCTTGGACCATATTCACCAGGGACGGCTTATGTTCTTCTCCATCATTATATGGGAGAAGTGGATGGAAGCATTGGTTCTTGGGGATTCGCAAGAGGTGGAATGGGCTCAGTATCAAAAGCGCTTGCAGGTGCTCTGCAGGAATACGATGGCGAGATTTTAACCGAGGCGGAAGTCACTCAAATCCAGGTCAAGAATGGCAAAGCCACGGGTGTGGTGTTGGCAAATGGAGATGAATATTACGCAAAAAATGTGGTCTCCAACTTAGATGCAAGACGAACCTATCAGGACCTGTTTGACCCTGAGGATTTGAATGCAAAAATACTCAAACAAGTTGATAACTACAAGTTCAATGGATCATCAGGGAAGCTCAATATAGCTTTGGATGGTCTGCCAGATTTCCCAGCCATGGGGAAAGACAATCCACTGATTTATGCGGACATGCATTTTATTGATTCATTGGAGCGTATTGAGAGAGCCTATGATGGCTGGAAGAATGGTCGATGGTCACAAGATCCTT
>NZHF01000036.1 GCA_002691305.1 Gammaproteobacteria bacterium | reverse complement strand
CAAATGCCAGTTCTGGTGCACTCTCTTGTGCAGCAGGTCCAGGTGGCGGTGGATGCTTTGGTTTTGCGTGGTGGGATGATACCTCTGATTACACTGCTTCTATTTGGGATTTGTCGCAAGAAACTGCCGTTGGCAACGTCACTGCTAACGTCACCGGTACGTCTATGATCCCAGCAATAGTAATACCCATACCTATTTTGGCTAGAACGCAGTCAAATGCATGTGAGGGACTTTCNAATCAGATAGTCAGCTTCTTTTCAGGTTAANTTTTATGGCTAGATATTCAAAAATTATATTTATTNNGGTATTGATCTCANTTCCATTAAATCTTTTCTCATNTGACGATACGCAGACCGTTCCTAAAATACTAGAGCTGAATGCGGAAGACTCTTATCTGACTCGATTGGTTACAGCCATCAGCGAACGCGCTCATTACAGTCAATNATCGGTGAACAATGAATCATCAATTAAAATACTAAATGAATACATCGATACNNTGGATAGAAACAAGATGTATTTCTCTCAAACTGATATCACTTACTTCCAACGATACAAATATAAATTGGATGACTCATTAAGAGACGGTGAATTGAGACCAATCTTTGATATTTTTTCGACCTATAGACTTCGTGTTCAACAAAGACTTGAGCATTCATTGAAAACTATTGATGAAATAGATGGTTTTGAAANCGATGATTCTTATCAGTTTAGAATCACAAAAAATAAATGGAAATACGACGAAAGCATCATTAATGATGGATGGACAAAGAAAACGACAAACGATNTACTTTCTCTAGTGATTGCTGGACAGGAACTTGAGGCTGCAAAAGAAACTCTAAGAAAACGGTACCATCGCTTCATCGAACGAATCAATGATTATGACGAACAAGATGTTCTGAACTTATTTCTAAATGCTTATATGAAAAANCTGGATCCGCATTCAAGTTATCTAAACCCATCCGAAGCAGAAGAGTATGAAATACAAACCAGTCTTTCCTATCAAGGGATTGGAGCTAGACTTCAAGCCAATGATGATTTTGTTCAAATCGTTGATCTCATTCCTGGTGGACCTGCTTATAAGGATGGGACCATCAAACCATTGGATAAAATTATTGGTGTGAATCANGACAGTAAAACAATGATCGATGTCATTGGTTGGGATTTAAATGAAGTAGTTAAACTCATCAGAGGTCCAAAAGGGTCAGTGATTACTTTAAAAATTTTACCCTCCAGTCAAGAGGGAGACTCATTGCCTTATGATGTTTCTTTAACAAGGGATGACATCTCTTTGGAGGAGCAGGCAGCTTCTAGTTTTATTAAAACAATAAATGATAATAATTNTGAATACCAAATCGGTGTGATNAAAATTCCTGGTTTTTATCANGACTATGCTGCTCGACGAAGAGGCGATGAAGATTATAAAAGCACGACATCAGACGTACGAAAGATTGTTGATGAGTTTAAAGATATTGGGATCGATGCCATTGTAATAGACCTAAGGGGCAATTCTGGAGGACTGCTCGATGANGCTACAGGTCTTACTGGCTTATTTATCGACGAAGGTCCTGTCGTTCAGCTCAAAGATATGGAAGATAATATTGAAGTCATTGANGACCCAATACCNGGAACAATTTATGACGGTCCCATATCTGTAGTTATAGATAGATTCAGTGCTTCAGCATCAGAGATATTTGCAGCAGCGATTCANGATTATTCTAGAGGGCTTGTTATTGGGCAAAAATCTTTTGGAAAAGGATCGGTTCAAAACCTTTATCCACTTGATCGTTACTCAAGATATAAATCAGAGAAAGGGTTTGGNCAACTTACACTCACGATTGCAAAATATTATCGTGTGAATGGNTCTGGAACACAAAATAAAGGTGTCATACCTGATATATCACTGCCCTCCTTTATNGATGAATCAGTCGTCGGTGAAGAAAATAAAGACAATACATTGCCATGGGATCAGATTATGGCGCTTAGTTATGACAAAGATTCTAATTTAGAGATCACTAAGAATGTTNTAACGAACAATCATCAAATCAGAGAAAAAAATAATTCTGCTATTCAATTCATTAATAAAGAAATAGAGTACTTTGAAGAGGAAAGCGAGATTGACCTAATTACTCTGAACTATGATAAAAGATTGCAAAGAAGAAACTCTCGAACAGAAGAGATTGAAAGCAGAAGAAATCAAAATCTCACTGAGCTTGGTTACACAGATGATTATGATTTTGATGAATTTCGTGATGAAACAATACTGAATGAAGTTTACTCGGTGATGATTGATATGATCATAGAAAAAGAACAAAGCGTATCAATATTGACATCACCAAGCCTTCAAGATAACAGTTAG
This sequence comes from Gammaproteobacteria bacterium, assembly GCA_002691305.1. Taxonomy (GTDB): domain Bacteria; phylum Pseudomonadota; class Gammaproteobacteria; order Steroidobacterales; family UBA11654; genus CACPJA01. The sequence continues at coordinate 23,223 of NZHF01000036.1, read as the reverse complement.
CTCAATCCCCTTCGCTATTTTGGCCAACTTTGATGATGCAGATCAATGAAGAANNTATGCTCATGTGTAACAGCTTTATGNTCGTGATCATGCGTNTGCTCTGACTGNTCTNTAACATCATTATGACTATGATTATGATGTTCATCATCGTGATTGTGAGTATGGGCATGCAGCACCTTCTCATGAGAATGCAACATGTCTTTGNTGCTTGATTCATCTGGCCAAAATAGNAGGCTAAATAACAAGCATAGAAGGACAATCATGGAAAANAATGATGCTGTAAAGCTGAATCCATAGGTAAATGCCAACTCNCCGGCAAGCAAATAACCAAAAAACCAAGANAAATGTGACAACGAAAACTGTGCAGTGAAATACGCTGTCCTGTCAGATGGATTAGAGGACATATTCACAATCTTGCCAGAGGGAATCTGTGATAGNGATAAGCCTATACCGGTTATAAACCAAACCAATAGTGAAATTAAATAGACCGGTTCATAGGACATCAGGAACATGGCTATAGACAATATAAAGACCCCTGTTTGTGTTATTTNTTTATCGGACATNCTTTCGTTTAGCGANGANTAAGCGAAAGCGATGATCATTGACCCTAAGCCCGATGCACCCATAAATATCGCTAAGCTTGTGTCCGATAGATAAAGATAGTCTTTAACATATATGACCGTGTTAACAATAATCATTGAACTCGATAACGCGATACCAAAATAAATGATAAATAAGGCTCTTAGCCGAGGTGTTTTTATGTAAGAACGTATACCGAATGACATTTCCTCAATNATATTGCCGGTCCTTTCTATGACTTTNTCGANAGGAAGAATGGTGANAAATATGATGATTGCAGATATTAGAAATGCAGCAGAGTTAATAATAAANAGTCCCGTATAACTTAAATATAGTANTGCAATTGCAGCAAANGTGGGGCTTAGGAGATTTTCTAAATCATAAGCGATCCTGGAATAGGCCAGTGCTTTGCCGTATTGTCTCTCATCTACNAATATGTCTGGTATTAGAGCCTGAAAGACAGGCTTAAAGCCTGCTGAAAATAAATTCAAAACAAATATCAAAACATAGATATGCCATATCTCACTGATAAATGGGATAAGAAGCACAANAATCGCTCTTAAAACATCCATCAGTATTANAAAGATTTTCCTCGGCAAACGNTGAACGAAGGCACCTATGATCGGTGCAAAGACAACNTAAGCAATCATTTTAATAGCAAGAGCGATCCCCAATACTCTGCCNGCCTCATTTAATGCAAAGTCATANGCCAATAAGGCCAGTGCAATGGTGGTTAAACCAGTGCCAACCAATGCAATAATTTGGGCAATAAAGAGTTGTAGAAAACTTTTATTACTAAACGGTGACAAGTTATCCATTTATGAAATTTGGTAATTTAGAGAGATGAGTTCGCTTAGCCAATCATTGAACATAGCAGATAGAATAATCTTTTCATTTATGTCTGGTTTTTTAAGCAGGCTTGTTGAAATACCNGACTGTGATTGATTCCTTAAGTTGTCATCTGANAGGTCATAGACCTCAATAAGCTTGGCATCCATGTAAATTTTAGTACGAAATGTGTAAGGCCTAAAATAAACATTTCCTGTTTTGTTTATCGAATTGATGCACATGTAGGCATGTTTTGTATACCTTGAAAGATTTTCAATACAAACCTCAATTGATGGCATCTCTGGATTGGTTAGTCTATAGGTTGTAACACTGTATTTTTGATCATGAGAGGCTACATCTTCATAAGGCAGAGAATCCAGAATTAGTTTTTTAAACAGAATAAAGTTTTCTTCTGTCAATCGGTCATTGATTTTGGAGAGTGCCGCAATATCATTATTCAGTGGCAGCTTAGGGTTTTGTTCAAATTTTAAGTAGTCTTTCACTTATAAAACAATATAGTTATCTTTACTAATAATATAATCATTCAATGATATATAAAAGGAGGATAGTGAAATGACCATTGGGTATATTTGTTTATTGATTTGCATGCTTTTGCCTATTTTTTGGGCCGGTGTCTCAAAATATGGATTCAATAGTATTAAATATGACAACGAATCACCACGAGATCACATCTCATTATTGTCTGGCAAGGCAAAGAATGCATACAATGCCGAACAAAACTGTTATGAGACATTTCCAGCATTTGCAGCAGCTGTGATTGTTGCTCACCAAATAGGAAATGATCAATCCATGATTGACCTACTTTGCGTTGTCTTCTTATTGTCTCGAATTTCTCATGGGTATTTTTATATAACCAACAGAGGTTCAGTGAGAAGCATTGCTTTTCTTATAGGATTGGCTGCAAATATTTGGTTATTCTTTGCTTAGTCGTTTTCAATCCTAAGGAAATGATTACGAAAATGTCTCAACTCATAAATTGAGTCGTAAATATCATCTCGAGCAAGATGGTTTGAGTTTTTAATAAACGATCTTGAGATATCGGGGGCCCATAATTGAGCAGTGATTTTAATCGAGGTGACGTCTAGATTTCGATACTGAAAATGATCTTCGAGCTCCGGCATCAATCTGGCCATGAATCGCCTGTCTTGACAGATGCTATTACCGCACAATGGTGCTTCTTTTTTGTTTGTTAGCTTTTTTAGAAAATCCAATGTTTGCTCTTCTGCATCCCTGATTGATAAGCTTGATGATCTGACTCTGTCCAGTAAACCCGATCTGGAATGGGTTCTTTTGTTCCAGCTATCCATTTGATCGAGTCTCTCGTCATCATGGTATATGGCGAGATTAGGGCCTTCTGCAACAATTTCTAGATCCGCATCGGTAACGACGGTTGCAATTTCAAGAATTGAGTCATTGAAAGTATCAAGACCTGTCATTTCAAGATCTATCCAAATCAGACGTTTTGAAGAATTTGACATAGGGGTAGATTTTATCAAACTTATACAATGAAATTTATAAAACTTAAGCAATGACTGATAGAAATAACATTTCCATAGTGACAGAACTTTATGGGAATCGAGGCCTTTGTTGGAACTCTATCGATGGATTCCAATCATTCATCTTGATTCAAAAACAAGCCGATCTGGTGATTGGAGATCGAGTGATATGCAATGATTTAATTTCTGATGAATGCACTATTCAAACAGTACTGGACGCTGACAATTCACTCAAAAAAATGAGCTCCAATGGTGTTTCACAGAATATAGCAAATAATGTCAGCAATGCCATAATTGTTGTTTCGTCTGAACCAAAAGTGAATTTCTTTTTACTGGATAAATTGATACTCATAGCCGAGATGAATCAATGCAGCGTCAATATTGTTATTAATAAAGCCGATTTGGACCACAATAACCTAAAAAAAGAGCTTATATATTATGAAGGATTGGGCTATCCACTTACGATCGTCTCCGCAAAAGCCAATACAAATAAAACAGGCCTTTTGAGAATTCTAAAAAATGAATCCTCTTTATTGCTTGGGCAGTCTGGTGTCGGTAAATCAACATTAATTAATTGGTTGCTTAAAGAAGAAAGCATCAAAACCAATACACTTTCAGATAAAAATAAACGCGGTAGACACACCACTACGACAACAAAACTTCATATTATGGACAATGATAGTCGCCTTTTTGATACTCCGGGTATGGAAAACCTGTATCCAAATATTAACGAAAAGTATCTCATTCAAAATGGATTTAGAGAAATGGAAACGACTAGAGATGAATGCAGATATAGAAATTGTCTTCATGTTAGTGAACCAAAATGTTCTGTAAAGGATTCAATGCTCACAGATAAAGCATCGGAGCGACGCCACAATCATTACAAAAAGATATTGGAGACTATTTCTTAGATACGAGTGATCGATTGATTAGTGCTTGAGTGAGGGTACTGGAGTCAACATACTCTAGTTCTCCACCCATGGGTACACCGTATGCAATTCGGGTAGCTTCAATGTCTGTGTCCTCAATTAGACCAAGGATATACGAGGCGGTTGCTTCGCCCTCTATGGTTGGACTGTTTGCCAAGATGATTTCCTTGATGGAGCCTTCTTTTATGATCGTATCGAGCATGTCGAGTTTGAGTTGATCGGGTCCAATACCATCGAGCGGTGAGAGCTTTCCCATGAGTACAAAGTATCTGCCATTAAAAGACATTGAATTTTCAATTGCTATCATATCTGCAGGCGATTCAATCACGCATAACATGGCAGAATTTCTATTTGGGTCGCTGCAAATCTCACATAAATCAGAATCTGTATACATTCTGCAGCTCGAGCACTCAGTGATGTTCTCTAAAGCGTTTTTTATTGTCTCTGAGAGAAATAAGGCTTTTTCTTGATTATGCTGTATAAGGTTAAATACAATTCTTTGGGCACTTTTAACACCTATACCCGGTAGGCCCTTAAATGCATTAACAAGGTCTTGAAGAACTGGGCTAAAGTGTTTCATTTGTTTTCTTCTATTGTTGCATCGAAGAGATCTACATATTCTTGAACAACTGGGTCTGAACTGGCTCTTGATTCATTCATAATGATTTGTTCTTCATTTTGAGTTTTAACTTCTTCGGCTAATGTTTTCCCATTTTNCTTCTNAATTTGAATAATCACCTTTTTGAACCCTTGATAATGACTGATTAGATATTCATGCAATCCATCAACGGCACGCTCGATCATTTGATGTTCGTTTTCACTGTGTATCTTTAAATATAGAGTATTGTTATCCACTCGATCAAAGAAGCAATTTGCAGCAAGTTGCTTAACCGCGCCTCTGATATTCATTCTGGAAACTTCTTTTGTCCATTTATTCGATGAGAGGCTGTCTTTTTTTGACTGTCCGTTTACTGCTNATTTTGATNCTTTATTTTCTAATGGTTCTGATTNTTTAATTTTTTTTTGTGCGTTTTNTTGATCATNTCCTTNGGTAGGTTTTGACTCAGATAGNTGAAAAGCATACATTCTAAGNACTGCCATTGAGAAACCTTCTTTAACACTGGGTGCCATTGCTAAGTCACGTTTAGAGTTTATTGCAATTTGATAAATCAGCTGTATTAGNTCAGGAGAGTGGNTATTTGATAAATCAACGAGCTCAGGGAGTGTATCGACTTTTGAGGCATCCAGAACCTGCAAATAAGCAATCTCTTGTGTAATGCTNGCAATCCCGTCAAGAACATCACTGTAATTTGGNTATTTTGAGTCNANNGNTTCTAGTTGATTTTTNAGGTTTTCTGAATCTTGGNTCAGAATTGATTGTACGATTGAGAAAGCAAACTTGTTGTCAATTAACCCAAGCATATCTATGACATTGGCCTCAGTNAGCTTATAGTTCTCATAGGCTAGTGCTTGATCCAATAAGCTNAATGCATCCCTCATGCTTCCATCGGCAGACTTGGCGATGATGGAAAGAGCGCCCTCCTCGTATTCAATATTTTCAGCATCGAGTATCTCTTTCATTCTAAGCAATATTCCATCTTCAGAAATTCTTTTTAANTTGAACTGAAGACAGCGAGATAAGACTGTTATTGGCAGTTTCTCTGGTTCTGTTGTTGCCAGTAAAAACTTCATATGCTCAGGCGGCTCCTCCAAAGTTTTTAAAAGTGCATTGAATCCAGGGCCAGTAATTTGATGGGCTTCATCAATTAAGTAAACCTTGTATTTCCCTTGTGTAGGTGTGTATTGAGAATTTTGAGTTAGTTCCTTTATGTCNTCTATCCCTCTTTGTGANGCTGCATCAATTTCAATCAAATCCATAAANCTTCCTTCATCAATTGAAATGCAGTTTGCACATTTGCCACAGGGTTCAGGAGATACGCCTTCTAGACAATTGAGTGCTTTAGCAAACAATCGCGCAATCGTTGTTTTCCCAACGCCCCTAGTGCCTGAAAAGAGAAGCGCATGATGAACTTTATTTTGTTTTAGAGAATTTTGAATTGCTCTGACAACATGATCCTGACCAGAGACTTCAGAGAAGTTTTTGGGGCGATATTTTCTTGCAAGTACTAGATAGCTCATCGTCTACGAAATTTAATAACACAGTGGATAAAGATATATTACAATCTTCTCAATTAGAAGTAACCATAGAAATGAACGAAGAACACTTAGATGTATTAATAGTTGGGGCTGGAATCTCTGGAATCGGAGCCGGGTATTATCTTAAAAATAAATGCTCGAATAAAAGCTTTAAGATTCTTGAGTCTCGAAAACAACTTGGAGGCACTTGGGATTTATTCAAATACCCTGGAATTCGCTCGGATTCTGACATGACCACCATGGGTTTCCGTTTTAAACCATGGACGGGGAAGAATTTGGTNGCNGGNGGCGGNGCCATNCTTGATTANTTNAATGATGTNGTNGATGAGAATGGNTTNAGAGANAAGATNCAATATAANTCTCATGTNANCNANGCATCATGGAAATCNANTGAATNNAANTGGCATGTNACTTANCNGAATAAAAATGANGNAANCNAGNCNNTAATNACGTGTAATTTTCTCTATTTTTGTGTTGGCTANTACGACTACGAGAAAGGACATGAACCAAGTTTTAATGGGCAAGATAATTTCAAAGGAACAATCATCCATCCACAACACTGGCCAGAGAACCTTGATTACAAAGAAAAAAATGTCGTAGTCATCGGCAGTGGTGCAACTGCAGTCACTTTGATTCCGTCAATGGCAGATGAAACAAAACACATCACGATGCTTCAACGCTCGCCGACGTATTATATGGTGAGACCAAACATAGATCCCATTGGTGCTTTTTTCAGACGATTCATGGGAAAAACAGTCTCTTACTTTGTCATGCGTTGGAAAAACATCCAATTGCAGTCATGGTTTTTTAAAAGAGCAAGGAAGGACCCTAAATTAATCAAAGAATTTTTGATCGGTGTTGTAAAAGAGAAGCTTAATCCTGACTATGATGTGAGCAAACATTTCACACCCACTTATAACCCATGGGAACAGCGTCTATGCCTTGTTCCAGATGGAGATCTATTCACTGCCATCAATGANGGCAAGGCTTCCGTTGTTACTGACCAAGTTGAATCGTTTACTTCTGATGGGATAAAGCTCAAATCAGGTCAAGAGTTACCAGCAGACATAATCGTGACTGCAACCGGTCTACAGTTGATGGTTTGTGGCAATATCGAAATCTCTGTGGACGATGAGATTATTGATATTTCTAAAACCATGACATTTAAGGGAATGATGGTCAGTGATATTCCTAACGTCGTATGGACATTTGGTTATACAAATGCGTCATGGACATTAAGGGCTGACTTAACGGCTGAGTACACCTGTAAAATAATTAATTACATGGATAAAAATGGATACAGCATTGCCACTCCATCGCCCTCATCTGAAGTCGGTGAAGAAGGATCATGGCTGGACTTTAACTCTGGTTACGTTACAAGATCAACTCATCTATTTCCTAGGCAGGGAGATAGAGATCCTTGGAAAAACACTCAGAATTACACAAAGGATGTTTTTAGTTTGAGATACGGCAAAGTTAGAGATGCTGAGTTGGAGTTTTCATGATGTCCTTAGCCACCTTTTAGGATCTCATCGTAACTAGGGTCTTTCCCGTCGTACTCAGACCAGTTTTTAGTTAACTTCACTTCGTCGATTAGAGTTCTTTTAGNGAGTACCCCATTTTTNAACCAGTGCCATGTTCTTGCACGATTGTTTCCATTATTGCTCACTTGAATCATTTCATATAGGTATAGGTCNGTTTCATCTTTTCTTTCCCAATACAGCAATAAAGTTCGTTCATACTCATCCAAATCGACNTTTGCAGCCCATCCATCTATTGGCCCCNNAAANAATAGTCGATTGTCTTTTATTTCAGCCGGGAAATCCCTGTTTTCTGATTTGCCGTCCTTCCAACGATATAAATTTGTTTGATGATAATCTATATCGTTTACAACCCGACATAAGAGTCTNGAACGATGTTCATCAATTTTCACACCGTTATGATCGTAATAACGATAATATCCATCCCATACNCCCTCGTGNTCCNTTAGAAACGGCATTTGTCCTTTCAATGACATCAGGTTACTCCTTTTTTTAATGACTTATAATCCTTTCCTGCTATATAGAATGCCGGCAAAGATAATATTGCTAGCAACTGAAAAGNTAGAATTGTTAACGAATATGGTTTCTCTATTCCATAGTAGATCAATGTGTCTATCATAACTCCAGCCATTGTCGTTGAAAACCCAAGTCCTACCAGATTGACCATGAAAATATAATATGCCAAAACAAGGGCTTTATGCTTCTCTGGCGCCATTTCCTGTACTGCAGATGTGATGGGGCCATAAAATGTTCCCCATTGAAAAAATCCCAAGAACATGAGCGCAAAAAACAAAGTCGAAGTGTCGCTTGTGAGGCGATAAAAAAGTATAAAAGGAGTGAATACCAATAAACACCAAAATAAAAATAGCTGTCTTCCTTTGCCAGTCTTTTTGACGTAATAATCGCTCCCTATGCCACCAAATAGGTTCCCNAGTATTCCAGCTGGGAGCCCAATTGCCCCAGTGATCAATAGTATTTCTGCTCNATCAAAGCCTTTGTCATTGACCAGCCATAATTGATCAAAAACAGTTGCTCCTAAGATAAAATTGACAGCTATACCGCCATAAATAGTTAATCTAAGTGCTGCATTAGATTTGATAATTTTTCTAAGCTCACTGAATGACTCCGTGAGAAGATCCATATTGAAAATTGTTTCATCATGTTTTAATAATAATTCTTCCGTTCGTTTATCTGATTCCTTAAAGAAATATGTAANAAGAGCCAATATCAAACCTAGTGNACCAAGTGCATAAAAACAGTTTCTCCATCCCCAAATAGGTCCTAAATAACCTGCAATAAAAAATGATAAAGCTACNCCAAGTGGAACCGCAATATAGTAAAATCCAGCAACGAANCCCATTCTGGTTTTTGGAAAATAATCCGACATATATGATATNGCAGTTGGTGTAAGGATCGATTCACCGACACCGATAAATATTCTTGGCAGGAGCAACATCCAGAAACCTTTAGCCATTCCTGTAGCTGCGGTTAATAATGACCAAAGAGCAACGCCGAATGCCATAAACTTGGGTCTATGTACGCGGTCAGCAATAGCNCCCATGATCACACCCATAACCGAGTAAAAGACGATGAATGCCAATCCAGTAAGTATTCCAAACTCTGTATTACTGAGCCCCAGATCTGGAACTATAAAATTTGAGAAACTGGCTAGCAACTGNCGGTCCACAAAACTCAAAACGTTGAGTGTTGTTAAATAAAAAAGAATGAGATATTTAGATTTAGAGCTCATCCATNTTTTATTTGAATTGCAACCTTCCCTTTGGCTTNTCTNTTAGCAAGCGATTCGATGGCCTCAATAGTTTCATCGAGCGAATACACTTTTTCAACCTTGGGTTGTATAAGTTTATTTGCATGCATCTCAAATAATTCATTGAAGTTTTGTGCATTCAACATTGCCTCTCTGATGCAAAAACTTCCCCAAAATACGCCCACTATCTGACAACCCTTTANCAAAGCCAAATTAAGCGGTATTTTNGGAATGCTTGATGTAAAGCCAATAACGAGATACTTGCCCTTCCATGCCATTGCCCTTAAAGCTGGTTCTGCGTAGTGTCCACCAACTGGATCAAAAGTGACATCAACTCCATTTCCGCTTGTCAGTTCTTTGATTTGACTTGAAAATGCTCTCTGATCTTCATTGCTGCTTAAATCTTTAGAATACAAAATTGTTTCATCGGCACCCGCTTCTTTGCATAATCTTAATTTTTCTTCTTCAGAAGCTGCNGCAATGACTCTAGCNCCCATCGCTTTCGCCACATGTATNGCCGATATACCGAGNCCTCCTGCTGCGCCCATTATCAATACATTGTCATCTTTTTTNAGTTCNGCTCGTTGNTTAAAAGCATGAATTGATGTTCCATAGTTNAAGGGAAATATTGAGCCTGTAAGATAGTCCATTGAATCAGGCAATGGCATGATGTTGAATTGATTGCAAAGAGCATATTCAGAAAATCCTCCACTGCCTTTGAATCCAATTACTCGATCGCCCTCTTTCCACCCTTTGACCTTTGTGCCGATGCTTTTTATGACGCCNGCAAACTCTCCNCCNGGTGAAAATGGGAAATCAGGCTTAATTTGGTANAAGCCTTGAACTACGAGAACATCTGGGAATGCAACNCCAGCGGCATAAACTTCTATAAGTACGTCATTGTCCTGAGGCTCTGGTATGTCAATGCTCTCAATTTTATGAGATGAAATGGGCCCAAATTCCCGACATAAATATGCTTTCATAATTACTCCTTTGATAATTCTACCGAAGCGATTCGATCGCCATGATAAGTGCCAAAATATAACTTTCCATTTACTGATAATGCAACAGTTACTGTGCCCATCACAGTATTTGAGTATTTGTACGAATTGACAAGCGATAAATCGGATTGTTTGAGATGATAAGCTGCAAATGGAAGCGGGCATTGATTGGTCATTGGATCTTCAAAAACATCGTTTGCAAATACTCCACAATGAATTAACGAATCTAGTCCGCTGTGATCTTGTGCGCCAACCCATAAGTAATCACCGTCGATTGTAATATTGTCTGGGATTCCATTCATGCTGAAGGTTGCTTCTATCGATTGTGACATCAGATTGTATTTTGACGTCTTATTGCCAAATGCGTAATTGATAAATAGATTGCTTTCGTCTTCAGACAGCTCGACACCGTTTGGAAACGCACCGTCTGTGTTCATCAACCTTTCAAAACCGTTTTGTCGTGTCCAATGATAGACGTAGCCAGTGTCTTCTTTTGTGTTGTCCAATACAGCAAGCATGAATAGAGATGTATTTTTGTCGTACATTTGAGAAACATAAAATGAACCATTGGACTTTAGTGCTACATCATTGAAGTATCCATGAACAGGAGCATCGACGCACCCCCTCCATCTGAGTGACCAGGTATCATTGATTTCTCTCAATTGGAATAATTCAATGGTCTCTGTAGGCATATGATTGACAATAGCCAATTGATAAGATCCATCTACACGTTGATTGATATCGACCCCGTGAGGAGAAAAAATCATGTTTTCTCTCTCGCATTTTGGATCTCCCCAGTCATTCTCAGACATTTCGATCTCTAAATTTCTTTTACTGCCATCGATTGTGTCCAATAACGACAAATTCCCTTGAATATTGACAGGGCTCAATGGGATGATTGCACCAAACTCGGATACCAATATGTGCCTATCATCTGGGAGCANNGCAAGATCCTCAGGATTCTGAAAGTCACAATAAACAGTCAACGTTTCATCGGATTTGCATNCTTCGATATAATTGACTTGTTCAATATTTGCTTGAGTGACAAACAAATAAGCGAGCAATNCAATAAAGGCNAAGAATAAACAAATAATTGTAATAACTATGTAACGAAGAGCTTTGTATAGAATTACCACTCGCCTTTATCGCCCATGAGTGTTCCCTTAAGGATTTCTTGCATGTCGGCAGTTTGAGGTTCGGTTCTTGCAAGAATCCTTGAATATCTTTCTTTGATCATTTCGTCATAATTGGTATGAGGTAGGATGTAAAAGTGACCGTCTTTTATAGCATCAAAGGTTACATCAGCTATATCATTGGGCTCTTTTCCTCGTTTGAGAACTGTTGAAGCTAATTTCTTTAATATGAAGTTTGTTTTGTTTGCCGATGATAGGTGATCCGGTCTATTTCGATTTGACTCTATGATATTGGTATTTACAAAGCCTGGACATAAAACCGATGCACCAATGCTTGATTTAGCATTACGCAATCCTTGCCATAGAGATTCACTGAGTGCTAATGCTGCATGTTTGCTTACTCCATAAATTGCCTCTCCAGGCAAAATTCCAGCCAATGAAATTGTATTCAATACATGCCCTTCTTCTTTGTGCTTGATCATATGTGGAACAAATGACTGAAGACCATAAAGTGTTCCATAAAAATTGACGCCTAAAACCCATTCCCAATCTTTGTCATCAAGCTCCCATATTCCATCGGCTAAAACTGTGCTGGCAACCCCAGCGTTGTTGCATAGAAAGTGGATTTTATCAAAAGCATTTATGGATTCTTTGAACAGGTGTTCCACTTGATCTTTCTGCATCACATCGGTTCTGACACCAAGTGTTTCGACACCATATTCTGAAATCTTTTCAACAGCAATATCGAGCGCATCCTGCTCGATATCGGCAAGAATAATGTTCATTCCTTCTTTCGCGAGTTTTTCTGCCAATGCATATCCAATGCCACTGGCCGCTCCTGTTATTACAGCATTTTTTTCATTGAAATCTTTCATGTGTGACTCCTTAATCAGTGCTTCATATTAATTGATTACCATCGTTTTAATCAAAAAATAATGCCTTCCTTTTTTAACAATGCCTTCTTCTTTCTAACTCCTCCCTTTGCAGAATATCCTCCGATAGAACCATCTGAAGAAATTACTCTGTGACAAGGAGTCTCTATTGGTTTTGGATTTTTTCCACATGCATTGGCTACAGCCCTATAAGCATTGGGCTTTCCAATGGATTCTGCTAACTGTTTATAGGTAATGGTATGACCGGAGGGAATCTTATCGATGGCTTTCCAAACATCTTTTTGAAATTCTGTAGGCTTTTTGGACACTCTGAAATGTTACCCTCATTTGATAATGAGGGCACCATTAATTGATTTAATTAATCTAGTTGAAGTGGAAACATTTGGAAGCTTCCAATAAGTTTAGAATTTTCATTGTCAGAGTTATAGAGTGGTGACAATGGTTGTGCCGCTTTCCATTCCTCACTATTAAATAACGATTCAATTGATATTGCTTCAGCCTCTGGTGACTCAGAGCACATTACAAATTGAAGATTATCCTGACCGCCGAGACCTTCTTGCCACATGTCAATTTCAAAGCCATGAGCCTCAAATAACTTTTGACTCTGTTTAAAGCTTTCTATGGCCTCATTAAACTTTCCTTTTTTTGGCTTCCATACCCAAACTTGAACAGTTGCAGGTGNATTACACATTTGATCATCAATCAATGTCATGTGATAGTTTCTTGGATTTTTTTTGATGATCTTACTAGACCAAAATTTTTCTACATATTTGGTCCATTTAGGACTTGAGTATCTTGTNGTTGCACGTTGTGTTGGGGATTCATAAAAATCATACCACCGCACAACCAAGTCTCCACCTTTACCGATTTGCTGCATTCCTATTCCGACATTTTGGCCCGTCTCTNGTCCAATTGTCATAGCTTCTTGNAACAAAGATTCTGCTTCCATTATTTTATTAGTATCAACCTCATAAACCCATACATCTGCTTCAATGCTGTATAGATTTATAGAAACTGATAAACAAAATATCGAAATAATAGTCATCTTTATTTTTTTCATAATATTGCTCCTNTAGTTTATTAAAAAAAAAGGAGGGCCTTCTCAGGCCCCCCTTAAGTTANATTCAATATAGCATTAAATATTGAAAAACGTTAATCTCTTACCTGCATGAATTTAAATAGAAGACAATTAATCAAACAATCCATTCAATTAACAGGCTTGGGAGTTTCGTCAAGTATTATTCCAATGCCGTTGTTTGGACAGAATCTTTATTATGGTCCAAAAGAAGGCTTGGCAAGGCTTCATTGGAATGAAAATTACTACGGTCCTAGCGAACGCGCCATAGAGGCTATAAATACCTCATCATTCAAAGGTGCTTATTACCCAGATCATTTGGTTGATTATTTAAAATCCATGATTGCTGATTACAATGGAATAGATAATTCTAATATTGCAATCAGTGCGGGATCAACTCAGGCATTAACAATCTTGTCTCAGTTTTCAGGAAGAAAAGGACCCATCTTGGCCTCAGAACTGACATACGANACTCACCTTTATTTTGCNAAGAATACAGGNGCTAGAATCATAAGAGTTAAAGACAATCAAGATCTAAGTATTGATCTCAAATCTATTGAATCGTTGAGTAAAAATAATGTTTCTGCAGTCTTTATTGTGAATCCTAACAATCCTTCTGGGATGATGATTGAACCAAATACTCTCCGGGAGGCAATAAAAAGAATTTCTCAAAGAACCCTTGTGGTTATTGACGAGGCTTACAATGAAGTCTCTTCAAGCCCTGAAANGAATACAATGATTGATCTTGTTCAGGACGGTTACAATGTGGCTATTTCTAGAACGTTTTCAAAAATCTATGGTCTGGCTGGTCAAAGGGTTGGATACATGATNGGACAACCCGATGTGATCAATGGAATTAANTCAAATGGAGCAGGAGAAGCTTCGCTCTCAATGGCTGGTATTTCTGCCGCAATAGCTTCCTATGAAGATAAAGACTTTATGAATTTCTCAAGGTCCAAGATCAGCGAAGCCAAAGAAATGGTGCAAGANGGATTGACTTCTAACGGACTCAGTTACAAACCTTCTGAAACAAATTTCATTTTTGTGAATTTAGGTCAGCTTGACGCAAATGANTTCAGAGATGAGATGTTAAAGCAAAATATACTGATCAGAGGGAAATATGGTGAGTTTCATAACTGGTCTAGGGTGAGTATGGGTAAATTATCTGATGTGCAGAGATATATCGATGCATTACCGATTGCACTGAATAACCTCTCAGCTTAACTCCTCCTCTTTATCTAAATCTCTCAGCATGGCTTTTGCTTCTGGGAATCCCTCAATCAATTGGGTTGTAAGTGACTGCATGCCATTGATCCATCGATCAGGATCACTCGCTTTGATTTTCATATACTCAAGAACCTCTGGATGTGGCGTGATTAAGAATTGATCTTTTTCGATGCACTCGATTACTTCATTGGCTACAACATCAGGCTCCAGTAAGCCGTCAATACTAACGAGTGAACCAACGATTTCTGGTGCATCCTCGACCATTGGGGTTCTTACGCCTTGCGGGCATAAACATGAGACACCTATTCCTCTTTCACCATAGGTAATTTTCAACCATTCAGCAAAACTCACNGCAGCTGATTTAGTGACAGAATAACCTGCTGCACCCAGTTGTGTGAGNAAGCCAGCNGCTGANGCAGTATTCATNAAATAGCCNGANCCTTGTTCCANCATTATTGGCAAAGTGTNTTTAGCTGCANGNANATGAGACATGACGTTCACATTCCATATATTGCTCCAGTCTTCATTCGATGTATTTAGAAGTCCGCCTGCACCTGAAATACCTGCATTTGAGCAAAAAATATCAATGCCACCCATTTCTTNTTTTGCAAACTCAACGAGCTTGATGATGTCATCCTCACTGCCNACATCGGCTTTGTATGGTATTCCNCCTACTTCNTTNGAAAGTTTTGTGTTGTTCAATTCGTCTAAATCAACCAGTATCATTGATTCCACATCTCTGTCTTTGAAAGCACGCGATAAAGAGGATCCAATCCCGTTTGCTGAACCTGTGATAATGACTCTTTTGTTTTCAACTTCCATATCAAACTCCCTTCTAATAAAATCATTAAAGCATAAACAACTTATAGATGGGGCATTTGATGAAAACTGAATGGATAAAATTAACAGCCAATGATGGGCATGAATTAGATGCCTTTTCTGTCAAAGCAAATGATCCAATCGGTAACATAGTTGTCATTCAAGAAATTTTCGGAATCACAGATCACATTCAGGCTGTTTGTCAGAAATTTGCAACCAGCGGTTATAACGTGGTCGCGCCTGCAATATATGATCGTTTTGAACAAAACATTACGCTTGACTACACGCAGATTGATGAAGGTGTCGGTTATAAGATGAAACTTGAGGATGATTATGCAATGTCAGATATTAATGCTGCTCAGATTTATTTGGGTTCAAAGACAGCAGTGGTTGGTTATTGCTATGGAGGAATGCTCACGCATATCGCAGCATCCAAATTAGCTTTTGATTGTGCAGTCAGTTACTACGGCGGGATGATTGCGGACAATTATCTTGATCTAAAGATTCAAATTCCGATTATGTATCATTTTGGTGAAAACGATCATGCCATTCCAATGGTAGCTGTCGATTCTATTAAAGATACCTATAAGGATGCCTTAGTGCATGTATATGGTGATGCTGGACATGGCTTCAATTGCGAAATGAGGGCCGATTACCATGAGGTTTCTGCAAATTTGGCGCTGGAGAGAACTTTAGAGTTTATTGGTAAGAATCTATAAATAAATTATCTAAGGGCGTTGTAGCGCCATGCAGCTAGAATAAAGACTATAAAGTCGACAAAAAAGATGGTCCATAAAAGTTGATCAGGCATTCCATCGTGAAGGATGCTGACCACTCTCCCGAAAACAAAGCTTCCATTCAAGAGAGCTATAACAAAATATGTTTTCAGTCTAAGGCTTTTTTCAAAAATGGCAATTACAGACAAAAGGCCAATAAATGTGAAGAAGCTATAGAGTGCTCTAAACTCACTGAATGAAATCGTCTCATTCAATGTGAAAGCCACAAGCGCTGAAGTGCTTGCAGGATCAATGAGCCCAAGGAGACCAAAATAAAGGTATTCTAGTGCTAAGAGAATTAATAGTATGTAATCAATCATATCTAATGAATCTTATCAAAGAATGTTATTAACAACACAAAGATAATATCTCTAGGAAGAAATGATTACTAGATTAATATTGATGATAAAAAAGACATGAATAAAAAGATAATAATTTTCTTAGTCGCACTTAGCATGATTGCCTCTATAGAAGTCAATTCTGATGATGGGTTAAAAATTAAGGTGCTCAATGAAACAGAACTGACGGATATGTTGAGAGGATCTTGCATACAATCAACAAGATCTTGTGATGCAAATCCATCTATAAAGCTAATAAAAGAAGCGATTAAATCAGGAAAGAAATTCAAAATGATTTCTGTAGATGATTTTCCTAATGATGGAATTGTAGTTGCTGTTCAAGGCATTGGTGGTGGTGGTCCATGGGAACATGTCATTGAAAGAACAAAATCACAAGGATTGGAAGTATTACCAGATTCAGAAAGAAACAATATGGTTGTTGATCTCATAAGTGATTTTTTAGGCAAAGAGGTTACAGCAATAATACGATCTGAGGCTGCAGAAGCCACTGCAACAGCATTATTAGTTGCAGCTGAACGCAATATCCCAATATTAGATGCTGGAATAACTGGAAGGGCTGTGCCTGAAGTTCAGCAGTCAATACCATGGATATCAGGGATAGCATCTATCCCTACCGCAATTGTATCGCCCTGGGGTGATGAGATCATCATCAAGCATGCGATAGATGAATATCGAGTTGAGGATATATCTCGTGCGATTGCCGTTGCAAGCGGTGGCGATGCTGTCATTACAATGACACCAATGAATGGCGATCAAATTAAGTATGCAGCATTAAAAAACAATCTCTCAGATGCAATCAAGTATGGAAAAGTTACCAGAGAAGCAGTCGAATCAGACAAAGATCCAATTGATGCACTAGTCTCTGCCTCATCAGGTTTTTTATTGTTTAATGGTCTGGTAATAAAATCAGATGAAAATGGCGATAGAGGATTTAACTGGATTGATGTAGAACTCTCCGGTACTGGTGATTTTTCAGGAAGCACTTATAAAATTTTCGTAAAAAATGAGAATATCATTGGATGGCTCGATGGTGAGCTTGATGCAATGTCACCGGATTACATTTATAACTTAGATCCAAATACTGGACAATCAATTAATAGTAATGCTGGCATTGGTTCTTACCCGATCGGCAAGGAAGTGGCTATCATTGGAGTCCCTTCAGCATATCAATGGAGATCAAAAATGGGCATTGAACTCATGGGTCCTAAGCACTTTGGTTTTGAGTTTGATTTCGTTCCAATCGAAGAACTACAAGCAAATTAAACTGGCGGAGAGAGAGGGATTCGAACCCTCGAAAGGCTATTAACCTTTACAAGCTTTCCAAGCCTGCGCAATCGACCACTCTGCCATCTCTCCATGGCGTCATTTTACATCAACTATGACTCTTGAGAGTGCATTTAATTTAGATTAGTGTATGTGATGATATTAAATTTATTTGAAGGCATGTATGAGCAATTTCCCAAGAAAAGAAACATTATTAGAAGTATACGAGTGGAGGATGCAGAAATCTGCAGACGATATTGCATTCAAAATGAACGACGATGAAATAACCTACAAAGAGTATGATCGGAGAGCAAATATCATAGCCAATGGTATATTCGGCGAAGGATGCGATTCTAACTCCAGAATCGCAGTGCTTGCAAAAAACTCCGTTGATTATGCTGAAATCCAATACGGTTCGATTAAATCGAGAACTGTACTGGTTGGATTGAACTGGAGGCTTGCTGGGCCTGAGGTAGTCTTTGTAGTCAATGATTCTGAAAGCGAGCTTTTGTTTGTTGGCCCTGATTTTTATCCACTGATTGAATCCATCCAAGATCAATTTACTAACGTTAAGAAAATTATTGCAATGGGCGAACACGACTCCTGGGAAAGCTATGATTCATGGAAATCGAAATTTGATGATAGTGATCCTAAGCTCAAAGGAGAAAATGATGATGATGTCATACAACTCTATACTTCTGGTACTACTGGGTTGCCAAAAGGTGCCAGGCTGACCAATAAAAATATACTCGCATCAACGCCCATGGTTGAAGAAACATGGGGCAAGGACTGGAATGAAAACTCTGTTAATTTTGTGCTCTCCCCTCTTTTTCATATTGCTGGCTCAAATATCATCGTCATGGGGATCGTCTTTGGTTGCAAAAATATTGTCATACCGGAACCGGATCCAACAAGGATACTGGAACTCATAGACAGTGAAAAAATTGAAACCGCATTTATGGTTCCTGCTCTCATTCAATTTTTACTGAATCATCCTAATTGCGATAAAACAGATTTCTCATCTCTGCGACAAATTGTTTATGGTGCATCTCCCATCTCTGAAGACACCTTGTTGCGGGCAATGGATGTCATGGGTTGCGAGTTTTGGCAAGTCTATGGTTTGACAGAAACCTCTGGTATTGGAACAACACTGGCACCGGAATATCATGATCCATCAAAAGGCAAACTCAGATCATGCGGTCAAGCTTACACGGGTGTAGATATCAGAATCATTAACCAAGATGGAATGGAATGCCAACAGGGTGATGTAGGAGAAATTCAGATCCGATCTGATGTCATTCTCAAGGGCTACTGGAAAAGAGATGAAGCCAATGCAGAATCCATTGTTGATGAGTGGTTTTATACCGGAGATGCCGGTTTTTTTGATGAGGATGACTTCTTGTACATTCATGACCGTGTCAAAGACATGATTATTTCGGGTGGAGAAAATATTTATCCGGCTGAAGTTGAAAACGCTTTGATGAGTCACCCTGATATCATCGATGCAGCAGTGGTTGGTGTGCCGGATGACAAATGGGGAGAAACCGTAAAAGCATTTATTACATTGAGAAACGATGTTGAAGAAACGGCTACTGATTTACTAAATAAAATAGACGAATACATGAATGATGGAATTGATTTTGCAAATGAGTTAACCAATAAAGGCTCAGAACTTGCAAATTATATTGAGAGTGAGATTATCAGTTACTCAAAGGAGCAGATAGCCTCATATAAGTGCCCCACTTCCATTGAATTCATTAAAGACATTCCAAGAAACCCATCGGGGAAAATATTAAGGAGGGTTTTAAGAGAACCATTTTGGGATGAAAAAGGTCGGAACGTATCGTAACCTAGGAAACGCTATGAATTATAAGACCTTATCGATTGAGACAAGCAATAAGATCTGTACGATGACATTTAATCGTCCAGATAAACTCAATGCATTTAACTCACAAATGGTTATTGAAACCCAAGAAGCGCTCAATCAGATTTCGATTGATGATGAAATCAAAGTTTTAGTGATCACAGGCGAAGGGAAAGGTTTCTCAGCAGGAGCTGACCTATCCGATTCAACGGGAATGGATGATCACAGCAATGATAGGTTGGTCTATGAAGGACTGATCAATGGCTATAAGCCGTCATTGCTCCAAATCATGAACATGCCAAAACCAGTGATTGGGGCTATCAATGGTGCTGCCGCTGGCATAGGGTCTGCATTTGCATTGGCATGTGATCTGGTTGTGATGTCAGAAGATGCTTACATCAAACAGGCATTTGTAAACATTGCTTTGATTCCCGATGGCGGGCTCAACTGGCTCCTCACTCGAACAGTTGGATACCGATTGGCTTACCAAATGGCCATNGAAGGAAACAATGTAAGTGCAAAGAGATGCTTAGAATTGGGGCTTGCNAATAAAGTAGTGNCTCANGATCAATTAATGCATGCATCACTANANTGGGCGGAATCATTNTCTAAAAAATCGTCTCAATCTCTCAGGGAAACNAANNGANTCATGAGAATGGCTATGACCAATGATTATGAGTCAGTCTTCGAACAAGAAGCAGAGGCAAACAANACNCTCCATGGTTCAAAAGACAGNCTGGAAGCCATTCAAGCTTTTTTTGAAAAAAGAGAGCCCANTTTCGACTAAATACTCACAAGGAATTANTTTTAAGAGCCTCTAATACGGGTGGCATCAATTCCAGTTCACCGGAATACAGTATCGGTGCAATGCGTTGACCTTGGTTCCCGTATCGTCTCATGATTTCCTTCGCAAGTTCATCAGGATCTTCAGAGATGACTGCAAATGTATTGAGTACTTCATCATCTATGGCATCTCCCATCTCTTTCCACTGACCTGCTTTCGATAAACGGTTAAGCTCTTCACTTAAATCTTCATAACCGTGTTGCTCTAAAACTGCTTTGTAATTGGGTGTTGAGGCATAAAATGCAACTTGATCTCTGCAAGCTCTAACTGCTTTTTTGTGAGACTCCTCATTGGCACCAATGCCCGTCATGATTGCAATGGATAAGTCAAATTCTGTGCGAGTTCTGTTTGATGATTGCAGTCCCTCATCAATATTTGGCAACGTAATGTTTTTGAGATACTTCGGTGAACTAAAGGGATGTGCCAAGAGTCCATCTGCACTTCTAGCAACTGCTTTTGTCATAAGAGGNCCTACAGCTGCAACATATATTTTAGGTATTCCATGAGGATTGGGGCCTGGGTTGAACAGAGGTGTCATCAATGTATGTGTATAGAACTCACCGCGATGTTCCAGTCTTGATCCTGTTTGCCAAGCATTGAGTATTGATTTTATTGCATTGACCATATCTTCCATTCTTGCTGCTGGCTTTGACCATGGCATTGAAAATCGTTTTGTGATGTGTGGTCTAATTTGTGAACCAAGACCCAATATAAATCGCCCTTTAGAAAGCAGATTTAGATCGTATGCAATGTTAGCCAGGTTCATAGGGTTCCTAGCAAAAGCAACTGCTATCGATGTGAGCAGTTCTATCTTTTTTGTGGACATAGCTGCAGAAACTAGGGGCAAGAAAGGGTCATGAGAACCCTCCCATGTATAGGCACCGTCAAATCCTGCATCTTCGAGTGCTTTAAAGACAGGTCCGCCTTCAGCGGGATTTTTAATCATTGTTCCGGAATCAAATTTCATGAATCAATTATACAAAAAAAAGAGGCGATAAAATATCGCCTCTTTAATTGCTATTTAACTTTAGCTTAGAAGTCGTAAGTCAGTCTTGCACCTACAACTCTTCCATTGCCTTGATAAATATGGTGACCACCAGCTAATAGCGGGGTGTCATACATACCGATCGCATAGAGTTCATCGCTGATGTTGTTTCCATACATCATCAATTCCCAAGCTTCGCCTCTAAGGCCAATTCTTGCATTGAATAGCTCGAACTTCTCTTGTGTATCGATTGGGTCAAGATCACCGGTACCGATAAAGGTATCGCTCATCTGCATATCGACACTCGCGAAAAACTCCATTCCATTAGCAAGTGTATTGGTGTAGTCCACGATGATGGAACCACTGTACTTGGCACTACCATTCCATTGGTTAGATAGATCTTGGTTACCGCCTGCATATGAACCGGCACCATTCCAAACGACTCTACATTTACCATCAGGTGTCGTTAGATTTTGACCGTATACAGCACTCGTTAGTGCTTTAGCATCATAACCATTCGCAGGACCTGCAACGCCTCTGAAATAGGCATACTGAACCTCAGTACATGCACCGGTTAGAAACTCATCGTACTTAGGATCCAACCAAGCAGCAGAGGCAGCAACTCTTAAGTTCTCAGTGGCTTGCCAAAGCAAATCCATCTCTAGCGTGTTTACCGTAGAAGTTGCGGCATTACCAACAACAAAACCTGTTCCTTGGAACGTGGAGACTTGTTGATCATCATAATTTGCATGAGCTAATGCCCAGTTCAATCTTAAGTTAGAAGCCAATGTGTGCTTACCACCGATCTCAAATGAATCGGCTGTTTCATCGTCGTATTCAAATCCGATTCCAGGTGTGGTTCTTTGTGCTGTTACAACACCATTTACCAATTTAAACGCTGGGTTCTGATCGTCTGCTGCATTAAAGCCACCAGACTTATAACCTTGGTTGTAACTGAAATAGATCATATTGGCGTCATTCAATCGTTTCTCCAATTGAATAGAAGGCAGCCAGTGTTCGGTTTCTCTTTCAATACCATAGAACTCATGAGCATGCGTATCAAATGTCGCAGCTAAGATTGCTTGCACAACAGGATAAGGGTTCGTTGTGGTCCCAGCGCAATTGCTGATACCCAATGTGTCCTGACCGACGCAAACGTCTGCATCAATCGCTTTTCTTTCAGTGACATATCGAACACCCATGATCAATTCCATATCGTCACCGATATCCATACTGACTTGACCAAAGACCGCTTTTGCATCTGTATCTTGTGTCCAGTTACTCAAACGACTGATTTGGTTAAACTGCGTTTGAAAGTAACAAGGAGGGAAAGTACCAGCACCAAAACCAGCCAACAGTTTTGAATATTCACAACCAGGGTTTGCTACTAGTGGCATGCCAGGGAAATACGTGATGCCATGAGGCGATGCCCAAGGGAAAGGAAGTACNTTNACNAANCCTACTCCCGCTGCTTGNGCTGGAGTNAATGCAAAGATAGTTGTGGTTGGAAGTANNCCAGCTNGAAATAACTGTGTNCCNACTCCACCGAGGTTTCCGTCAATNTGNACTTCACGATCAATGTCCTGCATTTGAGAATCCCAATAGAAACCTGCAGTCCATCNGACTGATTGACTCTGATCCGATGACAATCTTAATTCAAAACTG
>NZHF01000035.1:5485-22798 GCA_002691305.1 Gammaproteobacteria bacterium | reverse complement strand
TAGACTATATATTCGGAGCCCATAGAACAGCAAGAGTCGATACTGGGATACTAATAAAAGTTAAAGAAGCCCTTAAAAAACTAACAACTGATGAAACTTTATTTGATAAAAATGATATAAATCAATTATTTATAAGCATTGATGGCATTGATTTTGTAACTGCAGCACCAGTACTAAAGGGCAAACAAGCAGATACATCGAAAGGAGGAAGTGGTTACGATACTTGGTAACTTTATGTATTTAGTTTACTAATGCCCTACTCTTAATATTTGCCTAAATACCATATCTTGAGAATAAGTCTCTCTTCTGCCTCAATACCTTCGCTTTAAAGAACCTTAAAAGAATCTTCTGTAATGGCATCCATGCAATCCTGATACCACTTTTCTCATTTTGAAGTATTTCAGAGACAATCCAAGGTGCGACAGTCTCTACATGATCACAAATTATATTGGCCATTGGTCTTTGCTCTTCCCATTCATCTTGGCTCAATTTCTTTTGTTCATTTAGCCAATTTTCAGTAATTAAAACTCCCGGACTAATGCTGGCAATTATAATTCCTGTATTCTTATTTTCTTCGACGAGATATTTGGTAAGTATATTTATGCTTGCTTTAGTTGAGCTGTATACACCCATTCCTGGTGTTAAGAATTTGCCATCAAAACTTCCNCCTAGCATGTTATAAAGAGTTCCGTTTCCTTGCTCTCTAAATCCCTTTATTGCAACTTGAGAACCAAATACAGTGCCTAATGAATTTGTAGTTATCATGNTCTNAACAAGGCTTTCTGGAATTTTATGGACTGGATTCTGGCCTGATGCATAGCCTGCATTATTGATCCAATAATCGACTTTCCCAAACTCNTCTTTTGCTAGTTTCCATAGAGCTTCAAGTTCTCTTTTGTCTGATATATCACATACCTGACCAATAATGGTTCCTTTAGAATTTGCATTCATAATTTCGGTTGCATTAATGATGTCGTCCTGACTTCTGCTGCTGATTACAACATTGTGTCCTAGGCGAGCAAACTCATTGGCAAGACCTCTACCAACTCCTTTCGTACTGCCAGTGATTACAACTGTTGCCATAAGATATACCTTTGAGAGTAAAAATAATTCCAACAATATAGATACTAAAGTAGATTATACTTTATTGATATATGGAATATAGAAATCTTAAAAATACGGACTTGAAACTTCCTATCATCACTTTAGGTGCCCTGAATTTTGGGTTCTTTTGTGATGAAGATAGAAGCATTAATACTATAAAAGCTGCCATTGATAATGGAGTCAATTGTATTGATACTGCTCCGACATATGGTGGCATGAAGGGTAAATCAGAGGTNATTACTGGCAAGGCTATTAAAGGAATAAGAGATAAGGTAATTCTAGCNACAAAATTTGGAACGGACCCAGCAACTGGAAGAAATTCAATCAAGGGAGGTGGGACTAGAAAATATATAGTTGAAGCTGTTGAAAACAGTCTGAAATCACTGGATACAGATTACATAGATTTATATCAAATGCATTTTCCTGATGCAGAAACACCNATTGAAGAAACCTTGAGAACGCTTGAAGATCTTATTCAAAGCGGAAAGGTTCGATACATTGGAGCATCAAACTTCAACGCTGATCAAATGAGCGACAGCGTAACCNTTTCGATTAAAAATAACTTCAATCAATTTGTNTCAATTCAATCNAGATACAGCATGNTNACAAGATATTTGGAAGAGGATTTACTTCCAGTTTGTGAGGAGAATAATGTCTCTGTTCTCCCCTACTTTCCACTAGAAAGCGGATTTCTAACTGGAAAGATAAAAAGAGGAATGGATCCAGAAAAAGGAACAAGATTAGCACTGTGGAAAGGTGCATTNACTTCTGAGGAATGGTTCAATCTGATTGATGAAGTTGAGAAATATGGAGAGGAAATAAATAGATCATTGCTTGAGATTTCTCTCGCATGGGTTGCAAAAAGGAAGATGGTTGCATCGGTCTTGGTAGGAGCAACATCAGCTGAACAAATGATTCAAAATATAGAAGCAATATCTTGGACAATGTCAGACGAAGAGATGAAAAAGATTGATCAAATCATTTTGGGGTAGATCAGCTGGAAAGAAAATTGAACATTCTGTCTGAATCAAAAACCTGAACCTTTACAATATCCCCTTCATTGATCTCGCCGGCAACATCCACAATGCCAACAAGTCCCCTNAATTTCTTNGCTGCTTTAAGAAAATCTAATTTGCCAGGATAATCCCCAGATTTTGTTTTTCTTGTCTTGGAAATTTCTTCTGACATGTCATGACATGGAGGGTTGTATTCTTCGACAATCAAAGTGGCTCCAGATGGGAAAGTTAGTTTGGATCCTTTTGGTAACTGAGAAAGTTCAGGTATGCCATTGAAACAAAGATTGGCACCAAGAATTCTTGCAGTTAGATCTTCAGCCAAATCCATCGTTTGTGAGATAATTTTAAGCTCCTCAATTGAGACAGCCGACCACTGACGATTATTTCTTCTGATCGTCCCAGGTGGGTATGCCTCCCCCTCATATATGCCTCTCATGTGGCTTCTGTGTTTGTCGCCAACAAAGCCATCCAATTCAATTTGGGCAGTTCCAATCGATTCTTTAATGAATTCCACTGTCTTGCCAACATGAACCGAGACAAGCTTTGCATCAAAAGTTTTTGAATATTCACTCATTGTTAATTTCTACACTATGCCCTGCTTCATTCCAAGCCAACATGTCGCCGTCGATATCAATGATCTCTTTAAATCCTAAACCCTCCAGCATCTCTATCACTTTGCCTGCCCTGACGCCGCTTCTACAAAAAACTACCATTTGACTGTCTTTATATGCAGACACCAATTGAGGTTCTTTGAGTAACTGATCGTGAGGAATATTGATGGCATCCTGGATGTGGCCATCGTTGTATTCAGATTGAGTTCTCACATCGAGAAGGACCGGTTTATGACCGGACTTGCTGATCGCCTTTTGAAGTTGTGCCACACTCCATAATTCAGCAGATAGTGCATCAAAGCTCATTAATAATATCAGTGCTAAGTAGATTCTTTTCATCACTTAATTGGGGTTAATAATTGGTTTAATTCAATCATATTCCCATCGGGATCATAAATGATTGAGACATTTACTTTGATCACATCGGAGCCATCATAGGATGGGTATTCTCTATAAGTCGGTTCTCTGTAAACTTCAACTCCAGGAACCTCGATTACCTTCTTCCATTTTGTGTCTAGATCATTTGTATTGAATAGATGAATATTGCCCTGTGGAACAAAAGCCTTTCGTTCTATGGGTAGTTTTCTCCTATCCGATGATGGATTGCCATAATCCAATTCCCAAAGGCCTAAAATTCCAACCTGTTCGTCCTTTGTTTTTAGAAAGATCAATCTTGATTGACTGCCATCTCTGGATTCTAAAATGTTGTCATATACAATCTCCATGCCAAGTGAATCTTTATAAAGCATCAGAGATGTATCTATATTTCTCACGATCAGAGTTGTTCTCCGAAAGACGATGTCTTGTTTTGAAACATCAAAAACTGGTTCATGCTCAGACCCATAAGAAATAGAGTTATATGAGAAAACAGCGATTAAAATAAGTTGAACCAAGGAGCTCTTTGGATTCATTTTTTATTCCAGTTTTCTAAAAAATAGGGTGAAAAAAGAAAAGCAGGAAAGAAGATCAACAGCTCTAAGTAGAATGTTTTAATAAAATCAAGAGGGCCTTTAAAACCCTCAAACTGCTCGGGTTCAAACTGATGACCAATGGCTTGCATGGATATTGCTACAAAGAGCAATGAGAATCCCATAATGATTTGAGTGAAATCAATAAAATTCCACAACCCAATCAGAATGAGGATGTTTCCTGCAATAAACATGATTGATCCAATAACATGTATCACCAAATTTAATCGATTCTGATGCAATCGTTGATAGTATCTGTATTCTTTTTCACTGATCATTGAGAATCGCTACCCCCTCTTCCATTTTCTTCAGCTGATCAAGCTGTGTTGAGATTGAATTTTGTATTTCCAATGATACCTCAGGATTGTCAACGAGTCCCGACCATCTTTTAATCGTCAGTTGGACATCCCCTCGCCCCATGGCAATAAGCCCTGAGAGCCACAATATTTGGGTATTCTCAGGATTCATGATGAGTGTCTCTTCTATCAATTGATCGATGTCATATGGAAAATCATTGGGTCTCACCATCAGTGTCGATTCAATTAAACCCAGATTCATATCAAAATCACTGTTATCGCCTTGAATTTGATAACCTTTGAGGAATTTCTCATAAGCCAATTCAAATCTTCCTATTTGGATATAGTGTGANCCCAGTGCCTTGATCACTCTTAANTCATTGGGATTCTTAATAAGAAACTCTTCAAGNTGATCCACAGAGTCNATGACTTGTTCGCTTGCTGCNTCTTGACTTTCTTTGAGATTGGAAACGGCCTCATAATTTAAATATATAAACGAGGAAAGCATCAAAAATGCAATCGCATAGGCAGAATTTTTCCATAAATTAGAACTCAGTGTATTGATTAAAATACTCAGACAAAAAAGCAATCCCAAGNATGCCAATAAAGTNATAAAAATAAACACAGGATCACTAAACATCTAATTCCCTATTTTCTTAAACCAGCCATAAAACATCAGTATCAAAATAATTGGTGAGAACCAAAGAAACAATGTTTTCTGTGAAAAAGCCGGTTCGTAAAGAATAAATTCGCCATAACGTTCAAGAAGATATGATTTAATTTCACTGTCCGTCTTTCCATCTTGAATTTGTAATTTAATCTCACGACGAAGATCCTTAGCAAGCTCAGCATTTGATTCAGAAACAGATTGGTTTTGGCACACCAAACATCGAACTTCTTCAATCAAAGACTGATATCTGATCCGATCATTGTTGTTGAGTTCATCGGCTTCAATGGTTGAGAAACAAAACAAAATAAGAAAAAAAGCTAGCGTTTGTTTAATCAATTTAACCCTCCAATCAGAGGGAGAATATCTTGCTCAAATATTTTTCTATCTAGAGGGCCAATGTGCTTAAAATGTATGATGCCATTGGAGTCAATTAGAAAGGTTTCTGGCGCTCCATATACTCCAAAATCAATTGCTGTCTTGCCTTCAGGGTCCTTCAGCACAAGGCTATATGGATCGCCCAATTGTTTTAACCATAATTTTGCAAGCCGATCATCGTCTTTCCAGTTAAGACCTATGATGGGTAAATTAATGTCCTCATCCTGGCTCAATTCAACAAGAAATTCATGTTCGATTTCACATCCCACGCACCAAGTTGCCCAGACATTAATCAAGGAAACGCTACCAATAGTTTCATCCCTGGTAACGAACTCTCCATTGATGAGGTTTGTTAGTTTAAATTCTGGAATGGACTTTCCTATCAGTGGAGACGGAAGCTCTGTATCAGACTGATACAAACTTTGAGCCAAGAACCCCATTAATACAAAAAAGATAATCAGCGGGAGTATACGTCTAGTCACTGGTAATTCTCCAAATTCTTCTTGCTCAAATATACTCTCACGAATCCACCAAGCATCATAACGATTGGGCCATACCAAATCAGTCTCAACAGAGGCTTATATTGCAGATGCATGCTCCATGAGCCACCACCGATATCCTCTCCAACTGCAATGAATAGATCTCTAAAAAGATTGGCCTCAATGCCCGCCTCTGTCATTCCCATTGAAGATGAATCATAGACTCTTTTTTCAGGATATACGGTCTCGATGTATTCTCCATCTTTGCTTATTTCAATGGATGCATATTGTGCGAGATAGTTCGGTCCATTTCTTCGCCCGATTTCCATCAGTTTAAACTCATAATCACCCACGCTAGATGACTGCTCAATGCTCATGCTGTCATCAATGGTAATGCCATAAGAGCTCGTAACTGTTATGCCAAGAATCATTAATCCCAAACCGATGTGTCCAAGCATCATTGGCATATAGATCAAAGTCTTATTTATTGAAAATTTATTCTTAATGAATGGCGATATACCTGTAAGGATTGTCCAGAAAGCCAGTGAAACACCAACGAGTGTCAGCAGAGATGTCCAACCATAGATGGATGGGATCATCGCACCGAGCAGGATCGCACCAAGAATAATGGGCGATAGTTTTTTCATTGTATTTTTTTGGCTTTGATTCCAATTTGAGAACACTGCAACACCAATCGAAATGAGCAAAGGGATGAATGGAAATAAAATCACAAAATTGAAATATGGAGGGCCAACAGATATTTTACCCAGATCAAGCATTTCAAGGATCAGTGGGTATACAGTCCCTATCAGAACCAAACCAGCAGATGCACATAGAAAAACATTGTTTAAAAGAAGAAGGGATTCTCTGGATAAAGGATGAAGCTTTTCTTGTTCATTTTTCTTTTGCTTGATTGAATAAATGATTAACGCGGACCCTGAAAAAAATGCAAGCAAGACTAAAATGAAGAGCCCTCTTTGAGGATCTGAGGCGAAAGAGTGCACTGATATCAATACCCCTGAACGAACCAAAAAAGTGCCCAAAAGACTTAAAGAAAATGCAGTGATGGCCAGCAGTGTACTGAAGCCATTAAAGAGTCCCCTCTTATCTGTGACAATCAATGAATGCATTAAGGCCGTTGCTAAAAACCAAGGCATCAATGATGCATTTTCAACCGGATCCCAGAACCACCATCCTCCCCAGCCCAATTCATAATATGCCCACCAACTTCCAAGCGCGATCCCTCCCGTGAGGAACATCCAAGAGAGCACAGTCCAACTTCTTGCATGCTTTGCCCATTGATGATTGTTAACGGTCAGTAGGGAAGATACAGCAAGTGAAAANGGAACCGCTAGACCAACATAACCAGCATAGAGTGTTGGNGGATGAATGACTAACGCAGGATCCTGCAAGAGAGGATTAAGACCTCTTCCTTGAAGTGGGCTAGGCAGAACTCGGTCAAATGGATTTGAAGTATAGAGAATGAAAATAAGAAATCCGAGGCTGATTAAACCAAGTATGGATAGAGCCACGATTCTAAGCTCTGGCGATGATTTGAGTGCAGTATCTTTTGAAAGAAATAATGTCCATGTTGAGAGTATTAATACCCAAAGCAATAGTGATCCTTCGTGCCCACCCCATACGGCCGCAATCTTGTATCCAATGGGGAGTGCCGTATTTGAATTTGAGGCGACATACAGAACAGAAAAATCATCTTGAAGAAATGCAGTGGTTAGCAAACCAAAGCAAATCGTCAAAGATAATGTTTGAAAAGCAGTGGTTCGTTCAACAAACTGTTCAATCTTTTCAATTCTTATAAACAATGCAGTGATCCCACCAAGGAACTGGAGTAAAGCAGAAGCAAGGGCCGCTATAAAAAAAACCTGGCCTAACTCTGGAATCATGAAGAAGGCTCTTTTACGGCATTGATTTTAGGTGGCATATAATTCTCATCGTGCTTTGCGAGGACCTCGCTGGCGATGAATATTTTTTGATTATCAAAGCTGCCTGTGACTATGATGCCCTGCCCTTCTCTAAATAAGTCAGGCAATATCCCAGTATAATTTACCTCAATGCTTTCAATTCCATCCGTCAATACAAATCTGGACTTGAGACTGCCCTCTGATCGTTTAAAACTGTCTATTTCAACCAATCCGCCGATGCGAAATGAACTTTCCTCATCCATGTTCTTTGTGATCGCTTCACTTGGTGTTAGATAATAAAGCAGATTGTCTTGAAAAGAGGTCAAAATGAGATAAATGGCAGCAGTGACGCCGATCAATGTAGCCAATATCCCAAGAAATCTCTTATGTCTAGGCAGCATTTTATTCTCGTTCATTCCTTATATTTATCGATTTAATGGCATCTTTATGCTTCTTTAGTGCATCGAAGTAGGTTAGAAAAAGAACAAGAAAAGAAATGAGTACGGAACTCCAAACGTAGAAGTTATAGTCACCCATATCAAAAATATTCATTCCATATTCCTCAAATCTCTTTCACCCAATTCGATCTCTTTTCTCTGATCAATATTTCGGCTGAACTGCCTCTACAGATGACCGCAATGAAAAAGATCATATACCCAATAATCATCACCAAAAGCGGCCATAGCATCTCCCCTACAATGGATGGTGAGTCAATTTTTGAAATGGTTGAAGCTTGATGCAATGTGTTCCACCAAACAACAGAGTAATGGATGATTGGTAGATTTATCATCCCTAAAATCGCAACAAGCGATGCCGCACGATCGGCTCTCTTCTGCTCCTTTATTGAGGCATGAAGCATGATGTAGCCCAGATAGAGTAGCAGTAAAATAAATTCAGAAGTCAGTCGTGCATCCCAGACCCATGCAGTTCCCCACATTGGCTTGCCCCATAACATCCCAGTGATGAGTGCAACAGCAGTAATTAATGCACCAAAAGGTGCAATGCTTTTTGCTACAGAAAAAGCCACATTCGATCGCCACACAATGCCTATAATGGATGCGATGCCCATCGCGGCGTAAGCACTCATAGACATGTATGCACTCGGTACATGAAAGTATATGATGCGAAATGCATCGCCCATTTGGTAATCCTTGGGTGCTACAAAAAGACCGCCAATCGATCCAATGAAGATCAATAGCATGCTTAAAAAGAAACACCATGGTTCGAGTTTCATCACAAATCTATAAAAATTTGGAGGGGAACCGTATTTATATATTGCTTTCAAATTCATGTCTCAATCCATTGAAATCTTGAGCGCTGATGCTGTAATCCAGGGTCCAAGAAACAAACTCAGCATCATCATACCTGTAAGAAAATAGAGTGGTCCAGAAATATCCAATCCTAAAATCGAACTCTCTATGGCTTTGGATCCAAATATTAAAATTGGAAGCGTTATGGGCGTGATAATTAAAGTCATGAGTGCCCCCGGATATCTAATGCCTAAGGTGATGGCAGATGTAAAAGCATTGATATATGCCATGGTTAAAGTAGACAGCAANAGAGTGAGCTGAATCACTAAGATTGCTTTCCCAGTCACAAAATACATTGATGCAATGAAGCCCGAGACCAGGATTAGAGGCAAGGATGTAAAAAACCAGTAAGAAAATATTTTTGTGCATATCAATCCCACAAATGATCTGTTTGAAAGCAACAATTGCTCAATGCTTCCATTCTGGAAATCTGGTTTAAACATGTTCTGCATAGAAAGCAATGACGCAAAAAATGCAGAAAACATCATGATTGGCCCAACAATCTTCAATAAGAAATCTTTATCGGAATCACTGATTAACGGAAATAACAATGCAATCAAGAAAAATAAGATTATACCGGTGAGTACATCGGTCCAACGCTTAAATGCTACTTTTGTTTCGCGAGAGAATAATTGAAAATAAGTATCCATTATGATTCCAAGGTAATCTCCAATCTGAGTGATCGGGATAAATCTCCCTGATTCGATGTTCGAATAATCATCCCTCCTGACTGAAGATGGAAATTAATCTTTATGGAAAGAAATTCTTTGGATGCATCATCCAGATTGGCGAACGGCTCATCCATTATCCAAACGGATCGTTTAGATAAGATTAGGCCGATTAAGGCGATCTTTTTTGCTTGCCCACTCGAAAGAACTTCAACCGGTCTATGCATGGCCATATCCAGATCAAAACCAGAAATTAATTCATCCAATCCATTTAGATCTGAAATATTTGGATTCATGCTCAGATTATCGGTGGCAGAGATTTCATGGATCAAGCCGTTCTTGTGCCCAAGATATGCGATTTCTTCCCGATACAATGAATCCATGTCATCAATAGAGGTTTGATTCCAACTGACTTGTCCTTTACTGAGCTCTGTAAAGCCGCAGATTGCCCTGACTAGACTCGTCTTACCGCTTCCATTGGCTCCTTTAATCAGAGCTTGCTGACCCTCTTCGATGTGAAAATCTATGTCACTGAAAATTAAAGAATCATCTCGATAAAGGCATGCATTCTGAATTTCTAAAAGATTGGAAATATCAGGCCTCATTCATTTTAACTGCTGATATCAATGACAATTTTTCCAAAATGCGTCCCCGATGACATGCCATAAATTTCATTGATTGCCTGATCCATACTTACAGTCTTGCCGATGACGGGATGGATTTCATGCTGTTCCATAAATTGATTCAACTCCATGTGGTCTTCTCTACTGCCGACTGTTATTCCATGAACATGAATGTTCTTAAAAACCATTTGCATCAGATTTAATTGCACATTGATGCCACCGAGTGCTCCAATCACACTGATATGACCTCCTATTTTGAGTGCGTTGATGCTTTGAGGAAATGTTGACTCACCGCCAATTTCAATGACTAAATCAACCCCTCCATTTGACAACGCAAAAGCCTCATTGCCCCACTCTGGATTTTCATTGTAGTTTATGGCGTGATCGGCTCCCAATTCGATCGCTCTTTGAAGTTTCTCATTGCTGCTTGAAGTGATGATTACATTTGCTTGCATTGCTTTTAGAATCTGTAGAGCAAGAATCGAAACACCCCCAGTGCCCAATAGCAATACAGAATCCCCAGAAGTGATGTTTGCTGCATTGATACAAGTCCATGCAGTGACGGCTGCACACGGGATGGTTGAAGCTTCTTGATAGGTCATATAATCGGGTATTGGAAGCACTGCCTCCTTTGGCAAAACAGCAAATTCGGAAAGAACCCCTGCCGCATCTGAACCGGTTGAAATCGTTCTGCTCTTATTGTCTTTATTCCAATCCTGCCAAAACACTGAAGTCACTCGATCGCCTNCGCTAAATTCTGTGACGTCATTGCCGACCGCAACAACCTCACCCGCTCCATCTGAAAGCGGTACAAGAGGCAATTCAATGTTTGGATTGTANAGTCCTTTCGCAATCATGAAATCTCTGAAATTGAGTGATGCAGCATGCACTTTAATCACCACTTCCCCAATGCATGGACTGGGTGTTCCTCTCTCAGCTTCTTTAAAACCGTCGTCCTGAAAATTATGTAATTCTATCAATTTCATTTATCTGTACCTTTGTCTTAATTCAACAAACTATGTTAATACAGGTGGTGATGTTTTGCTGAGATTTGAATAATCAATCAACGAAAAAAACTGAGGCCAATTCTGTCAGGGGTTCGAATTGGCCTCAGCTGCGGTTCTGCCTTTACGGCAAATTTTCCATGCTTACTTTTTCTTNTGNTCCTTATGCCGTTTTTTATCTTTCCTTTTCTTTCCTTTTTTGCGATCTTTCATTCTTCTATCGCCCATCTTTTCTTTTCGTTTCTCCATGCGTTGAGAGTTCTTGTTAAATTGTGTCATTTGTTCTTCTGAAAGCACTGCAGAGAGTTTTTCATGCGTTCCATTCTTAAGATCATCGATCGCATCCATTGACTCTTCTCTCATCTCGATTCTGATTGTTCTGCCTTCTCTCATGCTCTCAGACATAATCGTTCTGACTTCTTTTCTTTGTTCATCCGAAAGATCAAGATTCTTAAACAACATTTTAATTGGTGCCCGCTCACCACGATCATGGGCATAAGTGTTATTCGATAGTGATAACGAACCCAAACAGAGAAAAAGTCCAAGCCCAAGAGTTATGTATTTATTGGTTTTCATTGTGCGTGCCTTCAGTATTTATTTATTGATTATTGTTCCCTTAAATATTGAAGCAAATATGAAGAAAAGATGAATTGTAAATATAAACTGCAATAATGAATCTATAATTTGACGTAATTAATAGATTTGCTAAGTGAAAATATTTCCAAAATTCTTTCTTTCATACTGGCTGAGCTTTTGTGCCGTCACGTTGTTGATATTTGCTGTGGGCACTTATACATTTGAGCGTGACTTATTTCGTTTTGTAACCAGAATTGAGACAGCACAACTGCAAACATTTGCATCTGAAATTGAATATTATTATGCAGAGGTCCAGACTTGGGATTTTCTCAAAGAAAATCCAAGGATGGCAGACCTGATCTTGAGACAAAGACGATCATTNGATGAGAATCTNATCATCCTTCCCAATGTGATTAATGAGAATAGAAGATTTAGATTCTCATTCAATACGAATANAGANATAGAAAGACCAGGAAGACTATATCTTCTTGATGAAAGCCTNGATGTTGTCATTGGNNATAAATCAGTAATNAATCAGATGNTAGCNANTGAAGAGATTGACAAGGTGCTCAANGAGCGATTCATNCTCTCTGCAATTAATCATGAAGGCAAGCAAGTGGGNACACTTGCATTNCTANTCTCAGAGAGATTATATGAGGCAATTGATTTGGCTTTTGCTAGGTCAAACAATCAAACNCTTCGTTTNTCNGCAATAGCAGGACTTCTNTTTGCTGCAATCATTTCACTCGTNCTAACAATGAATATGACTGGCCCCATCAGAAAATTAGCANGAGGAACAAGGAGTCTTATTAGTGGTGANTTCAAAACNAGAGTATCGATTAATAATAAAGATGAACTGGGNAAGCTATCAAGAGACTTTAATATATTGGCTAAAACATTGGANAANAACTCAGAATCNCAAAAACANTGGCTNGCAGACATCTCCCATGAGCTCAGAACACCGATCGCGATACTAAAGAGNGAACTAGAAGCCATTGATGATGGNATCAGGGANTTTGATAAAGAAACATTGCAATCGCTNACNCATGAGGTCAAAAGAATCAATAACTTGGTNAATGATNTATACGANCTCACACTTGCCGATTTGGGAGCAATGAAGTATCAAATGAGAGAAATGGATATNGGTTCTTGTCTTGAGGATGTGNTCGATTCNTATAGAGACAGACTCGAGTCGTCTGAAATTGAACTCTCTANATCNATCCATTCNGTGAGTANTTTTCTNGGNGACAGTTACCGATTGGAACAACTCTTTNCGAATCTCATAGANAATACCTTGAGGTATACAGACTCTCCAGGAAAACTGAATGNTCAATTGATTGAAGAGAAAAANAANNTATTTATTACATTCAGTGATTCNGCCCCAAGTGTTGAAACNGAAGTTATTGAGAAAATATTTGACCGCTTCTTTAGAGAGGAGTTATCAAGATCAAGAGANAAAGGTGGCGCCGGTCTTGGCTTGGCAATTTGTCATGAGATTGTCGAGGCACACTCTGGACAAATAAGTGCTTCACACTCCGATCTTGGTGGTTTATCGATTCAGATATCATTGCCTAGGGGTGACACATGAAACATGTATTGATTGTAGAAGACGAGAAAAAGCTCGCAGATGTGTTAATTGAGTATCTTGTCAAAGATCAATTTAAAACCACTCATTTTGAATCGGGAGAAGGTGTTGTGGATTGGGTAAGAAATAATAAACCCAACATTATCCTGCTCGATCTGATGTTGCCAGATGTGAATGGAAAAGATTTGTGTAAGCAGATCAGGCAGTTCTCATCCATTCCAATCATCATGGTTACAGCAATGATCGATGAAATTGATCGCCTGATTGGTCTCGAGTTGGGAGCAGATGATTATGTATGCAAGCCGTTTAGCTCAAAGGAGGTTGTTGCGAGGGTCAAGGCGGTATTGAGAAGATCGGAGCGAGATTACAAGTCTGGTGAAATCTACGATGCATTTGAAATAAGCGATGAAACCTATTCCATCTCATTGAATCAAGATCGATTGGATTTAACACCCGTTGAGTTTCGATTGCTCAAAATGTTTTTGCAAAATCCAGGAAGGGTATTTAATCGAGATCAAATTCTAAACAATGTCTTCGAAGATGGAAGAATTGTCTTGGATCGAACGGTGGATACTCACGTTAAAAACCTAAGACATAAACTTAAATCTGCTTCACAGGAGCACGACTTCATTAGATCGGTGTATGGAATTGGTTACAGCTTTGAACTGTAGTCATTCTTTTCTAAAGATCCGATATGGTTCGTAGTCGTCAAGAATTCCATAGTCACCGCTGTATTCATAACCAAAATAATTCTCGAATAGAAAAATCTTTGGAGGGAAAAAGGTAAAGGTAGAAAACATTGCGGTGATTATCAGATAACCGGTCAGTATGTTTTTCTTTTGTGGACGTTCCATTGGTGGCTTGACCATAATTTTATATGAAACAATCGAGGCCAATACCAATCCAACAACCATGGTCATGAGATCCATCACAAAGAAGCCTTGTCCATACAATGGCANTGAGATTGCAAGGTAGCCATAAAATGANAATNTAATTCCAAGCGGGGTAACAATGAGTGATGCAAGCTTGGCATACCAATAATTGTTAGCAACATCCCTGGTATAAGTGTACTGGACAAGAGCAAAAATCAAACCCGGCCAGAAATACATCTTGAGATGCTCCCAAACACTCTCATTGACTGCAGATATGAATGCCAAAGGCGTCCAGAATTCACTCAATTCAAATGAAAAGTGCAAAGCTGACCCAGCTAAAACAACCCAAATGAAGCTGCCAATCTCCCATAAAATCAATTTAATTTTCATATGAATCTTGTCCTATATAGCGTTGATTAAAAAATAAAGACCGGAGAGCGCGATCAATCCACCCAATACCCTTAATAGAGTTTTACCTTTCTCATAGTGAGTTGAGATGTCTGCAATGACAACACCTGCGACATGGAGAATCACAGTTCCTGTCATGAAGCCTGCTACATAGGGAGGAGGCTCAGCAATTGTAGGAATCTCCTCTCCGTGTGCATACCCGTGAAAGATTGCAAAAATTGCCACGGCCAATATTGCAAAATTCACATCAAGCTTTTTGTCTGCAGCCAAAGCAGATCCAAGCAGAAGAACGGACAAAGCAATGCCTATTTCATACCCCGTTATTCCACCATAATTCAATCCCAGGAGTCCCCCAAAGAACATCACAATTACGAACGTTGCAGGGACAGTCCAAATTGCTCTACCACCAATTTGAGCACTGATCATTCCCACGCTAACCATGGCTAGAAGGTGATCAAACCCAAGCACTGGATGCGTAATTCCACTTAGAAAAGGACCATAAGGAAGACTTTGGGCTTCATGTGCTGAAAGTGCTGAAGAGAAAGATATCAGTAAAAATATTAAAATTTTAATCATCATTATTTATCCTTTTCTTAAAAATTCTAAAACCAGTTTATTGACTGCCTCTGGTTGATCATAAATGGCTGCATGACCCGCATCTTTNACAATTTCNATTTGAAGNGAAGGAATGANTTTTTGCAGACGTTTNGTGATCTTCCAAGGATTATAAAGTACCTCAAACTCTCCAAAAATNAAGAGNCCCTCATTTTGAAAGCTTNTCAATCTTTTTTTATCNACAGANAAGAANAANTTACCAATCACTNTCAATGCTTTAANNATATCCACCCTTGATGTTTTCTCATTNTAAATACCGAGTGACTTATCGACACGGTAGTGTTTTGTTCCCAATGCCATGCCTCTTGCAAGCTGACGATCGAATGAACCAAACGTTTCACCCGATCTTGGCTTAGAAAAAGATGACGCAGTCAAATCATCGGATAGAACATCGGTGTCTTTCTTTCTTGCTGTCAGTAACCATTGCCTAAAAGGAAGTCTCGCTCGAGCCAATCCTGTTGGCCCACACATGACTGTTTTATCGATCATGTCTGAGTTTTTTATTGCCATATCCATTGCGGTTGTCCCACCGGTGCTTACNCCTACNATATGNGGTNTTACNAGANCNAGAGANNGAATGATGTCTTCCAACCAATNTGTATANTCTTCATTGAATACAGATGGNGGATTTGGAGCACTCTTTCCNGGCTGTCCAACGATATCAATNGCNAGAACCCTANACTCCTTNGAAAATGAATTTATCTGATGCCTCCACANTGGNGCNCACCCTGCTACACCGGGTATCAATANGACNGGNTTTTGGCTNNNATCACCTGCCTCAATGATGTGNGTTTTTCCAAATCTTGTNTCCACAAAGATNCTGNTGTAGTCAACCGTGATCTCACTGCAAACTTTTTCATACCANGACATCATCTTCTTAAATCCCTTTTCGGATTTATANAGTGAGAGATCNGGCTGAANAGTATTATTTTCTGTCATATATTTTCCATTCGTACAGTAAACACAGATCGGTTTTTTTTATTATCAGGTCTGGTGCCCAGGGCCGGACTCGAACCGGCACGAGAAAAATCTCAACGGATTTTAAGTCCGTAGCGTCTACCAATTCCGCCACCCGGGCTTAAACCTGAGGCAAGGATCGGAATCGAACCGACGTCCACGGCTTTGCAGGCCGCTGCATAACCACTCTGCCACCTTGCCTTTATAAGATCAGAATTATACCTATTTACTCAGAAATTACCTTCATCGAAATCTATTTATTTCAAAGATCATGCATCAGAATATGGGCGTTTATTTTTTGATACCTAACTAATATGTAACGATTTGTAACTAAATATTAGGGTCTTTCTGCTTGAAATTGGGTTTTCATCATTGCATGATTGTTTAAACATAATATTTAGGGGTAATTATGAAACATTCATATAAATCATCAGCTAGATTTTTTACAGCTCTATTTGCGATCGTTTTTACCATGTCTTCATTTGCACAAATCGAAGAGATTGTAGTAACGGCAAGGAAGAAAGCTGAGAATCTGCAAGACATTCCAGTCCAAGTCGATGTTATCAGCTCAGAAAAACTTGAAAGAGCTGGAATAACTAGCTTGGAGGACATTTCAAAGATGTCTGCCTCAATGGTTTTCGATAATGGTTTTTCTCAACAAGATACAAGAATCACGCTCAGAGGCTTGTCACCGGTTAGAGGTAGGCAAAATGTTGCTGTACTTCAAGATGGTGTTGACCTTTCGTCGGAAAACTTAACCATTGCTGGTGGAACTGCACTGATCAATTCTAGATTATTTGATCTGGAAAGAGTCGAGGTTGTAAAAGGACCTCAGAGTGCACTCTACGGTCGTTCTGCTTTTGCAGGTGCCATCAACTACGTGACGAAAAAACCCACTCAAGAAAATCAATCGAGTGTTTCTGCAACCATTGCATCTGAGAGTGAAATGGATCTCAGAGGTAGTTGGAGCGGTGGTATTAGTGACAATACAGCTGTAGGCATCAATTTTGCAACTTGGTCTAGAGATGGTTATCACGACAATCTCGTCAGTGGTCAGCCAGTAGGTGGAGAAGAAGGTNTTGCTGGGTCCATAACATTTAATTATGAGCCAACAGATGACTTTAGCTTAGTGACTAGAATGGAGTACACAGATGATGACTATGAGCCAGGNGCTCAGTATCAGCAATCTGGAACAACCATGTTGCCAATCTCTCCAAATGCCATTGCCCCCATCAACACTTGTATTATTCCNNC
>NZHF01000035.1:0-5480 GCA_002691305.1 Gammaproteobacteria bacterium | reverse complement strand
CAANNTGNTTAGCNTATTANACCTCTGGAAAAGTGATATCACCCCTAGTCACTCACATGCCCTCAAATGTTGGCGCACTTCCTAACATCGAAGATATAGGGGGCGCACAACTGCAAACAAACCCAAGAACAGGAAAAGATTATCCTGGTGCAAACAGGGAGCTTATGAAGTTCTCAATGACTGCAGTAAAAGAATTTGAAAATCTTACTTTTACTTCAATCACGGGCTTAATGGAAGGTGATGTATTTACTTTTGAGGATCCTCAATTTAGAGGTACCACAAGACGTGCAACTGAATTTGGTGAAATTTGGTATGACCAGCATACAGAGCTTAGGAGTCAAGAATTTAGATTGCAATCGAGTGCTGATGAAGCATTCAGATGGACGGTCGGAGCTCAATATTGGAATCAAGAAATGCAATTGGATGATAAATCATTCAACACATTCACTTACCTCGAAACCAGACCATGGTTCGCACCAGCATTCTTGAATGCACCGCTTGCAATGTTCCATGGTGATGCAAGTACTTTCCAAGGGGCAATTTGTGCTCCTGGTACAGAAGGCGGTGAATTCGCTGGATGTTTGGATAGAGGTGGAAGTTACTGGACGCGTGATTCAGATCATAAATCTGTCTATGGGATGATTGAATATGATATCAGTGATTCATGGGCAGTTTCAGTTGAAGCAAGATACAGTAAAGAAGATGAAAACACTTGTGGATCTGATGGTAATGGAACAGTAGACCCCAATGGTGTTGGATTTGCTGGTCCAGGTCGAAGCAGAGTTAATCCACCAATGTGGACTTATCAAATTTGTGGCGATCACGATGAAGACATGACAACCCCTAAGGTTACATTGACTCATTTTGCTTCTGATGATTTTACGTTCTATGCATCTCTTGCAACAGCNAAAAAACCGGGTGGAATCAGTACCGTAACTGGTGGTGGATTCAGTCTTTATAACCCTGAGGATAATCGATACGAAGCTGAAGAGATGACAGTCTATGAATTGGGTATGAAGTCAACCATGATGGATGGCAAGATGCGCTTTAATGCAGATGTTTTCCTTCAAGATTTCACCGATAAGCAAACAGCCACGCAAGTTGTTAATGCTACTACCGGAATTCTTCAGTCGAAAACGACGAATGCCGCGAAAGCGGAAGTAAGAGGACTTGAGATTGACGCTCAATACTTTGTGAATGATAACCTCAGTGCAACACTCTCATACACACACTTGAATGCTCATTACGCAGACTTTACACGTTTGACTGCGGGAGCTTCAAATGTAGCGAATGCAGGAAATTGTACGATTGTCACGGATTCAAGTGGCAGATCAACTTGCTCGATTGATCTCAGTGGTAACCCGCTTGAGAATGCTCCACCGAACTCTATGGTTCTTGGGCTAAATTACAATTGGGAAACATCTGGTGGAGCTACATGGGTTGCTGAGGCTGACATCATGTTCCAGGATGATAGATACATTGATCAATTTAAAAGAGTGTACTTGGAAGGTTATTATAAAGTTGATCTGAGACTTGGTTACGTCACAGATAATCTTGAGATTACAGCTTTTATTGACAATGCTTTTGATGACACAACTACAAGATCTGGTTATGGTTTCACTGACTTCCCTAATATGAAGTTCATTCTGCCAATACCATCATTCTGCGGTGTCGCAGGTCCAGGCGCAGGTTCAGGGATTTTTCATCCTAACCCTTGTGTCAGACCAGCTGATATCTCGAAATCAAATGGTCCAAGTACATTTGTACTTCCAACGAGTCACGCGATGTACTTTCCTGATGGGAGGAGATTTGGTGTGAGGATTAAACGAAGTTTCTAATTAACTTCACGAATATAAAAAAAGGCCTGTTCATCAGGCCTTTTTTTATTTCTCTTTGATTAAATTCTTTGCAACAAACCGAATGTTCTTAAACTCTTTTAATCTCCTGAGCGTATAGGACACCCATTCTTTTCCATATGGCATATAGATACCGACATCATGGGATGAATTGAAGGCTTTCTGCAGGTCTCGTCTGACGCCAAATAAGAACTCAAAACGATGATTCCTCATCTCATTGTTCAATGCAATCTTAGTCAGTAACTCCTCGTCGTGGGTTGCAATTGAGTGTTTGACTCGATCATCAGCAATCAATGTTTTTGCATGNTCTAAGAATTTTTGCCTAATGACCTCTGTATCGGTGTATGCAATTTGATCATTTTCNATGTAAGCACCTTTAACAAGCCTAATGGAGATACCATNTCTAATGAGATNCAAAAGATCANTCTCAGTTCTAAATANATTAGCCTGCAAGGTAATGCCGACTGAACCTTTGAATTCACTATGAATGGATTTGCAAACCTCAATTGTTCTTTGTGTGTAGGTTGAGTCCTCCATATCCAATCTAATCATTTGGTTATTAATCTTTGCCAATTGAGCGAGTTNAGTTAGATTTTTAATGGTCTCTTCATAAGAATGGTCCATGCCGATGGATGTCAACTTTACAGANATGGTAAAAGCTTCGTCGCTGAATTNNTTCAGCAGCTTCTCNTATTCTAAATAGTTTGATTCAATGNCCTNNAGCGATTGAGTATTNTCACCAACCAAGTTAGCNATGACTGTGTAGTTTTGATCAAGATGATTTTGAAAAACCACGGATGAGCCATGAATATCCATCCCGGCTATAAATCTTTTAGCGAATGGAAAAAGGAGTCTCAATTCTTAGGGTAAACTTCTTTTCCAGCAAAAAAAGTGCTCGATACAAGAGTATCCTTAAGCTCTCTTCCAACAGGATCATTGAGTCTTTGATCCAAAATAACAAAGTCAGCCCACTTGCCTTTTGTTATGCTNCCNATNTCTTCACCCCATCCAGANAAATCTGCTCCTATTTGGGTGTATGCATAAAGGGCTTCATCAAAACTGATTCGTTGTTCCGGATACCATGCTCCATCGTATAATCCTGAGGGGCTCTCTCTGAAAACAGCATCAAATAGCTGCACTAATGGTGAGAAAGGGGAAGTTGCAAAATCACTGCTGAGTGCGAGTCGCACTCCGCCTTTTAGGAAATCATTCCAAACATAAGCAAACTTTTCTCTTTCACTGCCGATTCTTGGAGTGATGTATTTGCCAATCACTCCTGTGCCATGATTGGGCTGCATGGATGCGGTAACATTTAGCTCTCTAAACCTTTCTACTGTTCCTGGTTGTATGACTTCAACATGCTCTACCCTGTTTGCCAAATTTAAATGATCACTAAACTCAAAAGCATTGAGTGCCATTTGAACGCCTCGATCCCCTATTGCATGAATCGCGACAGGCATGCCAAGACTGTTGGCTCTCTTAACCAAGAAATTTAGTTCGTTTTGTATATAAAAAGGTTCACCAATAACATCGGGTCTGTCTGTATAAGGATCCACAAGGGCNGCGGTGTGTGTGGANAATACTCCATCGATCACATATTTGATGAANCCATATTCAATCATCGGGCCAANTTCATCATCATGGACTTTGTATTGATCAATGAGTTGGTAGATTAAGTTATTTTGATTTGTGCTNTCGTCCTCTTGACTGAACTTTGAGTGTTCGCCCCAAAAAATTCTGAGATTTAATTTCTGATCGGCAGCCAGTTCTTTGTACTTGTTTAATTCGATTCTGCTCGACATATCATGAACACTGGTGATGCCCAGTGAAGTTGCGTAATCAATGACTTGCTCAATTTCGTTTCTAGCCAAATCTGAGTCTCTTACATAAGACTCATTTTGCCATACCAACTCCATTGCTCCCTCAAGAAGGATTCCTGTAGGTACTCCTTCTTCATTTAGAACAATTTGACCTCCCATAGGAACCTCTGAGTCAGCTTCGATGCCTGATAGCTCGATAGCCATCGTNTTTACCCACATCGAATGGCCATCAATNTCAGAGAGAGCGACTGGATTATTGGGGGCCACAGCATC
Organism: Gammaproteobacteria bacterium; assembly: GCA_002691305.1. Lineage (GTDB taxonomy): Bacteria > Pseudomonadota > Gammaproteobacteria > Steroidobacterales > UBA11654 > CACPJA01. The sequence continues at coordinate 1,531 of NZHF01000035.1, read as the reverse complement.
GAGCTCCCATCTTGTTGGATAACCTTTGTTCTCAAAAGTATAATCCCAGCGTCCTCCTAATAACCATTCTCCTGGCTGCATGGTTTTGACTCGCTCTTTTATCATCTCCAGCCANACCGCTTTCTCTCTGATTTCACTTAGATTAATTCCTGTGACTATTTTCGCACCGCTTGAAAGATGAGTATGACTGTCTATNAATCCTGGAACCACTGTGTTCCCATTTGCATCAATAATTTTCGTTGAATCACCTGCCATGCTTAGAATGCCTTCGGTGTTACCAACAGCAATAAATTTAGAATCTTTTACGGCAAACGCTGANGCTCTACCATTCGATTTATCAGACGTCCTTACATCGGCATTNATCACAATCACATCTGGATTTGCAGTCAGTTGAGCGGTCAATAAAATTGAGGTTAGAGATAAAGCNCTGANAAACTTTTTAAACATTTTTTATGGTGCCTATTTCAATTCGTATAAAACGACCAAGTGTCCATCATAATCTGTAAAAGAGAACTCAGAAAAAACGATGCCTTCTGGTGTTAGGTCTTCATCGATTGCTGTGGAATAAAGATTCATTTCGACTATCTTGTTGTATATTTCTCTCAAACCCTCAACTTGTATCACTGCAGTCGTCATTTTAATTCCATCCAATGATGGCAGCTCAGTATTTTTAATCTCAGTAAGGCTGAATCCTCGTTTCTTGGAGCCAATATTTAGGCTGGCAAATCTCATATCAGCATCTTTTGGTAGATTGAATACCTTATAAGCATAGGAACCTTTTTCAGAGTTTTTAATCTCAAAAACTTCCATTCCAATGACGTCTCTGTATATCTCTAATGATTGGTCAAGATCTGACACAATCAGGTTCATTCTTTTCAGATCAGGTGATGCATCAATCCCAAACGAGATTGCTAAAAATAAAAGTGAAAAATGAAGATATTTAGTAAAGGTCAGATTCATTGTTAAATTGAGGGTGGTTTATAAATAATCCACCCTCCTTTTGTAAAATAATTACTTGAAGATAACTCTATTTAAGATTTGATGATCAACCATTTTTCTGATTTCTTCATAACTTTTAGAAATCGTATCGTATTCATCATCAGACTCAGGAAATCTTTCAGCTAAAAGCTTGTTTACAGCATCATACTTTTCTTGAGTTTGCTGCATTGCACCCATATTTTCATATGTGACGGTGATCCATAAATTAGGACTATTGGCAACTTCAGAAGTCCAAATAGCGTAATCAACAATGTGGCCAAGTTCCTTTTGAATCTCAGAACTTCTTACCCATGTCTTTTTCAAATTGACTAGGTAATTATCCATGTAATTGGGTTGTACAGAAATTACAGTTAGCTCTGTAACTTGCTTACTTGGCTCATAATCTTCATAAATTTCAGCGAAAGCAAAGTTAGCAAATAAAACTGGAATGATAAGTAAGTGTTTCATGATATTGTCCTCTTAAAAGTGATGGAGCGGGAAACCGGGTTCGAACCGGCGACCTCAACCTTGGCAATGCTGGGTTCAAACTGTG
>NZHF01000034.1 GCA_002691305.1 Gammaproteobacteria bacterium | reverse complement strand
GGCAAGAGCCGTTCACTTAAAACATCTTGGCAGAGACATGGACTTTAAGAAGCTTGGCAGTACCCAAAAAGAATCTCTCTCAGGGCAGAAAAACAATAATTTATATCTAGCGCTTGATAATGAAGAGCCAGCAACAATTTTTATCAGCGATATAAAAAATCTTCCCAATGATGAAAGAGTAGCCACCTCTAAAAAGCTGATTGCAAGCTCAAGGAACCGTGCCGCGAAAATATTCATTGGTGTTGAAGATCCTGACGAAGCTAGTTTCTTGGGGGAACAGAATACAATCTTACTAGAGATTCCTCCACTTCGAAGTATGCTTAAAGATATACCCCAGATGTTGGAAGAGACAATAAAGTTTTTTGTAGAAAGAGATGGACACGGATATAGAAGATTTAGTTTGGCATCTCAAAATATGCTTTCAAAGTATCAATGGCCTGGAAACCTTAAGCAGCTTTTAGATTTGGTTCAAGCGCTTCTTTCAAGAAAAGATAAAGAGATAATAAACATTGATGAGGTCCAAGAAATCATAACCCTGCAAGGCCCAGGCGGAAATATCCTCATGGAGAATAATATCCTCTCTTTGAGCATGAAAGAGGCAAAAAAGCTTTTTGAAAGAGCCTACCTTGTTAGACAGATGGAGCTTGTTGGAGGCAAGATAAGCGAACTTTCAAGAAGGGTGGATATGGAGCGCACTAACTTATACAGGAAATTACAGTCTTTAGATATCGAGTATAAAAAGAAGAAAAAACCTACATCTTAGATGGGGATGATACCCCCAAAATACCAAGACCATCTTCAATTAATATTGATACACAAAGCAAGAGAAGCAAACGAGCATTTCTAACCTCTGCGTCAACGGAAACAAATTTAGTAGAGCCATAATACGAGTGAAAAAGTTGAGCAAGAGACTTCAAGTAGTTCGCTATCTTGTTTACGGATCTTGACTCAGAGCTCTTTAGGATGGTTTCGGGGTATTTGCCCAAAAGCGAAACAATGTCTTCCTCAATAGGCAAAGTAAGTTTCTCAAGATTTAATTGACCTAAATCCTCATCAAAAACATANCCCCTCTTTTNTGTTTCATTAANCACNCTCTTGATTCGNGCATTTGCATACTGAATATAGTAAACAGGGTTATTNTTATTTTGNTNTGTNGCAAGNTCCAGGTCAAAATCCAGATGCTGATCATGAGATCTNCTGACATAAAAAAATCTTGCNGCNTCCACTCCNACNTCTGAATATAGNTCTCTCATAGGNACAAAGTTTCCNGAGCGCGTAGACATTTGGATTTTTTTCTTCCCTCGATAAAGGGTGACGAACTGCATCAGTATTACCTCTAGGTCAGAAGGATTATTTCCTGTTGAGGCAAGGCCGGCCTCAAGCCTAGAAACATANCCATGATGATCCGAGCCTAAAACATTGATTAAAAGATCAAANCCACGATTTTTTTTATCATGATGGTACGCAATATCCGANGCAAAATAAGTNGACCTTCCGTTTTCTCTNATNACAACACGATCTTTGTCATCNCCNTNTTTTGTTGACTCTAACCACAGNGCACCGTCTTTTTCATAGGCATTGCCGTTTTTCTTTATGATTTCACAAATGTTTTCTATTCTTCCTTCAGAAAAGAGAGACNTCTCTGAATAGAANCCATCCTGATTAACCCTAAAATCAACCAAATCACTTTGAAGCAATTTCGTCATCTGCAAAACAGTTAGATCCGAAATGGTTTGAAAAACATCGGGCCCAGCTGTTTTTTTCATTTCAAGGATCAGCGCATCAACCACTTCGTCCACTGTTCCATTCGTTTTGACAGGCAAAAGCTTTTCGTCGACCCTTAGGCCTTGGTTTTTGAGCTCAGAGGCCACTTCTTTTATGTATGAGCCCTTATAAAGACCATCTATTTTTTCTACANCTGCCCCGTTTTGGGAGAGCATCTCACACATAACGCTTACACACAGGATATCAATCTGNCTTCCGGCATCATTGAGGTAGTACTCCGTAAANACATCATGNCCCGCCTTTTTCAGAAGCCTTGCAAGAGANTCNCCAAANGCNGCATGACGNCCATGCCCAACATGAAGAGGNCCAGTTGGNTTTGCAGATACAAANTCCAATAATATTTTCTTTTTTTCTTTGGCACACGATGATCCAAAGTTTTTGCCTTGGCTGAAAATGGATCGAAGAACATCGTGTTTTTTTTCAGCAGAAAGATAGAGGTTTATAAACCCCGGTTTTGCAAACTCTGCCCGATCAAGATCCTCAGAGGGCTCAATTCTATCAATGATTTCTTCGGCAATCATGAGCGGAGAGCGCTTGAGTTTTCCTGCTAACTTTAAAGCAATATTGCTCGAAAAATCTCCGTGCTCATTACTGCTGTTTCTCGTCAGTTCGAGGCCTATTTCATCAACTTCAGCTTTGTTGATCCCCTGACTTTTCTTCAAAGCATTTAAAAGCAGTCTTTTTATTTTTTCTTCAGATGTCATGAGTGATCTATAGGGTCTATATCAATTGACCATTTTACTTTTATTCCAAGTCTTTTTTCATCAACAAAGCTTATCAAGCGACTGCCAACAGCGTGTAGTTTTTTTCTGCTTCTGCTTGTAAGCAGGAGCTGCCCTCTTTTTCTTCCTCGAATTTTTCCAATTGGAGAAGGGATTGGACCGAGCATTCTCAGCGAGCCCGAGTCCATCGAGCGGCCAATAAAGTCAGCTGCCGCGTCTAAAAAGTTAAAAACTTTCTTTTCATCCTGAGACTCTGCTCTTAATAAAACAGAGTAAGTATATGGAGGCCACCCCAAACGCTTTCTGTCCAGCTTGTTTTCTTCATAGAACTCACCATAGCTTTTACTCAAAAGAGACTTAAGCGTTTCGTTTTCTGGATTATGGGTTTGAAGCAAAACCAAACCTTTGTTCTCTCTTCTTCCGCATCTTCCAGATGCCTGATAGTATTGCTGCGCAAAGCGTTCACTGCTCCTATAGCCACTCCCAAACAGACCTTGATCAACATTAATAAAAGCAACAAGAGATAAGTTTGGGAAGTCATGGCCTTTTGTAAGCATTTGAGTCCCGACAAGAATATTTGCGGCACCGGATTTGGCATGCCCAAACACCTCTTCCCTCTTTTTATTGCTTCTGGTTGAGTCACGATCAATTCTAACGATCATCTCGCCCGGAAATTTAGACCTAAGCTCCTCTTCAATTTTCTCAGTGCCGTGACCAACCGTTATTTTTTTGCCCGCACAAGAGGAGCAGCTGTTTGTTGCTGGCGTTTGGAATGAGCAATGATGACACTTCAATTTTTTTGAGCCCTTGTATGAAACAAGGTTGCTTTCACATCTTGGGCACTCATCTATATTCCCGCAATCTTCACACATTGTTACAGGCGAGTAGCCCCTTCGGTTTATAAACAAAAGCGATTGCTCATCCCTTTCTAAAGATTTAGAAATGGCATTGATCAATGGTCCGCTCAACCCCTTACTGCAGGGGCTGACATTCAAATTGATGAGTTTTTTATCGGGAGGCACGTCTGAAAAAACCTTTTTATTCAGCTGCACCTGATTGTATTTTTTCTTTTCTACATTCAATAAACTCTCATAAGAAGGCGTTGCAGAGCCAAGGAGAAGAGCGCAGCCCGATTGTTTCGCCTTTACNACAGCAAGATCNCTAGCAGAATACATNAGCCCAGACTGNTGTTTNTANGATTCATCNTGNTCTTCATCGATTATGATCANNCCAAGAGAGTGAAAGGGCACAAATATTGAAGAGCGTGTTCCAAGTATAACNGAGACCTTGTTNTCTTTTGCACTAACCCACGCCTGTGCTCTGGATTTTTCTGAAGTGGATGAATGGATTATTCCANCACAGCTTCCAAANCTAGATGTGATTTCTTCAGACAGCTGAGGCGTTAGCCCTATTTCAGGAACCAAGAAAAGAACTTGTTGTCCTTTTTTAAGCACATCTTCCATTATTTGTAGATATATCTCCGTTTTTCCACTGCCAGTGACCCCATTCAGAAGAACAGGAATAGACTCTTTGATTAGCCCAAGACATTCATCGTAAGCTTTCTTCTGATGACTGGTTAACNTCCTTTTTTTGGTCGATTTTTTGAATAAATTTCCATCATGNCCTGGGTTTTTTCCTGACCNCAGATATTTTGGAATTGCTGCAGCATAGGTTTTTCCAACCGGGTGATGGTAATAGTTTTTACACCACAAGATCAGATCAAGGGTTTTTTTATTAAGAAGAGGGCTTTGGTCGATGATTGTTTTACAAGGCTTAATTTTTTTCTTAGGCAATGAAGTCTTTTCAGAAATGCCATGTATAAACCCAACCACCTCTCTTCTGCCGAACGGGACTAAAACCCTCTGGCCAATTTTGGGCTCGTATTGGATATCTAGAGGAGGGTGATAGTCAAAAACTTGTGACACTGGAGTGTCAACAGCAATATTGAGGATTTGTCGCTTCAATAGCCCAAGGATTTTATACAGGCTGTGACCAGATCTAGGCCCTCACTCAAATAATCTTGGTTTGAGCCTATACCAAATCGAAGGTATCCATCCATCCCATAACAATCACCAGGCACGATTAAAACACTCTGTTCAACCCTAAGTTTGTGAACAAATTCAGTGCTGTTGATGTCCATGTTGTATCCCACAAAAGCCATGCCGCCAGCCTTTGGGGGAACGAATGTGAATAAATCGCCATGATTATTAAGCCAATTTTGGAAAAGCTCCACATTTTCNGTNAGCATTTTGCTTGATCGCCCTAGAATCTTCTCCCTGGTTGGCATGGTCATGATTTTGGTTCCGATTTCTTGTGAAATNACAGAAGCACAGAGCGTTGTATAGTCTTTTCTGGTCCAGATGCTTTGAATAATCTCAGGCGAGGCAATAAGCCAGCCGATTCTCANNCCAGGATGCGCGAATGATTTTGAAAGACCGCAAGAGACAATNCATTTATCATAGAAATGAATGAAGCTTTTTGTTTCATTTCCATCGAGCTCTGAACCTCTATAAACCTCATCGGAAAGAACATANGCACCATGTTTTCCTGCTATTTCAGCAATTGATTTCATCTCATCGTCCGACATTACNGCACCGGTTGGATTGCTTGGGTTGCAGATAGAAATTAATTTAGTTTTTTCAGTGACCACAGATGCAAGCTCGTCGAGATCTACATGCCATCCGAGAGACTCTTTGAGGCCGATCGTTTTGACTGATGCGCCTAGATTTTTTGCAAGCCCAGGCACCTGCATATAATTCGGCANCACCATAACAACNTCATCTCCAGGCTCAATTAAGGTCCANCCAGCCAAAAAATTAGCCTCAGCAGANCCATTGGTCACAAGAACATTGCTCTCATTAATTTTGTCTGGNTACCACGATGCAATAGCGCTCAANAGNTTGGGGTCTCCAGTCGTATAACCGTAATATATCTCCATATCGAGGATTTTTTTTATCTCCTCGTCAGACAATAAATCATTCATTGATAGCGGGTGGTTTCCGCTGTCGCTGAGGTTATATTTCACTTCATTTTCATAAAGCGACTGAAGCCTTTCCATTTCAAATTCTGTAAACATGATGATGAGAATAACACAACTCTTGTGATAGGAATACGAGGCTTAAAATTATTTTCCTTAGAGTTCTTTGATCGAGTTCACAAGGTCTGCGGCGACTGCTTGTCCATCCCCATAAAGCATTCTTGTGTTATCAAGAAAGAACAAGACATTTTCAATTCCGGAGAACCCAGTGCCTTGACCTCTTTTGACCACAATTACATTGGAGGCATAATCCGCGTCTAGTATTGGCATACCATATATTTCACTTGATGGATCTGTTCTGGCTATTGGGTTTACAACATCGTTTGCACCGATAACTAGCGCAACATCACAACTTTTAAATTCTTGATTTATTTCGTCTTCATCAAATATCAATTCATAAGGCACGCCGGCTTCAGCCAATAGAACATTCATGTGCCCAGGCATCCTTCCTGCCACTGGGTGAATGGCAAACTTTACATCTACCCCTCTGTCTATGAGAAGCTGGCTGAGCTCCCAAACCTTTTGCTGAGCCTGAGCAACAGCCATGCCATATCCAGGGATAATNATGACCTTTTGTGCGAACGCCATCATGATTCCAGCATCGCCCGCTTCAATGGGTTTCATTTCTCCTTCCACTGCATCCCCACTTGCTTGAGTAGTTTCGCCAAATGGAAAGAGCACACTGATAAGTGTTTTATTCATTGCTTTTGCCATCAGTTGCGTGAGCAGTGTTCCGGCGGCTCCAACCACCGTGCCCGCAATGATCATCGCGTAGTTTTGTAANACATACCCCTCAAAACCGACCGCCAAACCAGTCAGCGCATTATAGAGCGAGATAACCACAGCCATGTCCCCGCCACCGATTGGTATTGTCATTGCGATGCCTAATATTAGAGCAATAACAAAAACCATAATTACCAATGTTGCATTGCCATCAAACCCTGCAACAACGAGAACAGAAAGCACTAGCGTCCCTAGCAAAAGAAGTAGGTTTATTTGATGCTGCCCTTTGAACCTAAATGTGCCTTTGACCATTCCTTGAAGTTTCCCAAATGCGATCAGACTTCCGGTGAATGAAATCGAGCCAATAATTCCACCAATCAGCGCAAGCGTGGTAACGCTCACCGGTAAGTGATGATCCTTAAACAACTCAACAGCCGCAATAGCAGCAGCAGCACCGCCGCCCATTCCGTTGTACAATGCAATCATTTCAGGCATTTCAGTCATCTCGACCTTTTTTGCCGTATAGCCTGCAATGATTGTGCCCAATAGGATGGCTATGGCGATCAGAGCAAAGTTTTCTACACCTGGATAAAAGAATGTGGCAATGGTGGCCATCAGCATTCCAATCCCAGCCCAGACGATCCCAGTCCTCGCTGTGGTGGGGGAGCTCATTCTTTTTAGTCCAACTATAAAGAGAACAGCAGCAATGACATATATGCTTTGGATTATTATCTCTAAACTACTCATTGTCTTTCTTCGATTTAAACATTTCTAACATTCTTTCTGTTACAACATAGCCACCAACAGCATTGCCAGAGGCAAGCAAAACACCAAAAAATCCTATCGTTTTTTCTAGGTTTGTTTCAGCCATGCCCAGCGCAATAATGGCACCAACAAGCACTACTCCATGAATAAAGTTTGAGCCAGACATAAGTGGGGTATGTAAAATTGCAGGCACTTTTGATATCACCTCAAGACCTGTGAATGCTGCCAACATAAAGATATAAATTGCGATAAATGTTTCCATATCAATCAAGCCTCTTCGTTAAAGACTATATCTCCATTTCGGGTTATGTTCGCACCATTAAATATTTCATCATCCCAGTCAATATTAAGCCCTTCATCAGTGATCGCTGGTGAGATGAAGTTCAGTAGGTTTCTAGAATAGAGTTCGCTTGCATGTTTTGGCATGGTCGACGGCAGATTTGTAGGGCCTAGAATTATTACCCCTCCGTGGTCTACGATATCATCCGGTTTAGTGAGTTCGCAGTTGCCCCCAGAGATTGCCCCAAGGTCCACGATAACCGATCCTGGCGCCATGGATTCAACCGTGTTTCTATCGATTAGTTTTGGCGCAGGCTTGCCCGGGACTGCTGCAGTTGTAATTACAATATCCGATTGCCCCATAGCTTTTGATAACGCCTCTTTTTGGGTTTTAAGCTCTTCTGCCGACAGTTCTCTCGCATAACCGCCTTCGCCCTCTGCGGTTATTCCTGTGTCTAGAAATTGAGCCCCCAATGATTCAATTTGTTCTTTCGTACTGCTTCTCACATCAAATGCAATCACTCTTGAGCCGAGCCTTTTTGCCGTTGCAATGGCTTGTAGGCCAGCCACCCCTGCACCCACTATCAAAGTTTGTGCTGGACGCACAGTTCCTGCAGCCGTGGTGAGCATTGGAAAGAATTTATTGGCGTTGTTTGCTGCTAAAATGACAGCTTTATATCCCGCAATCGATGCTTGAGATGACAATGCATCCATAGATTGTGCACGAGAAATTCTTGGAATTAACTCAACCGAAAAGGCATCAATGCCTGATGAGGCCATATTTTTAATCAGCTCACCGCTTTGAAAAGGACTCATGTAAGAAACCGCAAGAGCGCCCTTTTTCATATAGCCAATTTCTTCAGAGGTTGGTGGGTTGACCTTGAAAAGAACATCGGCATCTTTTAATGCCTCTGAAGCAACATCAAAAAAAGAGCATGCATTTTCCGGATAGTCTGCATCTAAAAAACCCGATGCCGCACCCGAGTTCTTTTCTATTGAAAAAGTGACATTGTTTGAGGATAGTTTTTGTGCAATTTCTGGAACAACCGCGACGCGTGTTTCATTGTTTTTGGATTCGTTTACTACTGCAATTTTTATAGCCACGTATTTACTTTTTTTATAGTTATATCCAGTTGGTGCGAAAGACTAACATGCCTGTGAAATAATCCAAGTAAAAAAGGGCAGATTTTTATTATTTTTGTTCCGAAAAGTCTTTATAGTATTTTCTATGGAGCAATTAATAAACTTCCCTCATAGAACCCTGAGGATCGATTCAACCGGGCTTCCTTTAGAGTGGATCGACTTCAGAGAGGCGGCCAAACTTTATTCTGTTGGGGATGTGATTTATACCTTAGGGGATCACCTTTATACCATCAAGGGAGGGGTTAACGCTAAATCAGGATTGAGAAGCGAAATAAACATTAACTCTATTGTCGCCACCAGGGGTCGCTCAAAACATTTTCAACAAAAGCTAGCAAAGTTTACGCCACCATTGAGCAACCAAACTCTGTTTAAGAGAGACGATCACCTGTGTTTGTATTGTGGCTCCCAATACAGCAAAAGAGAGTTGACCAGGGACCATGTAACTCCAATAAGCAGGGGTGGCCAAGACATATGGCAGAATGTAGTCAGTGCTTGTAAGCGGTGCAATAACCTTAAAGGAGGGAAAACTCCTGAAGAGTCAAGCATGGGGCTTTTGGCAATTCCATTTGCACCATCTTATGCAGAGTATATTTTGCTTCAGGGCAGAAATATATTGGCCGACCAAATGAAATTCTTGCTAAATCATATTCCAAAATCCAGTCCCATCATTGAGCGGATACAATCCAAAGATAAAGTCTCCACCAGATTAAAGAACTAATTTTCAAGGATCAAAAATGGCCGATGAGCTCATAGAATCGATATTGAATGAATCAAGGAGCTTTCCTCCATCAAAAGAATTCTCTGATCAAGCAAATATTAACGAAGCAAAAGCGGAAGAAATGAGGAAGCTAGCCGCAGATGACCACATAAAATATTGGGCAAAACTGGCAAATGAAGAGCTTCACTGGTCTCGCCCGTTCAGCAATACACTCGATGATTCAAAAGCGCCTAACTATGAATGGTTTAACGATGGCGAGATTAATGCATCCTACAATTCCTTGGACGTAAACGTCAGCAAGAATCCGCATAAGACAGCAATCATTTTTGAAAAAGAAGACGGAAAGTCTGAAAGCATCACTTACAAAGAGCTCCTATTAAAAACTTCACAATTTGCAAATGGCCTCAAAAAAATTGGTGTTGAGCCCATGGACAGGGTTGTGATTTATATGCCGATGTGTCCAGAGGCAGTTATTGCAATGCAGGCATGCGCAAGGATTGGAGCCATTCACTCGGTTGTTTTTGGTGGATTCTCCTCAAATGCACTCAAAGACAGGATAGAGGATGCACAATCAAAGATTGTCATTACTGCTGATGGCGCGTTCAGGGGCGGAGGCGTTATTCCCTTAAAGCAAGCAACAGATGAAGCAGTGTCTCAGTCTTCTTTCAAAGTTAATAATGTCGTGGTCTTTAAAAGAACAGGAGAGAATGTCAATTTTAACAAAGGCACTGATATTTGGTGGGAAGATCTTGTGGCAGATTGCGACCTTGTTTGTGAGCCAAAACCTCTAAATGCAGAGCACCCTCTTTTTATCCTTTACACTTCGGGCTCGACAGGAAAACCAAAGGGTATTCAGCATGCAACAGCAGGATATATCTTGCATGCAAAAACAACCTTTTCATGGATATTTGATATCAAAAATGACGATGTTTTTTGGTGCACTGCTGATGTTGGTTGGATTACCGGGCACACCTATGTTGCATACGGCCCATTGCTTTCAGGCGCCACAATTTTAATTTATGAAGGCGCTCCAACCTACCCTGATGTGGGAAGGTTTTGGAGTATTTGTGAAAAGCATTCAGTAACCATTTTTTACACTGCTCCGACTGCAATCAGAGCTTTGATGAAGCACGGAGATGAAATACCTGCAAATTATGATTTATCAAAGTTGCGTTTGCTGGGTACGGTAGGCGAACCCATTAATCCCGAGGCTTGGATTTGGTATCACAAAGTAATCGGAGGGGAGCACTGCCCCATTGTTGATACTTGGTGGCAAACAGAAACGGGCGGGGCGATGATCAGCCCGCTCCCAGGCATCACAAATACAAAACCAGGATCCTGCACAACCGCTATTCCAGGAATTGACATTGATATCGTAAATGAATCAGGAGAACCGGTAGATGAGCCCAATCAGGGCGGGTATCTTGTCATTAAAAAACCATGGCCTTCTATGCTAAGAACCATTTGGGGAGACAACCAAAGATACATCGACACCTATTGGGAAAAGTTTGATGGCAAATATTATGTTGCCGGTGATAGCGCGTACAGAGATGAAGATGATTGCCATTGGATTATGGGCCGAATAGACGATGTTTTAAATGTTTCAGGCCATAGGTTGGGCACAATGGAGGTTGAATCCGCACTGGTTGCGAATGAAAAAGTGGCCGAGGCAGCAGTTGTTGGAAGGCCCCATGAAGTTAAGGGCGAGAGTATATTTGCATTTGTTGTCACAAAAGGAAACCGACCGACTGGTAACGATGCAAAAACAACACAAGAGGAGCTGAGGGAATGGGTGGCCAGTCAGGTGGGATCAATAGCAAAACCTGATGAAATTCGTTTTTCAGACAATCTCCCAAAAACTCGTTCTGGAAAGATCATGAGAAGATTGCTCCGAGCCATTGCAAGACAAGAGGAAATCACACAAGACATATCCACCCTTGAGGATGAATCCATTGTTAAGCAGCTTCAGGGTGAAGAATAGGTCAAGCAGTGACTTGGTTGAAAACTCTTCTGTACCAGATAATTGCGACACAACCAGCAAAAATATTCGCCAAAACTTGAGCGATAAAAATGCCCTGAAAACCAAGGTAATGGGCAAGCATATAGGCGAGCGGCACGTAGACCACCAATGTTCTTGAGATTGAAATGGTCATTGCTGGCAACGGTCTTCCAAACGCATTGAACGAACCGTTACAGATCGATGCCACCCCAAGAAAGCCGTATCCCCATGGACAGATTAAAAGCTGCAGCATGGCCAACCTAATTACATCCTCATTGGTTGTGAAAACGCTCAAAATAGGACCAGAAAAGAAGTATAGAAAGGCAATGCAGAAAACAGCATAGACCAACGCAAAGCGTGCAGAGAACTTAAAGCCATCAACCAGCCGTTCATATTTTTTTGCCCCATAGTTTTGCCCCACATATGGAGCGGTTGCACCACCTAGCGCCATCAACAAAACAATTACAAGCGCCTCAATTCTCCCAGCTAGACCGTATGCAGCAACTGCTTCTTGTCCGTAGGTGCTGACAAGCGCTGTAACAAATGCAGCAGATAGAGGAGCAATTAGGTTGCTGGCAATTGCGGGCAAGCCCACATGGAGCACCTGCTTCCAGGAAGAGACCATTGATTCAATGCTGTGACCAATCGTTGTGAGCAAGTCATCACGAACAATAAGCACCCAAAGAGAAGCCATAAGAAATGTAATGGTTGAAATGACGCTTGCAAGAGCTGCTCCCGCAACGCCCATTTCAGGAAACCCAAACCAACCAAAAATCAATATGGGGTCTAAAACAGCATTAACAACCGCCGATGAGGCAACCAGTAAAGAAGGTGTTTTGGCATCTCCATTTGCCCTCAAGATTGAATTGCCAATGAACGGAATACCCAAAAACAAGGATCCCCAGTAGTAAATTGTCATGTATTCTTTGACATAGGGCATGGACTCCTCATTTGCGCCCAGCAGCCCAAAAAGAGACTCAACGGTCAATAGACCGATGGCCGTGACCACAGCGCCTGCAAGCACTGCAAGCACCATCGAGTGAGTAGCTATTTGTTTTACGCTGGCTGTGTCACCAGCGCCTATGAATCGAGATAAAACGGAAGAGGTTCCTGTCCCAAGGCCCATGACAATTCCTGCTGCAACAAACCAAACAGGGAATGCATAACTGACAGCGGCAAGCTGTGCGTAGCCGAGCTGACCAATGAAGTAAGCGTCAACAAGGCCGTTTCCAATCATTACTAAGATGCCCAGTGCCATAGGCAGCATCATTGAAAGAATAGATCCCGATACAGGACCAACTGTTAATTTGGGGGCGCTTTTTTCCATTGGGTTATGACCGATAGAGGTGAATCATACAGAGGATTGTTTTAAAAACAATTACTCTTCGATTCCGGCTATAGAGATGTATTTCATTTCTAGATAGTCATCCACACCGTATTTAGAGCCCTCTCTTCCAATTCCAGATTCTTTAATGCCCCCGAAGGGAGCCATTTCAGTAGAAATTATTCCAGTATTTAGCCCAACCATGCCATAGTCGAGTTGTTCAGAGACTCTCCAGGACTTGCCTAAATCAGAAGTATAAAAATAAGCAGCTAACCCAAAAGGAGTATCGTTTGCACGCTTGACTACTTCTTGTTCGTTTTCAAAACTAAAGATTGGCGCAACAGGACCAAACGTTTCTTCTTTTGCAATCAACATATCATCCGTAACACCGGTTAAAACAGTTGGCTCAAAGAACAGCCCGCCTAAATTATGTGGATTTCCTCCGGTTGCAACCGTTGCCCCTTTATTTTTTGCATCATCGATGTGCAGAGATACTTTTCTCATTGCATTGTTGCTGATCAAAGGACCTTGTTGAGTTTTTTCTTCAAGACCATTTCCGACAACAAGCCCAGATGTTTTTTCTGTGAAGCGTTCACAGAACGCATCATAGATACCAGATTGAACATAAATCCTGTTTGCACAGACACACGTTTGGCCACTGTTTCTGTATTTTGCTATCAATGCACCATCAACTGCAGCATCCAGATCAGCATCTTCAAAAACAATGAAAGGCGCGTGGCCACCTAGCTCAAGAGAGACTTTTTTTACTGATTCTGCAGATTGTTTTAGCAGAAGTTTTCCAACAGATGTTGAGCCGGTAAAGGTTATTTTCCTGATGTCTTTATTTTCTGTCAAGACAGCTCCAATTCTTTCAGCATCGCCAGTCAGTATGTTTAGCAAGCCTTTGGGGAAGCCAGCCAGTTCTGATAAGTAAGCCAGTGCAAGCGCTGAGAAAGGAGTTTCAGGCGCTGGCTTTGCAACAACGCTGCAGCCAACAGCAATGGCAGGCGCAATTTTTCTTGCAAGCATAGCAGATGGAAAGTTCCACGGTGTGATGCATCCAACCACACCTATGGGTTGTTTTATGACAAGCGTCCTTCGGTCATGCTGATGAGCCGGTATTACATCGCCGTATACTCTTTTGGCTTCTTCCGAAAACCACTCGAAAAAAGAAGCCGCATAAGCGATTTCTCCAATTGATTCAGAGATGGGTTTGCCGCCTTCGAGCGTGATAATTTTTGCTAAATCTTCCTGGTTTTCTAGCATCAGACGATGAAGATTTTTCAGCACTGAGGATCTCTCTTTAGCATCCGTCTTTGACCAAATGCTTTGCGCTCTTCTTGCGGCCTCTATTGCTGCAATTGTCTCGGCTGATCCACAGTTTGGAACAAAACCCAGCGACTCAGAGGTTGCAGGGTTAAGAATTTCTGAGCAAGAACCATCGTTTGCATTAATCCACTCGCCATCCACATAGCTCGTATCTTTCAACAGGTTTTTATTCATGAGATCCATGACTTAACCTCCGCTTCTAAACCTCTCCATCACATCTGTATCCATACCAACAGATTTTGCCAGCTCTTTGAAAAGCTCACCGCTGACTTTGTCTTCATTTTTTTCTGCAGCAAATTCCTCAGTGTTTTCAATGACCATCTTTCTTAAGGGTGGCGGGACACCCATCAACATCTCAGTGGCATCATTGTCCCATTCCATGGATGTTTTTGCGTCCGCTCCCTGCATGGCCGTTTTTGGTTGCCCAAGCTCGTGTTTAATGAGTGTCTCGGCTGTTGTGTGATAATACGTTTGTCTTGCTTCATCCCCCATTCCTATTGGAAGATCCATGGTTTTTATCCTTTCTTCTCTCCCCATAGAAACCAACTCTTTGTCAACCACTATGGCCTCAATTTTTCCAATGACGATGCCAGAACTTTTTTCTAGCTTAACTATCTCATCAACGGTGCATTCTGCAATTTGTGGGCATTCCTCAAGACTTGGCGGAGAAACTTTCCTGGACGGAATCTGAGTGAATTTTGTAAATTCTAGTTCATTGATTCCTTCTGGATAAAACTTTGCCGTCTCCATCATGTCATCCAAATGTTTTGCGCTCGGACAGTTGACTACGAACTCGCCCGTTTCTTCGATGTTTACCAATGTATGCGAATCCTGTCTAAAACCTATCAGCATTCTGGGGTTTTTTGTCATTACATCGTATTGCATGATATGCGAATAAGGCCCCGCATTAACGGTCCCATTTTTATCCAATGTAGTGATAATTGTGATTAGTTTTGGCCAAAGCCAGATATCGGAATACCAAAAAGGCTTAATCTTAATCTCTTCTTTTTTACTCATTGTTTATACCTTATTAAATTCGCCATTTTTTAGTTTAGTGATGTACTTCTTATAGTCTCTAATGGCTTGATATCCAAAGAGCCACAAGATGGGCAGGTTCGCCATGATGCATAGGCCTGTACCTAGGTTTGCAAACAGATTCAACTCCCTGTCTGTTTGTATAAAGCCAGTAGTGGAGAAGATAGCCAAAACACAAAAACTCAGTTTATAGGACAAAATTGCTTTTTCTCCGAGGAGAAATGAGACCCCTTTCTCTCCATAGTAGCTCCAAGATATCATTGTCGAGATTGCAAAAAGCCATGATGCAAGTGTCACCAACCACTTGCCCAGGCCAGAGGAGACCTTATCAAATGCAGCTGCAGTCAGATTTGCCCCTACATAATCAAGATATACTTCACCATTTGTCTCGGGACGTTTGTCGGAAGAAATCTTGTTCCATTCAACAGACTTTTTGGGGCCATCAACCAAAACAGTTCCATATACTTTGTGTAAATTATTTCCAGACTCTGTGTTGCCGGAGCCAGAGTAGATCATGAAAACCTTGTCCCCATTTTTTAAGCTGGGAGCATCGTTGATAACACCATTAATGGACCAACTTTGTTCCGATGGATTAATGGAGAGCTCTGAAAGCTGAACTTCTGCAGGCCGATTCCAAATGCCTGTAACCAGAATGACCAAGGCACTCATTGTGCAGACAACTATGGTGTCAATGAACGGCTCTAGACCTGCCACAACACCCTCTCTAATGGGCTCATCTGTTTTTGCAGCAGAATGAGCAATGGCTGAAGAACCCTGTCCTGCTTCATTTGAGAACAAAGCTCTTTGCATTCCAAAAATGAAAGCCGAACCAGCGGTCCCCCCAAGGAAAGCATTGCTCGATTCCATTGGAGAAAAAGCCGCGCTCACAATCAGTTTAAGCATTTCGGGTATTGCGGTGAAGTTAATGGCCAACACATAGATGCATGCCATGACATATATCAGAAGCATTATTGGAACAAGCTTAGAGGTTACGGCACCGATTCTTTTGATGCCACCGATGATTACAGCGCCCACTATCAGAGCGAGAATGGTGCCCGTAGCCATTGTTGGAACGCCAAAGTAGGCCTGCGTAAGGTTAGCAACATTCCAGGCTTGAAACATATTCCCAGCAGTGATCGTGTTTACTATTAGAGCAAAACAAAAAGTCCCAGCTATGAGCTTGCCAAGTATTTTCAATGGACCGGTTTTGCCTGAAAAGTTTCTCTCAACAACCCACATTGGCCCACCGCTTGGGTTATCGGCTTGATCAATGTTTCTGTGTATCATTGAGAGCGACACCTCACTCAATTTGATCGCCATACCCAAAAACCCAACGACCCACATCCAAAAGACTGCTCCCGGCCCACCAAGCGATATCGCCAAGGCAACACCGCCGATATTTCCAAGTCCTACTGTTGCTGAAAGTGCGGTTGAAAGAGCTTGAAAATGAGAAATAGCACCAGGGTCATCATCGTTGTCATAATCCCCTTTGATGACTTTGAATCCATGAGTTAATGCATAATATTGAGAGAATCCGCTCCAAATTGTAAAGACAATGCCGGTTGCAACCACTGCGTAAAGGGTGTAGTTGTTCCAAAGAAACCCGCCAATTGCCTCTATAATTATTTTAAACTCTTCCATCGTATTTCCTTATGTTAGTTTTCATGCAGCCTGCCGATGACAACGACACAGACCTGGCCGGAATAATCATATAATAACGTTGAATGGGAAATTTCAATTCAAATTTGCTAAAATTCATTTTCAATTTCCCAGTGATATTGAGCAAACTGTGTCCCATCGGGCCACAATTTAAGGATGGTGAGCGTCCAAATCAGGTTCGCCAAAAGTTAAGAAAAATAAAATAAGTAATTATGAGACTGAAACCCAGATCAAATGTTGGTTTATATGACTCCCGATTTGAAAGGGAGAGTTGCGGCATTGGGTTTGTGGCGCANATCAATAAAGANCCCAGCCANCAAAANATAAAAGATGCTTTANCCATCCTTTGTAAAATGGACCACAGGGGNGCAAGAGGNGCTGAACCCAATAGNGGAGACGGTGCNGGAATTCTTACAGGCATGCCCCATGCTTTTTTTGCAAAGATNTCAAAAGAGTTATANGCAACCGACCTTCTGNCAGNCAGCTACTCCGTAGGAAATATTTTTCTCCCCAATGATGAAGANGAAAGAGANNCTTGTAAGACATATNTTGAAGAGACATGCCGTGAGAATGAATTAAAAATAGTCGGCTGGAGAATACTGCCGACCGATACAAAAAAAGCAGACATAGGCCCTACAGCCCTGGATGCAATGCCTCAGATAGAACAAGTGCTTATTGTCGATAATCTCAAAAATTGCGATCAAGAGGATTTTGAAAAGAGGCTTTATCTAACAAGAAAAAAAGTCAGCAATCATCTTCGTACCCNTTCGAATTTAAATGAGTCAGAGCTTTTCTATGTTTGCAGTTTATCCTCAAAGACCATTGTCTACAAAGGGATGCTTACTTGCGATCAAGTTGGAAACTTTTTCAGCGACCTAAGTGATCCCGACTTCATGTCCCATTTGGCCATGGTGCACTCAAGGTTTTCGACAAATACATTTCCAAGTTGGGACAGAGCAATGCCAAACCGTTACATGTCTCATAATGGGGAGATCAATACCATCGAAGGAAATATAAATTGGATGAGGGCCAGAGAAGGAAATATGGAGTCATCTATTTTTGGAGACAGGCTCAAGGAGTTGTTTCCAATTGTTGAGCCAAACTGTTCGGACTCTGGGAATTTTGATAATGTGCTTGAGTTTCTCGCCTTATCAGGCCGCTCTCTAGAAGAGTCCGTATTAATGATGGTGCCCGAAGCTTGGCAAAAGAAGAAAACCATCTCAAAAGAGAGAAAGGCGTATTACGAGTTTCAATCAAATCTCATGGAGCCATGGGACGGACCCGCTGCAATTGCATTTACAAATGGCGATGTAATCGGAGCCGTTTTAGACAGAAACGGCCTCAGACCGAGTCGATACTACTTAACCACAGATAACAGGGTGATCATGGCCAGCGAAGTGGGCGTATTGGACATACCCGATGAAGAAATCATAAAAAAAGGAAGACTGGAACCAGGAAAAATATTTCTAATTGACTTTAATAAAGGAAAGCTTCTTAGCGATTCAGACGTCAAAGAGCCACTTGTAAAAGAAAACCCCTACAGAAACTGGCTTCATGACAATAGATTTGGGTTTAGGAAAATTAAACAGTATTCAAATGATCCTTTGTATGGCAAGGAAGAGCTTCTCAAGAGAATGCGAGCATTTGGCTACACCTCAGAGACCCTTGAGTTTATGCTTCTGCCAATGGTTCACGATCTTAGAGATCCACTGGGCTCAATGGGCAATGACACTGTTTTGGCATCNATGAGCGATAAGCATAGGCTCANGTATGACTACTTTAAGCAACGTTTCGCTCAGGTCTCTAATCCTGCAATAGACTCAATTAGAGAAAAGATCGTGATGTCTCTTGAGTGCTANATTGGNCCAGAAGGAAACCTCTTGGAACCATCTGAGAAANATGCAAACCGGATTCTTGTTGAAAACCCAATACTGACGAACACCGCCATGTATGCTCTTAAGCATCTGGATTATCTCAACCACAAAAGCAAAGTGATTGACATCACTTACGAAAAAGAGGCTGGAATCAACAAAACAATTAAGGACATCTGCAGTCTTGCTGAAGAAGCCGTTGATGACGGGATTGGATTCTTGGTGTTGAGCGATAGAGGCATGAGCGAGAATAAAATTCCTCTCAGCACTTTAATGGCCTGTGGTGCTGTTCACCATCATCTTGTTCGAACAGCCAAGCGGTCAAGAGCAGCAATAGTTGTCGAAACAGGAGAGGCTCGTGAGGTGCACCATTTCTGCTTACTNTTCGGTTATGGTGCTGATGCAATCAACCCATATCTTGCATACGAGATACTNATGCAAGCCAAGGCGGATAACGTAATTAAGCACACTCACTACAAAAGAGGACCAGAAAATAGAGTGGCTCTAGATGAGTATGAAGAAGTGATTGATGCTTATCGGCAAGCAGCTGTAAAAGGCATTTTGAAGGTCATGGGAAAAATGGGAATTTCAACGCTNCAATCATACAAGGGCGCACAGATTTTTGAGGCGATTGGTTTATCGAATGAAGTGATAGAGCAGTGTTTTGAGGGNACTGTCAGCAAGATTGGAGGGATTGGCTTCGATACAATTGAGCATGAGAATGCACTGAGGCATAGCCTTGGGTGGCCAGAAGACCAAGTTGAAACATCTGCAGATCTTCCAAACCCAGGAGATTTTCATTGGAGAAGTGAGGGCGAAAAGAAAGGGTGGAACCCTGAAACTGTTTGGTCATTGCAGTTGGCCGCAAGGACCAATGACGAAAATGCATATGATAAGTTTTCAAAGCTTGCAAACAAAAAAGCAGAAGATGCATTAAACATTAGGGGATTGCTGAAATTCAATTACTCTGGCGAGAGTATTTCAATCAATGATGTTGAGCCTGCAAGTGAAATAGTAAAACGATTTTGCACTGGTGCCATGAGCTTTGGGTCTATTTCTCCAGAGGCTCATGAAACCCTGGCGGTTGCTATGAATAGGATTGGCGGCAAGAGCAACAGCGGAGAGGGCGGTGAAGATCCAGCAAGATATGAGCCCATGAAGAATGGTGACTCCAAGTCATCTGCGATCAAACAGATTGCATCGGGACGATTTGGCGTTACAGCAAACTACATTGCAAATGCAAAACAACTCCAGATCAAAATTGCTCAGGGCGCCAAACCAGGTGAGGGCGGCGAACTGCCTGGAAGAAAGGTGGATGAGAAAATTGCCTCTATACGATATTCAACTCCTGGAGTGGGCTTGATAAGCCCGCCTCCTCATCATGATATTTACTCAATCGAAGATTTGGCACAATTAATATTTGACTTAAAGAACGGCAATCCAACTGCTGACATAAGCGTTAAATTGGTTGCTGAAAGCGGAGTGGGCACAATCGCAGCAGGCGTTGCAAAAGCCCATGCTGACCACATAGTAATTTCTGGCGATGTTGGAGGAACCGGGGCATCTCCTCTCACCAGTATCAAAAATGCCGGTATGCCATGGGAGCTTGGCCTGGCTGAAGTTCATCAAACACTTATTATGAATGGCCTAAGAAGCAGAGTAATGCTGCAAACAGATGGCGGGTTAAAAACAGGCAGAGACGTCGTAATAGCTGCATTGCTGGGGGCCGAGGAATTTGGTTTTGCAACAGCCCCATTGATTTCTCTTGGTTGTATCATGATGAGGAAGTGCCACCTAAACACCTGCCCGGTAGGCATTGCTACCCAAAATAAAATACTTAGACAGAAGTTCACTGGCCAACCAGAACACGTGATCAACTATTTGTTTCTAGTTGCAGAAGAAGCAAGAAACATTATGGCGAAGCTTGGTATAAAGTCGATTGATGAATTGGTCGGTAGAACAGAATTGTTATCCACTGAAAAAGCCCAAAAACATTGGAAATCTAGTCAACTAGATTTGAGCCCACTTTTATTAAACCCTAATCAGGCCAGAAGCGATGCACAGACCATAAAAACAACTGAGCAGGATCATGATATTGATTCAGTGCTCGATCATGAGTTGATAGATAAGTGTCAGGATGCGCTCAATAAGAAAAACCCAGTAGATCACGATTTTAATATTTCAAATCTTAATCGCACGACTGGAGCCATGTTGAGTCATGAAATTGCAAAACGTTGGGACGATGAAGGGCTCCCCGAAGATAGTATTCGCATAAACTTCTCTGGTTCTGCAGGACAAAGTTTTGGAGCTTTTTTATCCAAAGGTGTGACGTTTAATTTAAGTGGAGACGCAAACGATTATGTTGGCAAAAGCCTGTCTGGAGGGAAGATCATTGTGCGCCCTCCTGAAAATTCAGCTTTCAAAGCAGAGGAGAATATTCTGATTGGAAATGTAGCACTTTATGGCGCAACATCAGGCTTTGGTTTTTTCAGAGGAATTGCGGCTGAGAGATTTTGTGTCAGAAATAGCGGAGCATGGTCAGTGGTTGAGGGCGTTGGAGACCATGGATGTGAATACATGACAGGAGGAAGGGTCGTCGTACTGGGGGAAACNGGAGTGAATTTTGCTGCTGGAATGTCAGGAGGNATTGCCTACGTCTATGACCCTTGGAATGAGTTTTCACCCAAATGCAATACAGGAATGGTTGAGCTCGAACCAATAGGAGACGAGACAAGCATTGCTGAAATACTGAGATTGATCGAACTGCACCACGAATATACTGATTCACCATTGGCGGAGGCAATAATGGATGATTGGGACAACAGCTTAGAAAAATTCGTCAAGGTCATGCCAATTGATTATAAGCGTGTGATGAATGAGAGAGCAGAACACAATGAGGAGATTGAGTCCATTTTTGATGTAGAGGACAGAAAGTCTCAAAGGAAGGGTGTGTAAATGGGAAAACCGACCGGATTTATGGAATACCCAAGAAGAAAAACACCCTGGCGTGATCCGGTTGATAGGGCGTTGGACTATTACGAAATTTATACCCCTGCTGAGGAAGGCCAGCTAAAAAAACAAGGCGCAAGGTGCATGAACTGCGGCGTACCATTCTGCGAATCCGAACACGGGTGCCCCATTGATAACCTAATTCCAGAATGGAATGACTTGGTCTATAAGGGGGAATGGAAAGAGGCTTATGAGAGATTAACCAAAACAAATAACTTTCCAGAATTCACAGGCAGAGTATGCCCAGCTCCTTGTGAAGGGTCCTGTGTTTTAGGCATTAATGAGCCTGCGGTTACCATTAAAGATATTGAAAACTCTATCATTGATAAAGCCTTTGAAGAAGGATGGGTGGAAGAGAAGAAAACGATAAAAGCGACGGGCAAAAAAGTTGCAATCATTGGGTCTGGCCCGGCGGGCTTAACAGCTGCAGATCAGCTCAACAAAGTCGGTCACAACGTCACTGTCTTTGAGAGAGAGGACAGAATTGGAGGCCTTCTTGTTTATGGAATTCCTAACATGAAGCTTTCAAAGAGCTTATTGAGTCGAAGGGTTGGGCTTCTGGAGTCTCAAGGAATTGTATTCAAAACAAAAACGAATATTGGAAAAGATATTTCTGCCAAAGAGCTTAAAGAATCGTATGACTCCATACTGATCGCCACAGGCTCAACCATACCGAGAGATCTAGACGTAAAAGGCAGAGACTCTGAAAACATTCATTTTGCTATGGATTTTCTTACTCAGAATACCAAGAGCTTGTTGAACAGCTCACTATCGGACGGAAACTATATTGATGCAAAAGATAAAAATGTAATTGTCATAGGGGGTGGCGATACAGGAACAGACTGCATTGCAACCGCGATTCGTCATGGATGTAAAAATATGGTGAACATGGAGATTATGAACAAACCCCCAAAGAAAAGAGGAGCTGATAACCCATGGCCCCTTTGGCCGAATATTTTGAGAATAGACTATGGGCACGAAGAGTCAAAGAAGAGGTTTGGCAGCGATCCAAGAAGATTCTCTTTGCTCAGCAAAGAGTTTTTGAGCAAGGACGGAGCTGTTTCAGGCCTAACAACTGTTGAGATTGAATGGACTCAGGGAAAGGATGGAAAGATGCAAATGAAAGAAATTGCAAACTCAGAAAAAACTTGGGAAGCAGATTTAGTCTTATTGGCACTTGGATTTATAGGGCCCGAACAAGAGGTGCTCAATGATTTTGGGTTGTCGACAAACACAATGGGAAATATAGACTCAGCCTATGGAGAATTTTCTACAGACATCGATGGCGTTTTTGCTGCTGGCGATGCAAGAAGGGGCCAGTCATTGGTTGTTTGGGCAATGAATGAGGGCAGAGGAGCGGCCCTTGAAATTGATAGATATCTAGAAGGCTCCAGTAGACTCTCCGCACCCAGCCTTAAACTGGGATCATTGAAAACTTAAGACATTAGTTTATAAGTGAAATCAAAAATTTCATGGCCAAGGGAGATTCCCCTTTTTTCAAATTTTGTATTTTCATCTCGTGTGAAGGATGGTTTTTTTACAAAATCTTCCCTCTGATCAAACAAATCCAAAACTTGTTCGGCATAGTTCTCCCAGTCAGTAGATATATTGACCAAACCACCAAGCACTAATTTTTTTGACATAAGCTCGATAAATTCGGGATTAATGATTCGTCTTTTGTGGTGCCTTTTTTTTGGCCAAGGGTCTGGAAAAAGCAAGTTGATCTCATCTAATGACTCATTTTCTATTCCAAATTGCATTACTTCAACCGCATCGCCACACACAAGCTTCAGGTTATTAATTTTGTTCTGCTCTATTAACTTAAGACAATGCCCTATTCCAGCATCATACACCTCTATACCAATGAAATTCGTGCCTACTTTGTTTTTTGCCATTGATATCAATAATTCTCCATCACCGAAGCCAATATCAAGTATGAGAGGAAAATCAGGGTCTCCAGTTAGATTGCTTGGGAGCAAGCCAGCGTCCATTGAGTATTGAATACCGTATTTGGGAAGAAGCTCTACCAGTGCGGATTTTTGAGAGGAGGTAATTCTCCCTTGTCTTCGAACAAAGCTTCTGACAGGCCTACGGGTTGAGAAGCTGTTCACGGAGATCAAGGATTGCCTTTTCTTCGATTTGCCTAACTCTCTCTAGAGAAACATTGAATTTCTTTGCAAGCTCTTTGAGCGTTACCTTTTCATCGCTTAACCATCTTAGCCGCAAAATCTCTTTGCTTCTTTTATCAAGTTTTTCCATTGCCTCTGACATGAGCTCTATGTTGCTTTCAAGCCAGTTTTCTTCTTCCACAAGTGCTGAAGGATCACTGTTTGGAGCTGGGAGGTAACCGGCAGGACTCACATGAGTGCTGGTTTCATCTTGAGGGCGATCAAATAGAACATCTTTTGAGGCCAAACGCTCTTCCATTGTTTCAATGTCTTTTGTTCTTACACCTAAATCAGAAGCGATTAAGCTTTTCTCATCATTTGTGAGCCAGCCTATTTTCTTTTTTGAGCCTCTGAGTTTGAAAAAAAGTTTTCTCTGAGCTTTTGTTGTCGCGACCTTAACGATTTTCCAGTTATCAAACACAAATTCATGAATCTCTGCCCTAATCCAGTGCACGGCGTAGGTAACGAGTCTCACACCCTTTTCAGGATCAAACTTCTTAACCGCCTTCATTAGGCCAACATTTCCCTCTTGAATGATGTCAGCAAGTGGTAGGCCATATCCGTTATAAGTTCTCGCAATATGAACCACGAATCTCAACTGAGAGAGAATCAATTGCCTGGCCGCATCAAGGTCATTGTTCTTTTTGAACCTTACAGCAAGTGCATATTCCTCTTCTCTAGTAAGCACAGGAGCCTGGTTTACAATACTGATGTATGCTTCTAGGCTTCCAATTGGACCAAGAAGTTGTATTTCATTTTTTATTGCTACATCGCTCATAAATTTAACCCGAAAATGATTTCGAGGAAGTAAATATTAGCACTCTCAATACNTGAGTGCTAAAAATATAGTTAATATTTTTAAAAATACCATATAAATCAATATATTATATTATTCTTATCAACGTTAGATTTGACAATATTTGAGTTAAATTTGCGCAAAAACACATGGCATCGAAAAAAAAGAAAAAAGTCAGAATAGTCGGAGGCAAGCACAAAGGGGCTGTGCTTTCCGTAGAAGATGATCAGGTCAAGCCAACNCCCGATCGAGTTCGTGAGACTTTNTTTAATTGGCTATCGCCCCATATAGAGAAATCCACGGTTTTGGATTTATTTGGCGGAAGTGGTTGNCTGAGCTTTGAAAGCATCTCCAGAGGATCTGAATCAGTGCTCTATGTTGACTCATCAAAGAAAGCTTGCGCTGCATTCAAAGACTCACTCGTGCGCTATAGAATCAACGACATAAGACTTGCATGCAGAGACTCCGTTCAGATGATCCAAGAGGAGAATACTCACGGCTGTTTCGATATTATTTTTATCGATCCACCCTATGGAAAATTTGAATTAAGCGAAATCCTAGAGAAATTGTATAGAAATAATTGGGCCAATGATGACAGCTTGATTTACTTAGAGTCCAACAGCTGTTTAAAGCAACTAGCATCTCCAAAATATCAATTAGTTAAGGATTCAACGGCTGGAAATGTATATTATGGAATTCTTAAATCAACAAGCGCAAAGAGCGAAAAATGATTGCACTTTATCCTGGGACCTTTGATCCAATAACAAATGGACACTTTGANATTATNAGAAGAGCCTCAACGATTTTCCAAGTTTTGGTTGTTGGAGTCGCTGTCAGTGAAGAAAAAGAGCCTTTATTCGACCACGAAAAAAGATTGGAAATGGTGAATGAAGTTTTGAATGCATTCAGCAATATCGAAGTTCAACCCTATGATGGATTAACGATTGATTTTGCAAAAAAAATTGATGCAAGAGTCATAGTAAGAGGCCTTCGTTCACCAGCGGATGGTCAATATGAGTTTGAGCTGGCCAGCATGAATAAAAAGCTTGCCGATGATATTGAAACTGTTTTTCTTAGCAGCGGCGATCAAAATGCTTTTTTGTCATCTTCATTGATTAGGCAAATTGCACAAGAAGGCGGAGACGTATCGGACTTTGTCCACCCAACAGTTCATCAAGCTTTAAGCCAAGCTTATAAAAAATAACCCTCCAAGGGGACGCCCAATTTAAAAATCTTTAGGTCTGACAGCGCGGACAGAAAAAACTGTTTCTTCCCCCGATGACTCGCGCTTTGATTTCTGNGCCACACTCTTTGCAATTTTNTCCAGGCTTTCCATAAACAAAGAGCTTTTGTTTAAAATANCCAACCTTCCTTACTTCATTGNAGTAGGTGAAGTTTCTCAATGTTGTTCCGCCCATTTCAATTGCTTCATTCAGCACTTTCTTGATCTCTACAGCTAATTTTCTATATCTTTCACGACCAATTCTTTTCGATGATCTTACTGGGNTGATCCCGCTTCTAAACAGGGATTCGCTCGCATAAATGTTTCCAACACCAACAACAATACTAGAGTTCATAATATAGTTTTTTACTGCAGTATTTCGGTTTCTACTCAGGCTATATAGGTGCTCTCCGAGTTTGGGATCATCCAACGGCTCAACACCAAGATTTTTTATCAGCTTATGCTCTTCAGGACATTCGTTTGTCCAAATAAGGCAACCAAACCGTCTGGGATCATTCAAACGGATGGCTTTATTGTTTTCAAGTATGAACTCAACGTGATCGTGTTTGTGGTATTCAGTACGTTCATCAAACACCCCAAGACTACCAGACATTCCAAGATGGAGAATGGCTGCCCCCTCATTGCAAGAAATTAGAATATATTTGCCTCTCCGATATATCTTTCTGATATCTGTATGAATTAATTTTCTAATTTTTTTCTCTTCAACAGGCCATCGAAGGTTTTTATTTCTGATATTCACCTCTTTGATTGAGGTGTTTTTCAAAGCAGACTGCAATGCCTTTTTAGTGACCTCTACTTCAGGCAACTCAGGCATTGTTTTGGGCTATGATAATAAGAGTGCTATTTAATTTTGGACTCTTTATAGAGAACATGTTTCCTAATCTTAGGATCAAACTTTTTTGTTTCCATTTTGTCTGGGTGTTCTTTTTTATTCTTTGTGGTCGTGTAGTAATGACCAGTTTTAGCAGACGAAACCAATTTAATTTTCTCTCTCATTAGGCGCTTTCTCCATATTGCTTGAGGTTTTCAAGCACATGATCGATTCCAAGTTTATCTATGGTTCTTAATCCTTTTTTAGACAATCGAAGTTTTACAAACCTGTTTTGGCTTTCAACCCAGATTCTATGCGTATGAAGGTTCGGCAGAAACTTTCTTCTCGACTTATTGTTGGCGTGTGAGACATTATTCCCGCTCGTTGTCTTCTTGCCTGTTACTTGACACACTCTAGCCATTTTTATTTCACCTCGTAGGTACCGACTTATTTTTAATTCAGGACGGCTTTTATACCAATAGCACAGGCAGTTAGCAAGTTTTAATGGACAAATTTAGGAGCTGTTTGGTAACACATATTCTCAAAAAGAATTAAACTAGTGTTATGCAAGATAGCCCACGAAGAAAAATTATTGACCTAAAGATTATTGATAGCAGGATTGGCGATACTTTCGAGATGCCCGATTACCAAACCATGGGATCTGCAGGAATAGATTTACTCGCATGTATTGAAGAACCGTTAACCATTGAGCCGGGGCAGACAGAGCTTATACCCAGCGGCATTGCAGTCTATATTAGAGATCCCTCCTTGGCAGCGGTATTATTACCCCGCTCAGGCCTTGGTCATAAGAAAGGCCTTGTTTTGGGTAATTTGGTCGGATTGATTGATTCCGATTATCAAGGGCAGGTGTTTATCTCATGTTGGAATAGAGGTAAGGAGAATTGTTTAATTGAGCCTGGTATGCGTCTTGCCCAAATGGTTTTTCTACCCGTTGAGCAGGTCAACTTTAATTTAGTGAACTCATTTGATGAATCGGATCGTGGTGAGGGTGGCTTTGGGCATACTGGAGAAGATTAAGAAGAATTAGGCGCCGTATTCCTTCCTATAACTTTCTATGGCTTCCACATGGTCCTCAAGTTCAGAGGAGCTATTTTTTACAAAAGCGAGAATTTGATCCAGGTTGACTATAGAGATTACTGGGACGCCTAGCTTTGAGGAGGCTTCTTGAACTGCTGAGTATTCGCCCGCGCCTTTTTCTTGTCTGTCAATGGCGATAATAATTCCTGAAATTTCAGCGCCTGTTTCACGAATTATTTGAGACGCTTCTTTGATGGCTGTTCCTGCAGTAATCACATCGTCTACAATGACTATTTTACCGGATAGAGGAGGCCCCACTATCCGACCCCCTTCACCGTGATCTTTCTTTTCTTTTCGGTTGTAAACAAAGGGAACGTCTTTGTCATGATTCATAAAAAGACTCGCACTCATTACCGATGCAAGGGGTATTCCTTTGTATGCTGGCCCAAAAAGCATATCGAACTCAATATTGCTTTCTTCGAGAGCCGAAGCATAAAAATCACCAATATTCTTTAAGGCCTGACCTGTTGAAAAAAGACCCATATTGAAAAAATAAGGACTGACCCTTCCAGACTTAAGCTCAAACTCGCCGAATTTGAGAGCACCTATTTGGATCGACATCTCTATAAATTTCTGTTTGTAGTTTTCCATTAACGCTAAACTAAGACTTGTCTTCTGCTAAGCATCTCACAGAATGACCCGATAATGAAGACAAGCATTAAAGTTGGAGAAAAGACATAAAGATTATTTCCTTAAACGTAAACGGCATAAGAGCAGCAAACAAAAAAGGACTGTTTGGTTGGCTCAATGATCAAGATGCAGACATCGTTTGCCTCCAGGAGGTCAGAGCTCAGGTAGAAGACATACAAGGAGATGAGTATTGGCCAGAGAATTATCATTGTTTCCATAGTCAGGCAGTTAAGAAGGGCTATAGCGGTGTTGCTATTTTTACAAAAAAAGAACCGGAAAATCTTTCGCATAATTTGGGCATAGAGGAGTTTGACAAGGAAGGTCGCTATATTGAGTGTGAATTCAAAGACTTTAATATTGCCTCGGCTTACTTCCCATCGGGATCATCTGGCGATGTAAGACAGGAGGCTAAATATCGTTTCTTGGATTCTTTTGAAAAAAAACTACTTGAATGCAATCAGAATGAAACGCCTTTCCTTTTTTGTGGCGACATTAATATTGTTCACAAAGAGATCGACATTAAAAACTGGAAATCAAATCAGAAGAATTCTGGATGCCTTCCTGAGGAAAGGGCATGGCTGGATAAAATTTTTGAGGAGCTGGGTTGCACGGATGCATTCAGATCAATCAACAAAGATGCAGAAGAATACACATGGTGGTCAAACAGAGGCAATGCCTATAACAATAACGTTGGCTGGCGGATTGATTACCATATATTCAATAAGTTTTTTTCTAGAACTCCAATCAGAACATCGGTCTATAAGCAAGAGCGCTTTTCGGATCATGCACCTTTAATTGTTGAGTATGAATAGGGCGCTTTCAGAATTTAGCGAAAAAGGACTTGGCATTTACACCAGCTCTGAGTCCATAAGAATGATTTTTCTCGGATTTTCTGCAGGACTGCCCCACCCTCTTTTGTTTGCGACTCTGACACTTTGGTTGGCATCTGCTGAGATCAAGATATCCGAAATTACGATGTTTGGCTGGGTGGGCATTGTTTATGCGATAAAGTTTTTATGGGCACCCATGTTGGATCGATTGAGACTGCCTGTGATAACAAATATGCTTGGGCAAAGAAGGTCTTGGATTCTTCTTACGCAAGTAATGATTTTGTTGGGCTTAATTTTTATGTCGTCTCTAAGACCAGAGCATGACCTCATGTATTTAGCCTATTTATCAATCGGAATTGCATTTGCATCGGCATCACAGGATGTCGCCATTGATGCGTATAGAATCGAGATTGCCGAAAGTAAATTTCAAGCTGTTCTTGGAGCAAGCTATCAGTTGGGCTATAGAATCTCTGCGTTAACGTCAGGTGCAGGCGCACTTTACATGGCTAGTTTTTATGATTGGAAGCTCACATACCAGGTTATGTCAGCGTTTATGCTGGTGGGTATTTTGACTGTCATCTTTATCCCGGAGTCAAACAAACCAACAAATACAAATAATAGCGATGGCTCGTGGCTAAAAAAGACTTTAATCGAACCTTTCTCTGAGTTTTTCAAAAGAAACGGCTATTGGTCTCTCTTTCTGTTGATGTTTATTGCGATTTATCGAGTCAGCGATTTAATAATTGGTATTGCTGCAAACCCATTTTATGTGGATATTGGATTCAATCTTTCAGAGATTGCAACTGTGACAAAAGTCTTTGGTTTCACTGTGACGATTATAGGAGCATTTATAGGTGGTTTGTCGGTGGCCCGGTTTGGAATTGGCAGGCTGCTTATTATCAGTAGCATATTGCTGACTGTAACCAACTTATTTTTCTTGTTTTTGAATAATGCAGGATCCAGCCTCCCCGCTCTTGTATTAACGATAAGTGCCGATAATTTTGCCTTGGGATTTTCGGGAACTGTTTTCATCGCATTTCTTTCAAGCCTAACAAGCAGGTACTTTACCGCAAGTCAGTATGCGTTATTTACATCTGTTATGTTCCTTCCTGGAATAACGCTCAGCGGATTTTCTGGCCTGATCATCGAAAGCAGTGGATGGGCCACTTTATTCATTTATTCCGCATTGCTCGGAATACCCTCAATCCTCTGCTCTTTTTTGATTGTCAGAAAAGGTTGGAATGAACAATAGTTAGCTTTTAAAGATAAAAGAGTTTTCGCTTATAAATTCAGACAGAGATTTTGGTGACTCACCCATGAGTTCAGAATAAGTATCCGTCTTCTCTTCGATGCCTCCATCGGCAATACCTTTAAACAAATCAATAACTGCATCCAAGTGCCATTGATTCGTCAAAAACTGACCAAGAGTTTCTTTATAGGCAGCCAGAGGGACATCAACATAATCCACTTGTTTATCTAGACCCTTGCTAAAGATTTCTGCAACTTCATTGAAAGACAAAATTTCTGGCCCCGTTATTTCGTGATTCATTGATTCATGACCATCTTCAGAAAGAACTTTTGCAAGAACTTTTCCAACATCGGTTGTGTCAATCATGCCTGTCTTCCCCTCACCCATGGGAAGGAAAATCTTGCCTTGATCTTTGATTGTCCCGGCCGACGCAAGCAAGTTTTGCATATAAAAATTTGGTTTAATCATTGTCCAGCTCAACCCTGATTGCTTGATGTATTCTTCTGATTCAAGATGTAGTTTTGGAATGGGACTCGTTGCATCTGGGGTAGCCTCAATTGATGACATTTTAACAACCCTGTTTGCGCCGGCTTGTTTTGCTGAGTCCACCAGTTGTTTTTCTAGGCTCAATTGATTTTCTGAGTTTGGAAGCAATATTAACGCCGTTTCAACATCGACCATGGACTGATCTACGGCTTCTTTGTTTTCAATTGATCCGATGACTACTTCTCCACCCAAAGATTCTATGTCCCCTCTTTTTTCTTCATTTCTTATGAGCGCTCTAAATGTTATGCCTTTCTCATTGAGCGCTTTGGCTGTTGCAGAACCTGTTTTTCCTGTGGCACCAGTTAGTAAAATCATTTTGCTTTCTCCAAATTTAATTTGTTTAGATAGAGGTCATGAAAGAATCCAACCCCTGTTTCATATTTGCTGCTTAAAGGTCCCTCATTATATATGCCTGCTTGAAGATTTTGCTGAATTTCTGGTATCAATTTCTGATCTTCTATACTAACTTCAAGTTGATATTTTCCTTCTTTATTCTCAAAATCATCCTCCTTGACAGCAGATGGTCTAAAAAGGTTATAGACAACTCTGCACCACTTTGGCTTTATCGGCTCAATTCTTTGAAAAACTATGCCTCTTCCATAGATATTGAATATGAAGTTTGGGAAGTGCCAACCAAAACTTCCCGGCTGTTCACTGTTTCCTCTTTCAGGAACTGAATGGATACTGAATTGATCATTATTTTTAAGAGTATAGTTCTCCCACAGAACGTCCCTGTTGAGCTGGGGATGAACAATGGGGATGTGGTAACCCTCTTGATAGTTATCGACATAAGCTTTCCAGTTCGCATGGACGTCGAATCTCAATTCATTATGGTGCACTAAGTTTTCCTGGAAGTGCTGTTTAACGACATCGTCAAATCCTCCTAGCCAGTTTTTTAAAGATTGAGATTTCTTATTGAAATTTATAAATATTAAGCCGAAACGCTCCTCTATCAGTATGTCAAAAAGAGAATGCCTGCTTTCATCAAAATCATCATTGGCGAAGAACTTAGGCGTATCCATTAGCTGACCATTTAGATTGTATTTCCATCCATGGTAGGGACATATCATATGTTTACAGACACCACTCTTTGAGGAGACAACTTTAGCAGCACGGTGCCTACAAACATTATGGTATGCCCTAAGATTATCTGAGTGATCTCTGAGAACAATAATTGGATATTCAATAATTTCAGTCGTAAGAAAAGAGCCAGGTTCTGATAATTCATCTGATCGTGCTACCCATAACCATTCTTTCTTAAAGATGTTTTTGATTTCCTGGTCAAAAACTGATGACGAATGATAAAAGTCCGCAGATAAAGTTTTAGTTCTTGGCATAATGGTGTTTCAAATCAATAATGTGATCTGTAATCATATTATATGAAATCAGACTAAGGACCTACGATTAAGCTAGATAGAAAAGTTGCATTGATAACAGGCGCTTCCTCAGGAATAGGAGCTGGAGTAGCAAAGGCATTTGCCAAAGAAGGCGCTCAGGTAATAATCAATTATCCCAATGACGAAGAAGAAGAAAATGCAGGTAATGTACTAAGTGCAGTATCCGAATATTCCGAATCGTCCATGATTATAAAGACCGATGTTTCATCTCCAGATCAGGTATGCAAGATGATTGAAATGGTTGAAGGCAAATACAAGACTATAGATATTCTTATTAACAATGCAGGAATAGCAACAAGCGCTCCAATCCATGAAATGGAAACAGATATGTGGACAGAATTATTATCTATTCATCTCAATGGCACCTTTTATTGCACAAGAGAATGTCTAAGGATCATGTATAAAAATAATTATGGAAGGATAATTAATACCGCATCTCAGTTGGCATACAAAGGCAGCGCTGGATTCGCTCACTATACTGCCGCCAAAGGCGCAATCATTTCATTTACTCGATCTTTATCACTTGAAATCGGCAAAAAAAATATAAGGGCGAATTGCGTTGCACCGGGTGCAACTATGACAAGAATGTTGTCAGAGGTACCCACAGAAATTCTCGATGGCATTAAAGCATCAATTCCAAAAGGCTCAATAGCAGACATCAATGAAATAATACCGGCTTACCTCTTTTTGGCGTCATCCGATGGCGACCACTTTGTAGGACAAACAATTAGCCCAAATGGCGGCGATCATTTCTTATAGAACATAATATTTGTAAAATAATATCTATNAATAAANANNCATATNNAATANAGTATNTATAAATAATTATANATATTACGTATGCTATATGCTTCTTAAGAGCAANCAAATTACGGCTGACTTTATTAATNCNATTNCNATTAAAGAGAAGGCATACTTTATTTCAATNATTGAATACAAAGGTTTTCGNATAAAAGTTAATCCTAGTGGAAGAGTTACATACATTACCTATGCNAGAATNCAAGGNGGCGGTAATCCAAGAACAATTACACACGGNACAACTCATAATCTAAGCTATCCTCATGCAATAGATCATCATCTTAAAGCCATGTCTTTATTAGAAAAGGGATTGGATCCCAANCTCATTAAAAAGACAAAGACTAAACAATTTCTTGATTCNATGAAATTCATTGATATTGCAAATGANTACTTAGTAAGCAAAAAAACTACCGGNGATCACTCGTTAGCACACACTCNCCACAATCAAAACTATCTNNTGTCAAATAAACTTGCCTCTTTCCATGAGGATNCTATACAAGACATTACACTTGAAAAAGTNGAAACATGGCATGCAAAGAATAAACACACACCCGCAGCTACAGAGAACGCNCTCATGCTGCTTTCAAAGATATTTAAATTTGCAATNATTACAGGTTTTAACCACTTGCAAAATAATCCAGCACAAGAACTTAAATCAAAAAATGTTTTTANNAAACAGAAAACNTCTAAAAAACAATTAGATATAAACACTGAGTTTCCTGATTATNTATANCAGCTGTGTGACCCTATGAACAATCACAAATTAAATACTNTTACACGAAATATTATTTACTTAATGACTATTACNGGCCTGAAAAAAAATGATTTATTAAATTTAACAAAAGATCAGATTACCAATAACAGNCACATCACCTTTAAAAAAAGAAATAACTTTATTCAAGTATTGCCAATTACAGAAGAGATACAAAGCGTGCTCGACAATACAGCGAAATTTCTTTCAGAAAGCAATACTGATTTNTATAGTNAATATATTTTTTATAACCCTAGGACAAGCAAACCTATTAGTAATATACGCAAATCACTGTCAAAATTATCATCACAATTTGAATGGGATATATACCCAGAATCTTTACGAAAGAGTTTTGCAAATATATGTGACCAATCAACNATACCAAGGAAACACTACTACCAGTTACTGGGAATCAGAGAAAGCTATATCCCACATGCAGATAGCTCAATAGAACAGGAACAAATAATGGAATTAAGAAGGTCACTGGNTACTGTTCAAGACAATATTAATAGAATGTGTCCAATGATGGTCCCTGGTCAATATGAAAAGATATCTGATTTATTATTCCAGTAATCTACGTACGCTATANTGTATAATAAATCATATATTAGTATAAGATACTGATATATATATTAATATTATNAGNACATAATATTAATATATTACTACCGATCTTATGGANTTTCCTTCATGCATNAAATGAAACGCTTCATTGATGTCATCAAGCGGCATTGTATGAGTGATCATATCATCGATGTTGATCTTTCCTTCCATATACCAATCAACAATCTTTGGAACATCGGTTCTTCCTCTTGCTCCACCGAAGGCTGAGCCTCTCCAAACTCTGCCAGTAACTAGTTGAAATGGCCTTGTTGAAATTTCCTGTCCTGCTCCCGCTACTCCGATAATAACTGATTCTCCCCAGCCCTTGTGACAGCATTCCAATGCCTGTCTCATGGTCTCTACATTTCCAATGCACTCAAATGAATAATCAGCACCGCCATTTGTCACATCTATAATATTTTCTACAACATTTTCTGTTTCTTTAGGGTTTATAAAATCTGTCATGCCAAACTTCTTAGCTAATTCAACTTTATCTTCATTTATGTCAACGCCAATAATCTTATCTGCACCAACCATTTTTGCGCCTTGGACGACATTCAGGCCAATACCACCTAAACCAAATACAACAACATTTGAGCCGGGTTCTACCTTTGCNTCNTAGACNACTGCTCCTATACCNGTTGTAACGCCACAACCTATGTAGCAAATTTTATCAAATGGGGCGTCTTCCCTTACTTTTGCAACTGCAATTTCAGGCATTACAGAGTAATTNGAAAATGTTGAACAACCCATGTAGTGAAATATAGGGTCGCCATTTAACGAGAATCTAGATGTTCCATCTGGCATAAGTCCTTGACCTTGAGTTTCTCTTATGGACTGACAGAGATTTGTTTTTGGATTTAGACAAAAGTTACAGTCTCTGCACTCTGGCGTATATAGCGGAATAACATGATCACCCGGCTTAACTGAAGTGACATTTTTCCCTACCTCCATTACAACGCCGGCACCTTCATGTCCTAGTACTGCAGGAAATATTCCCTCAGGGTCGTCTCCTGAAAGGGTAAATGCATCTGTATGGCAAACTCCTGTTGCTCTTATTTCTACAAGTACCTCGTTGTCGCCTGGACCCTCTAAATCTAATTCTTCAACAATCAGATCTTCACCGGCTTTCAATGCCAGAGCTGCTTTTGTTTTCATTTTTCCTCCCAAAAATAACTATCACCTAGAATATCAATTATCCCAGTTATATCAAACAATCGAAGTGATTAGATTATTTTCAAATCGGATGCTAATGTAGTTAAAATTTAGATATTGGTATGTATAGATCATTCAGAGAAATTATTGAGTTATTAGACTCGCAGGGAAAGTTGGTAAGGCTTACTAAACCAGTTAACCCTCGGTTTGAAATGCCTGCACTAATGAAAACACTTGAAGATGAGGCAAAAGCTTTTATTTTTGAAAATGTTCAAGGTTCGGACTATAAAGCAGTTGGAGGATTGTTCACCTCAATGGGACGTTTTGGCCTTATTTTTAATGAAGATGGAAATGAAGATTTTACATATGAACAAGCCGGACAAAGAGTAGTAAATGGCATTGCTAACCCCATTCCTTATAATCAGGTTGATTCCGGCCCAATATTAGAAAATGTATTAACTGGAAGCGATATTGACTTGAATTCTTTGCCAGCACCAACTTTCTTTGAGCTCGATACAGGACCCTTCTTAACAGCAGCTGTTGGCATATTTAGGAAACCAAATGGCGAGATCAATGTAGGTTTTTACAGATGCCTAATCACCGATTCTCAACATCTACTCATTAATGCAAGCGGGTTGAGTGACCTAAGAAAAGCATATGTTTGGCATAAGGAAAATAACAAAGAGATGAAAGTTGCAATGGTTCTAGGTGCTCCACCTGCTTTGTTAATGGCAGCAGCATCAAAGACGCCAGATGATGTTTCAGAACTTGATGTCGCAGGAGGGATCAACGGAGATTCCATTGATGTCATCATGGGCCCAGATTCAGGATTGCCCATACCTGTTGATTGTGAGATGGCATTTGAAACGGTGGTCGATTTAGACAACATGGTAGAAAACACATTGGGAGAATTTGGTGCGCAGTATGGTACCGAGCATGCACCTATGTGTAAGGTTACAAGCATGCTTCAAAGAAACGACGCCATGTTTTATACATTGATGGCAGGCAGGGCGAAAGAGCACAATACTTTGGGTTATTTAACCGTTTATGGCATCACCAAGGGCCTGGAACAAAAAATCAGAGAGGCATACACAAACGTCACAAATCTCGCGGTTCATTTTGATACAAAGATCGGGCCGCTGATGCATCTGGTTATCGCCATTAAAAAAAGTAGCGACAACGAACCTGCTCGAATGATCAAAGAGCTATTTGAAATGAATATGGGTTTTTTCAACCTAGCTTGGATGGCTAAAAGAATAATTATTGTTGATGATGATGTTGATCCGAATGACATGGATGATGTTGAGTGGGCCACCTGGACTAGGATGGGAAGATCTGAAAAGCTTCATGCATTTCAAGATTTTGTGACTTGGGAAGTGGACAGGGCTGCCTTACCCGATGGAACATCAGCACGTGTTGGTATCGATGCAACCAAGGACATGGATTATGCCGATGATTTAGTGAAGCCGATAATTCCAAATGAAGAAGAAGTAAAACTAAAGGACTATATATAAGAGCTCTATGATGATAGACCCGTATTTAGCTGTAGCACTTCAAACCAAAGTAAAACACGTAAAAACAAGAGATGAGGTTCAGATCAACCTGGATCATATCGGGAATATGATTGAGATGGTGACTCATATGTGTTCAATGGAGCTGCCAGTTAAGCTGATTGCTCTGGGTGAAGGAGCAATCCAAGGATTTGTAGATGAAATACTTGATATGAATCAGGCAGAATATGCAAAGACAATGGCAGCAGAGATTCCTGGTCCTGAGACAGACTTTCTTGGAAGGATTGCAAAAGAGAAAGGCACCTATATTATTGGGCAGCTTAAAGAAACACTGCCAGATTACAAAGACAGATTTTTTAATACAATTTTTATCATCGATGACAATGGCGATGTCATATATAAGCATCACAAGAATATAGTGGTATTTGTGGAACATTCTACAACCCCTCACGATGTTTATGATCAATGGGTGGAACAACATGGTGATTCGATCGAAGCATTCTTCCCTGTTGCAAGGACCTCGATAGGAAATATCGCAGGTACGGTTGGGGTGGAAGGTTCTTTCCCAGAGTCATTCAGAGCATTTGCCATGAATGGAGCTGAAATTCTTTACAGGGCGTCATTGCCAGAGCCGTGGGTTTCTAGAGAAATTTTTGAAGTACAGAATCGATCGAGAGCCATTGATAACACCGCTTACATGATAGCACCCAATACTGGGTCACTCATAATGCCTTCTGAGAGCGGGGGAGAGCCCACCGTAATCGATGGCGCACTTGGCGGCAAATCAGCCATTTACGATTACAAAGGCACAGTCCTTTCAAGGACAGATACCGTTGGAGATGCTTACACAGCGAGCGAGATAAATATAGAAGCGCTCAGGCATTATCGTGAGAATGCAAAGTTTCAAAATTGGATCCCTTATCTAAAAACCGAGATTTTTAGCAAACTGTATGATCGACCCATATGGCCAAAAAACCTCCCACCAATGAATCATGAGGATGCCGGAAAGGTCTTTGGTGACTCAATAAAAAAACTGATTGACTCAGGAACTTTTACCAAAAAGTCAAAATAGTTCATGCTACCAAAGAATTTCAGACCTGAGGGGTTATACGATCTGATAAGGCTTGGCAGCGATAACGATGGCGGCTATCTTGTTGACCCAAATTCTGTTCAAGAATCCAAAGCCCTTCTTGCT
This sequence comes from Gammaproteobacteria bacterium, assembly GCA_002691305.1. GTDB lineage: Bacteria > Pseudomonadota > Gammaproteobacteria > Steroidobacterales > UBA11654 > CACPJA01. The sequence goes on along the minus strand of NZHF01000034.1, from coordinate 13,006 downwards.
TTGGGGATTGGAAAAAATTGGAGTTTTGAAAAGGATTTCTTAGATAAAAAAATCGTGAAGGTTCATGCTTACGACTACTCTGTCGGAACAATTTTCTGGGTGAAACACTTTATCAAAAGATTCTTATCGATACTTATTGGAAGGTTGAATGCTCCCTATGATGCTGTGATATTGTTTCTAGAATTTAGAAAGTTTTTCAATGAAGAGGCAACGCTCTATCTTGAGAAGATTGGAAGCAATTCCAATGAGAATACAAATCTTGATGAAACAGTATCCAGATTGGGTAAAAAACCATTTTTTTTAAAAGCAGACATTGAGGGTTATGAGTATCAAATCTTAGAAGAAATTATAGGCTTTAAAGACGATCTTTCTGGTTTGGTTATCGAGTTTCATAAAGTCTCAGAGAACAGAAACAGAATTGAACAATTTATAAACGATATTGATTTGGAGCTTATTCATATTCACCCCAACAACAATCGATTTGATCAAGACGGCGACCCACAGTGCATTGAGCTCACTTTTTCAAAAAATCCGATTAAGCTGAATGATGAATTTGAAGCCCCAAATCCACTAGACCAAGACAATGTTCCAAGGAAGAATCCAATTCAACTAAGATTCAGTGAAGTCTAGCTCTATCAGGACCATCCGTTTTGCTGCTTCTTGCACATCATTTTCAATGGGCTTTCCTTCTTTGTAACCGACTTTGCCAAAAAAGCCATCAATACGACTATGGGTGAATAGAGCATTGAGCTTAGGAAAAATATAATCAAAGTTTTCAGGCTCAATCTTTATTTTTGATTGAACTTCTTTTCCTTTGAAGAGAATCTTTATCTTTTCTATGCCAACAAGGTTTCTCCACCAAATATTGGGCTTATCAGTCACACAGGTCAACAAGCCTTTATCATGCTCAAAGAAGCTGACGGGTATAAAATATTGTTTCCCACTCTTTGCTCCAACGACATGAAGGACAACAACACTATGGCTTGCAAGAAAATGAAAAGGCGACCTTAAAAAAAAGAGCATGATTGGATTAATAAATACTCGCCAAATCATTATCTAAGATTCCCTTTCGCTTTTTTTTATTCTTTCCATGACGGATTCTTTGACATCATAGGGGGCCCAATTTTTTGGAGCAGTATAGATGCCAAGATTCACCATTTTATTCACCTGATGCTTAACCAACTCCAGTTGATCCTCCTCTGTGAATGGAGGTTCATCCAAGCACAAGTTTTTTGGATATATACCGCCTTTTGCAATCATCGCATCATATATCACTTTGTATTCCTCAACCCTCATATCTTTTGCAAGGTTTTGCCATTGTCCTCTCAANCTAAANTCTCTCAATCCATCTATATTCACAATTGCACTAACCAGGGCTTCNCCACCGCTGAGGTACTCAGAAATGATTTGTCCTCTGTAATCAATGATTTGGCTTTTTCCATTGCTGAACTTAAAGTCTTCCCCACCAGGCATATAGATTCCGCCAATATTNGGAGANAGAACATAACAGGTGTTGAAAATNGCATGGGATTGGTTTTGTATCTGATTCATGTTGTTTCCCATCCAAGGTTCTGGATACTGTGATCTATAGATGATCTCAGCACCATTCAGGGCCAATCCTCGAGCTGCTTCAGGGTAACTGCCTTCTGCACAGATTAAGGTTCCAATGTTCCCAATTTCAGTTTTGGCAACAGGGTANAGCGCTTGATGTAATTTTTCTGGATCATCNCCGTATTTCTCAAGATAGATATCCCAAATATCACTNGGAGCTGTATTGGTTTCTTTTTGATAGAAAGATGTTTTTATATGNGTATGAATCAGCTCACCTTTTGGNTNGATAATGAATGCAACATTAAAAATCCTATCNGGCATGAGATCAGGAANTTTGGCNACCATCTGAGCNATNAGNTNAATNTTGAATTCCTTGCATATTTCACCAAGAAACTCCGTCTCCTTCCCAGGGATTTCCGGCACAACTTCATTGTATATCCGGAGATGTTCATCGCCTCCGCCAAGACACCAGCCTCCAATTCCACCCTCTGAGATTGAGACAAGCTGAACGGGCAAATCCAAGCTGCAATTCCAAACGGAATAGGCAATGCTGGTCTGGAGTCGTTCGAGATCTTTCCAGTAATCATCGATACTGGTTGCCATATGTGATTCATTNTGNATCCCAACAGCAGAATATTGGAGNGTCATGGTTTCACCTTTTTATCAAAATCTATATCNAAAAAATCGATTCAATCAATAACATATTACAGTATATTGAGTATTTACAAATTAAATGAAAGGGGAAAGCATGAGCGATAATGAACAATCGAATCCAACATCCAGTGAAATATCTTTTAAAGACATCCCTTTTAATTCCTATAAAATTTTCTTTATCTGTTTGATTGGAGTGACCTTTGCAAATTTAGACCATTCAATATTTATTCTGGTGAGTGAAAAATTTCAAAGTGATTTTGGATGGTCATTAACGGATGTGGGCTGGTTTGTTGCCATAACGTTTTTCATTTCAGGCATTCTNTGTACNCAAGTTGGNGTTCTTACAGANCGCATTGGAAGAAGAAAATCTTTATTGTGGTCAACCTTTCTCACTCCTATCTTTGTCGCTTTTTTGGCCATTGCACCAAATACCATATCGGTGCTTATTGCCAGAACACTAGGCTTTACCGCTGCTGGNGCTCAATCACCCATTACTTTGACGACCGTGACCGAGTCTTCTCCGCCAAGATTTAGAGGGCTTTTTACTGGCATTCTGCAGATTGGATTTCCTCTTGGTTGGTTTTTTGCATCAATATTGGTTGCCTTCATGATTGATGAACTGGGAATCAACTGGAGATACACATTCTTGCTGGCCTTACTCTTTCTTCCATATGGTTGGATAATATATAAATATCTTCCAGAATCTGAGGCNTGGTTAAAATCTCAAGCATCAAAAGCTTCTGATGAGCCATCCATNAGTACCATGGTTTTATTTCAAGAAAAGTGGAGAAGGAAAACGCTGCTCCTTTTTACCGGACAATTTTTATATGCATTTGCATATGGCAGCACATTGATGCTGGTTTTATATTTCACCCAAGAAAGAGGCTGGGATATTGTCGATGCCATTAAGATTGTTGGTTATTCATACGGAATAGGCGCCTTCGGATACATTGCAGCTGCAATTGTGGGAGAGTTTTTTCTGATTCGAAGAAATACAATCATCCTATGGGCACTTTCTGGAAGCCTTGCTTTTATCATGCTCATTTGGTGGGCACAAGGGTGGACACAAGTTCTAATTGTCTATGGCCTAATGACATTATTTTTTTATGGGGCTTATGCGGTCATGGCAACTTTTATTGCCGAGAATTTTCCAGCGGAGCTCAGAGCAACTGCTGCTAGCTTTTCTGGCACTCTGGCAATTAACCTAGGTTTTGGCTTGGGACCACTCGCGATCACCTATGCAGCAACTATTTTTGGTTGGAATATGGGCTATACATATGTGGGGATAATCCCAATCATTCTTGCCGCAATCATATTTATGTTTCTTAAACCCGTCCCAAGAGAGGAAGTGTTTTAGATCTAGGCCTCTGTATATTTTTCAAAATCACACGTAAAGTCGTGGAAGGTATGATTGGGCTCATAGGCGAATGGTTTCCAGCCTAAATGCTCATAATCACCAACCAATGAGGTGGGTTTTATCAAGCCCGCGGTTTGTACCACAGCACCAAAATTTTCACGGCCTCTGAACATCATTGGGTCCCACCCATGATACATATAAATCATACTTGGACCCATGGCCGAGGTCACATGTGCCTGAGCAATGAATGAGCCAGACTTGCTATAGACTTTGATTAGTTCGCCATCACTCACATCCCTATTTTCTGCATCATCAGGATTCACATAAACATCAGGCTCTCCCCTCTGAAGGCTGAGAAGAAAACTGTCATCGCGCCACATACTGTGTATGCCATGTCTGGCATGGCCCATTAGCATTTTCATGGGATAGCCTTCATTGGTTATCGCATCTTTATGTCCGGGCAATGCTTCATCAAATTTAAAGAACCAGTCGTGATCAATATAGAACTGCTGTCTATGGGTCAGTGTCTTATAGCCNGTCTTTTCTCTCACATTGTCATAAATCTCAGAAAAATATGGAGATTCTTTGGAGTGCAATGTTGTTTCAGAGCCTTTGTTTCGNAAAAACCCTTTTTCCGCGAGTTCTTCGTATTTTACGTTTTGGATACCTGTGGTGTTATCCAGAAGAAATTGAATAACATCCTTCACAGACTTGATCTCCCCTTCATCAGTGAAATCATCATGATATTTTGTAAAATCCCTGGCAAAAGGAACACCAACCACATTGTCATTGATCGGTTTAATCCCCCTCTCTTCTGCTTTTAGNGAGATCGCTTTTGTAAGCCTCTCATAGGCGGTCCAATCATCAACTGACTCACCCAGGGGCTCTACAGCTTTATCTATGACCTGCATGAATGGCGTTCTTGGCTCTAGATGAAAGTCATGTCTTTCATAGTGATGCGCAATCGGTAAAACATAATCCGAATACATGGCTGTTGCACCCATATCGGTTGCGAAGGTGACAATGGTTTCGAGCTTACTAAAGGCATTGTCTCGCCATCTTTTTCCCGATGATCTCCAGCTCGCNGCATTGGTTCCTGAAAAGAGACCCATCTTCCATGGTTTTTTTGAATAATCTGGAAACCATCCATTTTTAACTGACTCATTAAAGTGGTGATCATATTCCTCAGCCAATTCTTTCCCGTATATTTCTTCATTAAACTCTTTCATATCTGCNTGAACATAGTCCCATCTCGAGAGGGTTGCGACACGGAAGGCTGCGATTGGATTCTTTATNGCAAATGGAAAGAGNGCACTTTCATCTTTTGCAAGGTTAGTGATTGTCAGTCCGCCACCTTCTTTTCCTGTATTGCCCGTAATGCATAGAAGCAAGAACAAAGCTCTTTGCAAAAGGTCTCCATGAAGATACTTAGATGCTCGATAACCAGCATAAATCATTCCTGGTTTAGAGCTTGCGAACTTTCTTGCAACTTCTCTGATTACATTTGCACTCACTCCTGTTACATCCTCAGCATACTCCGGGGTGTGTTCAGATGATCTTTGTTTTACAAGCTCAAAGACAGTGGTAACTTCAACAGGACCATCCTTGGTTTCAACGGTCCAGACTCCTTCAATTGCTGGCTTTAAGCCCTTAAGATCAATAGAGGGCATGGGCGGAATTAGGTGCTCTGGAGTTCCGGGCGGTGGCGGAGGAGGTGTACCCGTCCCCGGGGCTTCTGTTAAAGCATTTTTTTCTTCATCCCAGATATAAAATCTATTATCTTTGGCATTGGCCGATGCTTCTGGCAGATCGGTTTCTCTGAGGTATTTTAGGTTATCTTTTCTTACCAGAAACGGAAGATCAGATTGCTCCCTTATGTACTCCTCATCATAGCTTTTATCACTGATGATTGTTTCAACCATTGCCATTGCAAGCGCAATATCGGTTCCAGGTTTTGGATTGAGCCATTTGCTCGAATGCATTGCAGTGGCATTAAAGTCTGGAGAGATGGAAATGATTTCGGTCCCATTATATTTTGCTTCCCAGAAAAAATGAGCATCAGGAATTCTTGTTACTGCTGGGTTGCAGAACCAAACNAGACAGCATTTTGACTTGTAAATTTCTGCCATGGTATTGCCAAGAGTGACGTGACCCAATGTAATTTGTGCTCCAGAGAACAAATCACCGACCCCTGCAAACGCTTCAGGCATCTGAACCCCAGTGATGTTTGCAAATCTTAAAATACTGGCATAAGAAGCTCTTTTCATAACCATTTGAGTTCCTAAGCCGCAGGTGATCGATTCTGGACCATGTTCCACAGAATGATCGATAAATTTATCTGCCACCTCTGACATTGCCTGTTCCCAAGANATCCTTTCCCATTTNCCATCGCCTCTTTCNCCAACTCGNTTGAGAGGATAAAGNATTCTTTGTTTTCCATACATGTAACGTGAATGACTCAAACCTTTTTGACAACCTCTCGGNCCATAATCAGGAGCATCACCAGAAGAACCATATTCNCCTTGCTGCTCCTCCCGCCAGACAACTCCATCTTTNACATAGATGTTGAATGCACATTGCCCGGTGCAATTTGTTCCATGAGTTGATCGGCTGATTTTATCCCAGGTCCATTTCTTTCTGGCGATGTCTTCCCATGANCNATACTGGNTTTGACTNTCTGCACTCAAAGCCGATGAAGAGTAGTTNAAGGCAAGGCCCAATGAAGCTGAGCCTGCTAGAAAGCTNCTTCGGTTAAGTTTGGAATTGGNGATCATTGAAATAATGTATCACAAAAAAGGCTAGGTGTTATGTTGCCCAGGAAGAACCAGAANCCTTCCNCTTGCNTGGCCGATTGCAAACTCGACTAAATTCATTCGATCNTTGCCAAAAAACATTTTATCTTCNACAAACATTGTAGGGCTNCCATAACCCCCTCGCTGGGCAAGTTCTTTAGAATTATTTTCAACTAGAAGATCGAGAGACTGGTCATCTAGGCGATCTTGGAGCTCCTCATCCAGTTCTATTTCTGTAGCAATATTCATTAAGACTTTCTTGTCGGATATATCTTTCAAATCACTGAAAAATGCTTTAAAAACTTGTTCAGAGTATTCTTTAATAAGGCCTTTTTCTTCCGCGTATGCCACACCTCTTGATGCAGTCATCGAGATGTTGTGATCAATATTATCCATATGGTTTATTTTGACGCTGCAGTAATTTGACCAGTCTTGAAGGTCCTTTTTTCGGTAATTTTTTTGATAATCAGGAGCATTTAGCTTTGGCTTATCAAGAATATTTTTCACTATTTCAAGATTGATCGGCTTCCAATGAATATCTGATGCTGTTCGGGTNGTGGCATCAACAAGCCTTCTGAACCCAAGGTAAGTCCAAGGACAGCTATAGTCGAAATAAAAATCAACGGCGATTCTTTTTTGGCTCATGCTTTTTTGTCTCTCAACTCTCGTTTTAGTATTTTTCCATTCGCATTTCTTGGCAATGCTTCAATTTTTTCAATAACCTTTGGTATTTTAATGGAAGCAATTTTGTTAGTGCAAAAATTTTGAATCTCTTCAAGAGGCAACCCCTCTTCTTTAAAAACAATAAATGCTTTAATTACCTCCCCCCACTTTTCATCTGCAAGCCCAACAATTGCAATCTCATTGATTTGCGGATGCTCCAAGAGCACTTCTTCAATTTCTCTTGGGTAAATATTGATTCCACCAGATATGATCATGTCTTTTTTTCTATCAACAATGTATAGGTAGCCATCCTTATCTTTTTTTGCAAGATCGCCCACTGTCAGCCATTCTCCATCAAAGGCTTTGTTTGTTTCTTCTTCTTTTCTCCAGTAGCCGTTAAAAATATATGGGCTGACGGTGAATACTTCGCCAACTTCATCGGGACCACATTCATTCCCATCGTTATCAAGAATTCTTATTTCCGTATAAGGGAAGGGCAAACCAACACACTGTTTTTTTATCAGTTGATCCTCTGGAGNNAGGTTTGAGATGATCCCGCCTTCAGTGGATCCATAACATTCATAGAGCAATCCCTCTCCAAATTGNTCAACAATCNTTTCCTTTAANGATTGCGGAAGGGCCGATGCATTCGAGATAATNCTNTTNAGAGAGCTTCCGCGACAATTATCAAGAACCGAACGATCGCATTCTAGCATTCCATAAAAATGTGTCGGTACACCAAAAAATCCTGTAATTTCTTCTTCCTCAAGAGTCCTCATCACGAGCTCAGGTTCAAATCCATCCATGATTTCTGCATAACCACCAAAAAAGATTGGAGCCAAAGAAAAGACCATGCCTGCACCATGACACATTGGAGCGATGGACAAGAAGCGATCATCGGAAGAGAAGCAGCCATATGCATCAGCCATCCCGTATAAGGTTAATGCCCTAGATCGGTGCGGGACTAAAACACCCTTGGGCTTACCTGTTGTTCCTGATGTATAAGGGATTGTAAAGGTATCGGTTTCTGCAACAGGCAGAAACTCTTCCCGGCAATCAGTCTGGCCAATAAGATCTTCCATTTGATTGTCTGTATCAATAATTCTCTTAATGCCTTTAATCTCAATCCCTTTAAGCAAGGAATGGGCCTTTTCATCGACAAATAATAATTTTGCTTCTGCATCCTCGCAAATTGAAACGAGCTCTGTTGCTGTCAATTTTGGGTTGATTGTTGCGATGGGGTGTCCCAACTGAGAGGAGGCAAGAACTATTTCCATGTATTCAATTGAGTTAGATGCAACGATTGCAATATTTGATTTCAATGGAATATCTGAAGAAGATATAATTCCAGCAATTGCATCCATTCTCTGGATCAACTCACTATAAGTTCTTGTTTTATCTCCATGCTTGAATGCAACCTTCAAAGGATTTTCAAGACAGGCTGAACGTATTCCATCAGAGATAATGGTGTGCTTAAATCTAGAAGGTAGTTCAATGCTCATAAGAAAAAACCCTTANTCTAAATTAAAGACTTCTAGTGCATTCTCTCTTANTATTCTTTGAGACGCAGACTCTCTNAAATTTAGATCATTGAATTCTTCTACTGCTCTTACAGGGTCGATGACAGGCCAGTCNGTTCCAAACAATACTTTTTTCTGACCGTATGAATTTGCATAGTGAACATATGAATCAGGCCAATATTTAGGGGCATAAGCATCGCCAGCGGTATAGACATTTTCATGCTTCCAGCACATGGATATCATCTCATCCGTCCAAGGAATCCCAATGTGGATTCCGATCAATTTTAACTCTGGAAAATCAATCGCAACCTCATCCAGGTATATTGGTCTCCCCACACTTGGTAGGCGTCTTTTTCTCGAGTAAACAAGGTTATGACCCACTTGCATCATGATCGGAATGCCTAGCTCACAACATTTTGCATAGTAGGGATAATATTTCTTATGATTAGGCGGTAATTCACACCAATGAGGATATAGGTGTGCCCCAACAAAACCCATTTCATCAACTGCATATTCTAAATCTTTGAGGCCTTCCATTCCTCTGAATGGATCAATGCCAGCTAACCCAGAAAAGCGATCAGGATGTTCGGTGCATACTTTGTGAACGCTCTCATAGGGCACTTCAAATGATTCTTGGACTCGAATATCACCCGCACGAACAGCAATCAGGAGCGATCGCTCTATGCCTGCTTGATCCATTTTATTTATATAATCGGGAATGGTGACGCCACCCCTCATGTCCTCGGGCATACGGACCTGCTTCTTGAAATCATCATCAAGGCCAGTTTGTCCAAGCTCAACCTCTTGAGGCGTGTAAAGGTTTACGACGATGTCTATGATTCCACTCATNTTGAATGATGGAGTATAAATCTATTTATCAAATGATCAAATAGTATGGTTTTCTACTGACCGTCTAAATCCCAAGGGCCTGTTGATTTTGACCTTACAGGCAAGCCAGATATAACGGCTCCTTGTGTTTTAGGATCATAATTGACAGCATCACCTTTCACAATNACTTGTGAATTGAGCGTTACCCAATTGATCAGTGATCCATCGAGTCTGAAGATCCAACTAGCCCCCATTTCCTCACCGCTGACAAAATGACCGTGCTTCACTTTTGCNGGCCTAAAGAAATATGTTCCTGGAGTGAATCGTCCAAAGTTATATTCCATATGTCCTGTGAGCGTATAGGCTTCTTCAAAAACAGGATGATGAATCAGTCGATTATCCGACCATCCGGGAGGTGCCCAACCAAGCAGTGTAATGAATCCTTTTTCATTCTCTCCATCTGGAGAAGGATCATGATATAAGATCTTAAGCTGAAGAAATCTTTGGGAGTCTCCTTCATAGATGTTATCCATCCAATCCATTTTTGCTGAATCACATATGGTTAGTTTTCCTGGTTCCTCAGATGCTGTGTTTCCTCCTTCTGGAATGAAGTCACTTTTATCCGTTTCAGAAACAGAAAAGCCCCAATCGCCGTATTCTCTGAAAATGAGAATTTCTGTGCCTTTTTCCACGCTTATTTCTGGAACCCTCAATCCTGCAGGAGCTCTCCAATACATACCTGGGCCGAAAATTTCGTTACCCATTTTTACTTTTCCTTCAAGGACAAACCATTCAGTGTCTGCTTCATGATAGCCGCCGGGACGATCCCAAACGGTTTCAAAGATTACTTTTGTTGATGCAGATCCATCTTCTTCATCATAAGAGAGGTGTCTTTGCATCGCTCTTCCTGTTCCGCCATGAAGCTCAGCAGGATGCCAGCAAAGATCGCTTTGTTGAATCAGTTCTACATGTGGCCTCATTGGCAGCTCCTTAAATAGTAAATTTTATTTAACCTTGAATATATATGAAAACAATTACTGGATAAAGAGAAACTGGTAGCCAGATAAAGGGTTGTCAAAATATTCTGATTTAATGATAATCTTATTAAGTAAAAACATTAATGAGGAAAATATTGTGAGCGAAGTTAATCTTTCATGGTCAGGCGTAACTGTAAATGTAACCGAAGAATTTTTAGAACAAATGAAAGTCTCAATGGAAATGCAAAAAAGTCAGGCATTTAGGGATTACAGAGTTGCAAGAGCCATTGAACTCGCCCAACAGAATCTTGAAGCACTTGAGGCCGATAGCGGTTCAGAAGAGCTCCAATTCATAGTATCTCAATACATTGGAGAGCTTTATTCATGGCAGGAAGACGGAGAGGCTGTAGAGCCAGAAGTTAAGAGAGGATAGATTATGGCCGAATACGAGATTTGGAAGTTTCTGCATATTTGTATGTTTGTGTTTTGGCTGGGAACAGACGTCGGCGTGATGCTTTGTTCAAAGAAGTCTGTCGATTCGAACCTCTCTATAGAGACCAGATTCCAAATGTTAGAAATGGCATTAAAAATTGAATTACTTCCCAGGGTCATGTGGGTAATGGCACTTCCTTTCGGCGTTCATCTTTCATCGACACTTGGATACATAAATCCATCAGTGGCTACGATGGCTCTAATGTGGGCATTTACATTCACTTGGTTGGTGATCAACGTAGGCGGGGCTGCGAATCTCAATAAACCATGGGGGCAAAGCTTATCAAAGATCAATAGATACATTGTCGCATTGCTCGGCCTTGGGTTGGTCATTGTTTCTGTCTCATCATTCATGGGCAATGGCCCTTATGATGCCAATTCTGTTGCACTAAAGGTTGGCCTTTATGGGATCGTAAATTTGACTATTTTAGGTATTGAAATTGCTTTTTTCCCTTTGGGACAATCATTTGAGAGGCTCGCAATAGAGGGTTCTTCCCCTGATTTGGAATCTGAAATTAGTGGAGGCATGAGTAAAACACTAGGATGGGTTCATGCCACATACATGCTGATATTCATTACTGCATTCATCGGCGCGACAAAAATTATTGGTTAGAATTGACCAATAAAAATCCCCAAAAGATATTTACAAAGCCAATCTTGGAATGGTGGCATAACCATGGAAGAAAAGATTTGCCGTGGCAAAAGGACAAATCGCTATACAAGACATGGATCTCAGAAATCATGTTGCAGCAAACTCAAGTTAAGACAGTGATCCCATATTTTCTTAAGTTTATATCTGAGTACCCAACGGTTGATAAACTTGCTAATGCTGAAGAATCAGAAGTTATGTCCCATTGGTCGGGTCTTGGTTACTACTCAAGAGCAAGAAATCTTCACAAGTCTGCTGCAATCATTAAAAATGATTACGCGGGAAGATTTCCTCAACAGTATGATCAAATAATTGCTTTACCGGGTATCGGCCCTTCAACTGCAGGCGCTATTCTCTCATTAAACAAGATAGAGCCCAGAGCAATTATGGATGGGAATGTTAAAAGAGTGCTATCAAGGCATTTTTTTATCGAGGGCGATCTAAGCAAAAGCGATGTAATAAAAAGAATGTGGCTACTCTCTGAGAGCTGTATACCTGAGAATGAATACGACGTCTTCACACAAGCAATCATGGATATAGGCGCAACGGTTTGCATGCCGAAGAATTACCAATGTGAAAAATGCCCAGTGAATGTGAGCTGTATTGCGAAGAAAAGAAATAAGGTGGAATTTATTCCTCAAAAGAAAGCAAAAAAGAAGAAGAGGAAGGCCGAATATAACTTTATTGTTATAAGATCCAGAGACGGGTATTTGTTGGAGCTTAGAGATTCAAATGGAATTTGGCCAGGCCTGTGGTCTTTTCCAGCTTTAGAAGTGAACGAAAAGATTGGAACTTGGATCGACTTAAATGTTGGTACAAATGAGCCCTATGAAATTAATTATATGGATCAATTTACTCATTCGCTNTCACATATTGATATAACNATAAATCCNATTNTCATAGATATAAGTGAACACAAAGAACACAANATTAAAAAAGANATGATATTTGCNNAGCNAGAAAAAATNNGATNATTGGGNATNTCAAAAGCAGTCAAAAAAATTATCGATAGATTATAATTNAGAAATGNNNNACAAAATATTNTGCGAATACTACAAAAGAGATCTTGATCAAATGGAGAGGCCGCCATATCCAGGAAGCCTTGGCGAACGAATTCATTTAAATATTTCAAAAGAAGCTTGGGGTTTATGGCTCGAACATCAAACCATGCTGATTAATGAAAACAGACTGTCGATGGTTGATCCTTCAGCAAGAGCATATCTTCAAAATGAAATGATCAAATTTTTATTTGAGGGAGGCTCAAAAAGACCAGAGGAATATACCCCCCCAGCAGAATAATTTCTTCACAAATCTTATTATTTTTCTATAGAATATCTCATCCGTGGCCAGATAGCTCAGTAGGTAGAGCAGCGGACTGAAAATCCGCGTGTCGGTGGTTCGATTCCACCTCTGGCCACCACCAAAAAATCAAACAGAACATACTCTCTTATATTAGAATCAGTCTAAAATACGCAAATAATGGCTTTATTGAGCTAAATTTTGAGGAAATTGCAAAAAAAAAT
>NZHF01000033.1 GCA_002691305.1 Gammaproteobacteria bacterium | reverse complement strand
CTAACTCAGAAAATACCAATGAAATGATTATTTGCCCATCGGATATATATCTAGACTCCGTTATGAAGAATGCACCTGATTTTATTCAAATCGGGGCACAGAATATTTCTTCTCATGACGAAGGAGCATTTACAGGAGAATGTTCAGGTCAAATGCTCAAGGATAAAGCAATTCAATATGCCATCATTGGCCACTCAGAAAGACGCGAATACCATCATGAAACAAATGAGGATATTAAATTAAAACTCCTCAAAGCCATTGATTACGATATAAGCCCAATACTTTGCGTTGGAGAATCCTTCGATCAAAGAGAAACAGATCAAACGTTTGATGTAATAGACAAGCAAATAAGAAGTGTACTCGATAGAGANATACTATNANCAGATGCAATTATTCTCATAGCTTATGAACCTATATGGGCCATAGGTACGGGACTAACAGCGACACCCGAAANGGCCAATGAAGTGCATGCCTTTATCCNCTCAATAATTAGCGATATTTCTCATTCGAGAAAAATTCCAATCTTGTATGGAGGAAGCATGAAAGGATCTAACGCAAAAGAATTGCTTCAGATGGAGCATATCCACGGAGGTTTAATAGGAGGAGCATCCCTTGATGCTTCTGAATTCATAAAAATATATAATATCGCCGAGGAAATAAGAAATGGCTAATACAAGCTCACTATTACTAAGCTTTCATGTAATCACTGCGATTCTAATTGTGGTGCTCATTCTTTTGCAAAAAGGGAAGGGTGCTGANATGGGTTCTGCATTTGGTGCCGGAGCATCTGGAACACTCTTTGGGGCCAAAGGATCTTCAAATTTTCTTTCTAGAACAACGGCAGTGCTCGCGACAATTTTCTTTTTTACCAGTCTGACACTTGCTTACTTAAACAAGGGAACTGTTGTTTCTGANAGTGTTCTAGACCAAGTTGAATCTTTGATTGCAGTTCCTGAAGAATCATCTGATAACTTACCTCAAATACCACAAGAATAATTAATCTCAAGCCGATGTGGTGGAATCTGGTAGACACGCTGTCTTGAGGGGGCAGTGGCGCAAGCTGTGCCGGTTCGAGTCCGGCCATCGGCAGAGAATCTAAATCCTAGATAATCACGAANTTTTGAACGATAACCTTTAAAATAATGATACAATTCATCGCGTTTTAAGACACATTTAGAGTTTCTATAGAGATGCTTGAAAACTACCTGCCAATCGCAATATTTATAATCATAGCCGGAGCTCTTGGTCTATTGATGCTCGGCTTGGGTTTCCTCTTTGGAAAAGGCGCTAAGACCAAAGCTAAATTATCACCATATGAATGCGGATTTGAAGAATTTGAAGACGCAAGAATTCCATTTGATGTGAGGTATTACTTAGTCGCAATTCTTTTTATTATCTTTGATCTGGAAATTGCATTCCTATTTCCATGGGCGATTGCCTTAGATCAGATTGGGAATGTGGGTCTTATATCAATGGTTATTTTTCTTTTTGTTTTGGTTATTGGGTTTGTATACGAGTGGAATAAAGGGGCATTGGATTGGGACTAGATACTGATAACGACTTAATCGATCAACAAGGTGCTGGATTCATTGTCACATCGGTAGACAAGCTCGTTAACTGGGCAAGGACGGGTTCAATGTGGCCCGTGACTTTTGGTTTGGCGTGTTGTGCAATAGAAATGATGCATGCAGGTGCTGCCAGGTATGACACAGATCGTTTTGGTGTCATCTTTAGACCCAGTCCTCGTCAATCAGATGTAATGATTGTTGCAGGTACATTGGTTAATAAAATGGCCCCAGCAATTAGAAAAGTTTACGACCAAATGGCCGAACCCAAATGGGTTATATCAATGGGATCTTGTGCAAATGGCGGTGGATACTACCACCATTCGTATTCAGTCGTTAGAGGATGTGACCAAATTATACCTGTAGACATCTACGTGCCAGGTTGCCCACCAACATCAGAAGCATTGATCAATGGAATCATAGAGCTTCAACAGAAAATTAAAAACGAAGAATCGATAGCCAATGGATAGCAAAACTAAGATGGAGTCTATAGTGACGAAACTTGGTGCTTTTGACATTGAAGCTTCGATGAACCAATCCAATCCTGAAATCAAAGTCAAAAATGATCAGCTCATTGAGATTGCTCAGATTCTAAGAGAAGATCAATCTTATGAGCTTCTCTTAGACGTTATTGCTGTTGATTACCTCACGTTCGGGAATGCCGATTGGAAAACGAATACAGCTACAAATACAGGTTACTCCCGTGCTGTACAGCCCACAATTATTCCTGAAATAGATGCTACATTTAAAGACCGATTTGCCGTTTTCTATCAATTGCTTTCTGTTTCAACCAATCAGAGACTTACAGTCAAAGTATTTGCATCAGAATCAAATCCGCCAACCGTCCCATCGGTTGTAAGTATATGGAGCAGTGCGGACTGGTTTGAAAGGGAGGCTTTTGATCTCATGGGTATACACTTTGAAGGCCATCCAGATCTTAGAAGAATACTCACTGATTACGGATTTATCGGGCACCCATTTAGAAAAGATTTCCCCACTAATGGAAATCTTGAAGTTGTATACGATGAAGAAAAAGGTGAGGTGGTATACCAGCCTGTTTCCATCTCGACACGTCCAAGTGTGCCAAGAGTCATAAGGGATCAAGATGACTGAAAGCAATCTTAAGCTGAATTTTGGTCCACAACATCCTGCTGCCCATGGAGTTCTGAGATTAATCATGGAGATGGATGGAGAAGTCATTACAAATCTCGATCCTCATATTGGTCTTTTGCACAGGGGCACTGAAAAACTGGCTGAAATAAAACCTTACAATCATTCCATAGGATACATGGACAGAATGGACTATGTTTCAATGATGTGTTGTGAACATTCCTATGTTTTAGCNATTGAAAGTCTCTTGAGCATTGAACCTCCCAAGAGAGCCCAATACATTCGTGTGATGTTTGATGAAATCACGAGAATAATGAATCATCTATTATGGTTGGGCTGTCACGGACTTGATATTGGAGCCATGGCCCTGTTCCTATACTGTTTTAGAGAAAGAGAGGACCTCTACGATGCCTATGAAGCCGTATCTGGCGCTAGAATGCATGCGACTTATTACAGACCGGGNGGTGTCTATAGAGACTTNCCTGAAGAAATGCCTCAATACAAAGCAAATAAATTTATCTCAGAAAAAAAGGTAAAAAAACTCAATTACAATCGTGAAGGTACATTGCTGGACTTTATCGAAGATTTCACACATCGATTTCCATCCCTAGTTGACGAGTATGAAACTTTACTCACAGATAATCGAATATGGAAACAAAGAACCGTGGATATAGGAGTTGTGACTCCTGAGAGAGCAATGCAATTGGGTTTTACCGGTCCTATGTTAAGAGGTTCAGGTATTGAATGGGATCTCAGAAGAAACCAAAGTTATGAAGTATATGATGAATTAGATTTTCTTATTCCTATTGGCGTGAATGGCGACTGCTATGATCGTTATCTAGTCAGGATCGAAGAAATGAGACAATCAAATCTCATTATCCAACAATGCATTAAGTGGCTCAGAGAAAACACAGGCCCAGTAATGATTGAAGATCATAAATACAGAGCTCCAGAAAGAGAATCGATGAAACACGATATGGAGTCCTTGATATATCACTTTAAACACTTCACAGAAGGATACTCCGTTCCTGAGGGTAACACCTATAAAGCCATTGAACATCCTAAGGGTGAATTTGGAGTTTTCTTACTCTCTGATGGTGCTAATAAACCATATCGACTAAAAGTAAGAGCTCCAAGCTTTGCTCACTTGGCAGCCATTGATGAAATGTCCAAAGGTCATATGTTGGCAGATGTGGTATCAATTATTGGAACACTAGATATAGTTTTTGGTGAAATAGACAGATAACAATGAATCAATTACTCACAAGTGAAACAAAACAAGAAATGGATCATTGGTTGAGCAAGTTTCCAAAGGGGAAACAACGCTCTGCGATAATAGGATCCCTACATGCTGCTCAACACCAAAACAGTGGCTTCCTAACCTCTGAGCTCATGGATGCAGTTGCCGATTATCTAGATGTCCCAAAAATTCATGTCTATGAAGTGGCCTCGTTCTATTCTATGTTTCAAACAAAAAAAGTTGGCGAACATGAAATTTCAGTATGTACAAATATTTCATGCATGCTCAGAGGTTCAGACGAAATACTCAATCATATTGAGAATAAGTTAAGCATCAAAGTTGGTGAATCAACAGCAGATGGGAATATCTTTTTGAAAAAAGAGGAGGAGTGTCTTGCTGCATGCACAGGNGCACCAATGATGATGGTGGACCATATTTATATTGAAAATCTAGATATAAAAAAAGTTGATGAAGTGATTAATAAACTGACGAAAAAAACATGAGCAAAATAAATCAAGTCATTTATTCAAACGTCAATGATACAAACTCATGGACCATGGAAGAGTATATAAAACAAGGTGGGTATTCTATTTGGAAAGAGATACTTACTGATCAATCTAGTAAAAGTAGGGATTGGGTCATCGATCAAGTNAAGAATTCTGGACTAAGAGGCAGAGGAGGTGCTGGATTCCCAACAGGCCTAAAATGGAGTTTCATGCCTAAGACCGATGATCAAAGTTACATTGTTTGTAACTCGGATGAAAGCGAACCGGGAACTTGTCACGACAGAGACATTCTTAAATACAATCCTCATGCCCTCGTAGAGGGGATGGCTATTGCTGGTTATGCGATTGGGGCAAGTGTTGGCTATAACTATGTCAGGGGAGAATTTATGCTTGAATGCTACCCTAGAATTGAAGCTGCAGTTGAAGAAGCCTATCAAGCAGGATTGCTCGGTCAAAACATATTAGAATCTGGCGTTGATTTTGAACTTTATAATTTTCTCGGCGCAGGTGCCTATATTTGTGGAGAAGAAACAGGCTTGCTTGAATCACTAGAGGGTAAACAAGGAAAACCTAGGTTTAAACCTCCATTTCCGGCAAATTATGGACTGTATGGNAAACCCACAACNGTAAACAATACTCAAACACTAGCAACCATTCCGAAGATACTTGAGAAGGGCTCAAAATGGTATTCAGAACTTGGCACGGAGAAATCACCTGGCACACTTGTTTTCTCAATTTCAGGACATGTGAATAAGCCGGGTAATTATGAANTATCGCTTGGGCTTCCATTTAATGAAGTAATTGATTTGGCTGGCGGGGTCTTGGATGGGAAAAAGCTCAAGGCAGTTATTCCCGGTGGATCATCAACAAAAGTCCTTCCGGCTGAGATTATAAAAAACTGCACCATGGATTATGAATCACTCCAAGATGTTGATTCTGCATTGGGCACAGGTGCAATGGTGGTAATTGCTGAAGGCACATGCATGGTTGATCTCCTAAAGAGAATCTCGAGATTTTACTATGCTGAGAGTTGCGGTCAATGCACGCCATGTAGAGAAGGAACGGGGTGGCTTTATCGTATTTTGGATCGAATCACGAATGGAGAGGGAATGGCTAATGATCTTGCTTTGCTTGAAGATGTAGCAGGCAGAATAGAGGGCAATACAATTTGTGCATTTGGCGATGCTTCTGCGTGGCCAGTGCAAAGCTTTATTAAGCACTATCACCATGAATTTGAATACATGATCAAAAACAAGGGTAAATCAGCTGCAGCATAATGACCGAAAAAAAAGATAAAATTAAAGTTACTGTTGACGGCATTGAGCACGATGCCACTCCTGGGCAAATGCTCATTGAGCTGACAGATCAGACTGGTAATTATGTCCCCCGATTTTGTTACCACGAAAAACTATCCATAGCTGCAAATTGCCGAATGTGTCTTGTTGAAGTAGAGAACTCAAGAAACGCATTGCCTGCATGTGCTACCCCAGTTAGTGATGGTATGGTTGTCCATACGAAATCAAAATCTGCAAAAACAGCTCAAGAATCAACTATGGAATTCTTGCTAATCAATCATCCACTTGATTGCCCAATCTGTGACCAAGGCGGTGAATGTGAGCTGCAAGATCTTGCTTATACTTATGGTAAAAATAATTCTAGATTTGATATACCAAAACAAACAAAAAAGAATGATGATCTAGGNCCGCTTGTTTCAACAGATATGACCCGATGCATTATGTGCACCAGATGTGTTCGTTTTGGAACTGAAATCGCAGGCATTCAGGAATTAGGNACCATCGGTAGAGGAGAGGATTCAAATATCAGCACATATGTTTCCAGTACCGTGGATCACGAACTCTCCGGTAACATTATTGATTTATGCCCTGTGGGCGCACTTAACAATAAACCATATAGATACACAGATCGAACCTGGGAACTGGATCAGATTGAAAGTATATCGCCGCATGATTGTGTGGGTTCAAATATTATGATTCATAAGAAAAATGACATTATTCGAAGAATTGTCCCAAAAAATAATCCAGAAATTAATGAAACATGGATTGCCGATAGGGATCGTTTTGGCTTCGACGGTATTTATTCAGAGGATCGGGTAAAAAGTGCAAAGCTCAGGGTAGAGCGAAACCTTAAAGATGTTAAATTATCCGAAGCAATCGATCGTTCTGTTGAATTAATCCAATCATGTTCAACCAAGGATCAATCGATTGGTGTTTTGATCTCACCCAATCTTTCTACAGAAGAACAATATCTGTTATTAAACCTTTGCGATCAATTAGATATAAAAGGCATCGATTACAGACCAAGGCAAAGAGACTTCTCTATTGATTCTGCTAACGACTTCATACCTCACATGAATATTAAATTATCAGATGTTGATGCGATGAGAAACATCCTAATCTTAGGCTCTGATCTAAGAAGGGAAACACCGATANTGGCTCATAGGTTAAAAAAATCGGCAGATAATGGTGCATCGGTTCATGTAATTAATTCTTATGAATCTGAATATCATTTTCAAGTTGATCAACAAATCATAGCAGACGAATGGGTCAATGATATGGGCTTGGTATTAAAGGCTGCCATAAATCTAACAAAGAATTCTTTACCCAATAATATTGCCGATCATCTGGATACCATAGGTGAACCATCNTCAACTCATGAAGNAATAGCTGCATCGATGTGTCAGGATAAGAGCCTCATTATCATTGGGATCGAAGCTTATTCAGATTCTCAGTATCAAATGATACGTTCTTATGCCCATATGTTATCTACTATCTGTCAAACCAATCTTTGCGAAATATCTGAAGGCTCTAATATGATTGGAGCATCCATTCATGGCGTAGTTAATAAACAGGAAAATTCTCTAAATTTTTCAGAAATCGTCCANATGAAGCACGACCTTTTGATTATGTATGGCATTGAGCCNGAGGATACGATATATCAAGCAGAATTAATTGAATGCATGGAGTCGGCAAAAGATCTTNTNGTCTTTACGCCTTATGCAAATGAACATTTTGATCGGAATGCAGATGTCATTGTTCCAATAAANACTCATTATGAAAACAATGGATCCATGATTAACATTGAGCTTAGGAATCAATCTTTTATCAATACCTTGTCATTGGATGTTGATCAATTTACCAACATTGAATTACTCATGTCACTGNATCAAGGCATGGGCATTCAATCTGTATCTGTTGATGAGATNAATGATTCTGTTCAAAAAGGAATAGATATCATTACTAGTACTGAAGGAAGAATTTCAAATATTCCAGAAAACATACAATCAATCAAAGCTTCCAAAAAAGAAGTTCGTTTTAATATGTATAACGTTGATAACGTCCTAAGAAGATCTAAGCCGTTACAAAAAACCAAAGAAGTATTAGACGAGATATGAGGGAATTTATATATTCGCTGTTATCGTTTCTTGATCCTCAATGGATAAATTTAATATGGTCACTATTGCAAATAGCGATTGTCACCATATGTCTGATTCTGACTGTGGTTTTTTTAGTATTATTCGAAAGGAAGGTTATTGGTTATATGCATTCCAGAGTTGGGCCAAACAGGGTTGGACCCATGGGAAGCCTTCAATCAATTGCAGATACCATAAAATTATTACTCAAAGAAGTGATCATTCCTTCCAAAGCTGATAAATTCTTTTTTTTACTTTCACCGATACTTCTTCTTATTCCCGCATTAGCGGCATGGGCAGTAATCCCGTTTAGCCCAGAGTTTATTATTGCAGACATCAATGCAGGATTGCTTTATTTATTGGCACTCACTTCGTTCGGTGTTTATGGCGTCATTCTTGCTGGCTGGGCCTCAAATTCAAAATATGCTTTTCTTGGATCAATGAGAGCTGCTGCTCAAATGGTGGCATATGAGATCGCAATGGGATTTGCATTGGTCGGCGTACTGATGGCTGGAGGCAGTTTAAAACTTGGAGAAATTGTTGCTGCTCAATCGGGTGGAGTTTTGAACTGGTTCTGGATCCCACTTTTTCCATTATTTATTGTTTACTTTATTTCAGGAATCGCTGAAACCAATAGACATCCCTTTGATCTTGCAGAAGGCGAGGCAGAAATTGTTGCTGGCTTTCATGTGGAATACTCAGGAATAGGATTTGCAATATTCTTCCTTGCAGAATACATCAATATGGCATTGATATCGGTTTTGACGTCAATCTTATTTCTTGGTGGTTGGGAAAGCTTTTTTACCGGTCTGACCATTCTCGAAGGCACTGTTCTTGCTTTTTTGCTTGAGCCGAGTATTTTCTGGTTACTGATTAAGACACTCTTCTTTCTATTCGTTTTTGTTTGGCTAAGGGCATCATTTCCGAGATACAGATATGATCAATTGATGTCTCTTGGGTGGAAAGTTCTTATACCTATTACGATCCTNTGGATTGGNGTNGAATGCGTGATGTATGTCATGCAAGTNGGTCCTTGGAGCATTGCATGAATTTTATCCAACTCTTAAAAAAACTCTCGTTAATTGACTTCATTAAAGGCTTTATTGTCACACTTAAAGCATTATTTAGACGNAAAGTCACTGTCCAATACCCTGAGGTTAAGACCCCACTGTCTCCAAGATTCAGAGGCAAACTTGCACTCATGAGATACGATAACGGTGAAGAACGATGCATTGCTTGTAAATTGTGTTCAGCNGTTTGNCCNGCTCAAGCAATCACCATTGAATCAGAAGAGAGNNCAGACGGAACAAGAAGAACCGTTAAATTTGATATTGATGCGTTCAAATGCATCTANTGTGGCTTCTGCGAAGAAGCCTGTCCTGTCGACTCTATCGTNGAGACAAATATATTTGAATATCACATGACAGAGAACCATGAAAGGATTCAAACAAAAGAGATGCTTCTTGCTACTGGCGATCAACACAGAAAACAAACCATTGAAAATAAGAAAAAAGACTCAAGGTATAGATGATGTTATTGGAAATAATATTCTATTCNTTTGCCTCAGTTCTTATATGTGCNTCNNTGGGCGTGATCCTNTTTAAGAACCCNGTCTACTCNGCTGTATCNCTGATCTTGGCATTCATCACCACAGGCCTATTGTGGTTGTTGCTTGAAGCCGAGTTTCTGGCGATTGTGCTGGTGCTTGTCTATGTCGGCGCAGTTATGGTTTTATTCTTATTTGTCATCATGATGTTAAACATCAATANTGAAGAAGAAAANTCAGGGTTTACCAANATAGCNCCTGTTGCCATNTTTCTTGGACTGGTCGTAGCAGCAGAGCTTATTGCCTTATTCTGGATTCAGTCNGAACAGTTTTCAGGNGTANCNTCNNTCTCAAATTCAGATNTATCTTCTAACAATACTCTTCTTCTTGGAACAGAATTGTTTACNAAATATATCCTNTCGTTTGAAATAGCTGGCTTTATACTTCTATTGGCTATNATTGTCTCTATTTCNTTGACGCTTCGATCAAGAAAAAATGTAAANAAACAAGTTGCNAGAGATCAAATATCTGCCGATCCAAAGCAACGTGTNCGAATGGTTGATATCAAAAGAGGNGGTAGCTGATGCTTACGTTGCAATCCTATTTAACATTGTCAGCCATCGTTTTTTCAATCGGGATTACTGGGATTGTAATCAATCGTAAAAACATCATTATCGTCATGATGTGCACAGANTTATTACTGATATCGGTAAATTTTAATTTTATAGCTTTTTCACATTTCTTAAATGATCTCTCAGGCCAAGTCTTTGTCTTCTTTATTTTGACCGTTGCAGCAGCAGAAGCTGCNATTGGNCTGGCAATTCTGGTNGCTTTATATCGCAATAAAAAATCAATTTCTGTCAGTGAGCTGAATAAACTGAGAAACTAAATATGGTCTTAGAATATAGTTTAATTGCATTATTGTCTCCACTCGTTGGAGGTGTTATCGCTGCATTTTTCGGTAAATCCATGGGAAAGATCTTTGTCAATGCATCGACAATATTGGGAGTGATGATTTCTTTTATTTTTTCTTGTATGTTGGCAATGGATTTATATCAAACATCTGCTGTTTTTAATCAGAATCTATATACCTGGATAGATATTGGAACCTTTACATTTCATATAGGACTTCTCATTGATAATCTGACTGCCAGTATGATGGTTGTGGTTACCTTTGTGTCACTNATGGTTCATATTTATACCATTGGTTATATGCATGATGATCCTGGCTATCATCGTTTCTTTGCATACATCAGCCTTTTTACGTTTTCGATGCTGAGCTTAGTNATGTCTAATAACTTCCTNCAATTATTCTTTGGTTGGGAAGCCGTTGGNGTNATGTCTTACCTGCTGATTGGATTTTGGTACACCAAAGAATCTGCAATCAAAGCCAATCTCAAGGCGTTTTTGGTTAACAGAGTAGGGGACTTATCCTTGATCCTTGGAATTGGGATAATATTCTCTATNACGGGTTCNCTGGACTATCAAACTGCNTTTTCTGAAACACAAAGTCTCACTCAAANTGAGTTTAAATTATTTGANACATGGACCATTACCGCATTAACAGGAGCCTGCATCCTATTATTTGGTGGAGCCATGGGTAAATCGGCCCAGATGCCATTGCATGTTTGGTTGCCTGACTCCATGGAAGGCCCAACACCAATCTCTGCTTTAATCCATGCTGCAACGATGGTTACAGCTGGCGTATTCTTGCTTGCAAGAATGTCCCCTTTATTTGAATTATCACCCACCGCTTTATCATTTGTACTAATCATCGGTGCAACAACAGCATTGTTTACTGGACTTTTGGGGTTAATTCAAAACGATATTAAACGGGTCATAGCTTATTCAACATTGTCACAACTGGGATATATGGTTGCTGCTGCTGGCGTCTCTGCCTATTCTGCGAGCTTGTTTCATTTAATGACACATGCCTTTTTCAAAGCTTTGCTTTTTCTTGCAGCCGGTTCTGTAATCGTNGCACTGCATCATGAGCAAGACATAAGAAAGATGGGCGGACTCAAAAGCAAACTTCCCATAACGTATTTAACATCATTGATTGGCTCCCTTGCACTAATTGGCTTTCCAGGTTTTTCAGGGTTTTTCTCCAAAGATGCATTGATCGAGGCAATTGGCCATGCCAATATTGTCGGATCTGGATTTGCATATGCATCAGTACTTATNGGCGTTTTTATAACAGCCTTGTANTCATTTAGGCTCTTTTTCAAAGTATTTCATGGACGNATTGNAGAGCATCACNGTGACGTAAAAGAATCNCCGCTGTCAATTACGCTTCCACTCATATTGCTGGCAATTCCATCTGTGATGATTGCATGGCCGACAGTGGGTCCAATGGTATTTGGTTCATACTTTGGAAACAGCATTGATCAGCCTGATGCGTATCAGATCTTCGGCTATGAATTTACCTCAGCTTTTGGTTTCTTGTTGCACGCATTTTCAAGCCCGGTTATATATATTGCAATATCGGGTGTTCTCACAGCATATGTCTTGTATATTCAGAAACCGAACTTTCTTAATGATAGATCTCTCAAATCGACATTTATATATCGCATTCTAGAGAATAAATACTACTTTGATGATCTGTATGAAAATGTCTTTGCAAAACAAGCAAGAAATATCGGTCAAAACCTTTGGTCAGTGGGCGATATCAAAATCATTGATAATTGGTTCGTCAATGGTACAGCCTATCGCATTGGAAACATCGCCAACCGAATTAAATCCATTCAAACCGGATACATCTATCATTATGCATTGATGATGATCCTAGGCCTTGCAATCTTTTTAGGTTGGACACTCATAACTACGGGGTATGCATCGTGATTCTGGATTTAATGATATGGTCTCCAATCATAGTTGGACTTCTTTTGCTTCTGATTCCAAATAAGCATTCATCAATAGCTTATTGGGTATCTGTCTTTTCATCATTATCGGTATTTGCTGTGAGCTTGTATGCTCTGTCAATATTCGAAACGACCGGATCTGCAATCCAATTTGAATTAAATACACCTTGGATAGAGCGATTCAATATCAATTATCACCTCGGTGTAGATGGCATATCTTTTCCTCTCATTCTTTTAACCACATTCATTACTCCAATTGTTCTTTTCACATCCAGGACTTCAAATAAAAACAATCTTCATCAATATCTCGCCTCATTTCTAATTCTTGAGGGATTAATGATCGGAGTCTTCAGTGCATTGGATGCACTCTTATTTTATGTTTTCTGGGAAGCAATGCTCATACCAATGTTTATCATCATCGGAATATGGGGCGGTAAAAATCGTGTTTATGCAACAATAAAGTTCTTCCTTTATACATTCCTAGGCTCTGTCTTTATGTTGATAGCCATCATTTATCTCTACATCAATACCGGGTCTTACTCGATATTTGATTTCTATAATCTTGATCTATCAATGATTGAACAGACAATGATATTTTTAGCTTTCTTGTTTGCTTTTGCCGTTAAGATCCCAATGTGGCCTGTTCACACATGGTTGCCAGATGCTCACGTTGAAGCACCAACTGGAGGATCGGTTATATTGGCAGCAATACTTCTTAAAATGGGTGGTTATGGACTGCTGAGATTTAGCTTACCAATAACCCCCGATGCATCCAATGAACTGGCCTTAATCATGGTCGTTTTGTCTCTCATTGCAATCATCTATATTGGCATGGTTGCTCTTTCACAAACCGATATGAAAAAACTCATAGCATATTCTTCTGTTGCTCATATGGGTTTTGTAACGCTTGGAACCTTTGTCTTCTTTCTTAATCATGAGACTATCACATCGGATGACATGACACTGGCCATCAGTGGATCGATGATACAAATGATCTCTCATGGATTAATTTCAGGAGCTTTATTCCTATGCATAGGGGTTATGTATGACAGAATCCACAGCAGAGAGATCCAAGATTATGGCGGTGTTGCATTGTCAATGCCAAGGTTTGCTGGCCTCATGGTCTTCTTCGCACTTGCCAATGCTGCTTTGCCGGGTACATCCGGTTTCGTGGGTGAAGTCTTGGTAATTCTTGCCGCTCTAAAGGTTAATTTCTGGATTGCATTCTTGTCTGGATCAACATTGATTATCGGAGCAGCTTATACACTCTGGATGATTAAAAGAGTTATCTTTGGTCAAATAACCAATAACAAGATCAGTGATATTCAAGATCTTAGTATTATAGAGCTTGTACCACTTATGATCTTGGCTGTGATGGTTCTAGCCATGGGAATATATCCAGAGCCGATAATGAAAATAATGCATGATTCGCTTATTGGATTATCAGAGATNGTGATGATAGGAGTGGGGTCATGACATTCAATATCATTGGTTTTATTTTGCCTGAAATTACAATTGCTATTGGAATATGTTCGATAATATTGGTCAACAGTCTTGTAAAGAAAGCCACACCAGGACTNATACATGGACTCATATTACTCTTCTTATCCCTAAGTTTATTTTTCTCTTTTGTCAGTTTAGAGATACCTGACAACACTATCTTTAATGGGCATTATGCGATTGATTCATTTG
>NZHF01000032.1 GCA_002691305.1 Gammaproteobacteria bacterium | reverse complement strand
CTAACAGACGAAGAGCTCAATACACTAATACTTAGTAATGCCGTAAAAGGCACCACCGTACGATCAAAGACTAAGAAAAAAGGCATAGAGGGAGACGGGCTACTAAACACCATATTGGATTACTCCCAGTCATTAAATATTATTGAAAGGGTTTCAAAACAAACAGGAGCCGTTGCAGCCCAAGCAATTTCAGAACATAAACCAATCACAAAAACAGAAGCAGGCAACAAAAAGAAACTAGAGTTATGGGTTAAGGGATTATCAAAAACTGCAGCAAAAATTGCCAAGCAAAAAGGGTATAAAGCATCAATATCAATTGAATATGACGATGATGGAATGGGGCACCTTAACACAAGCGAAGAGGTTGGAGGCATTACCCATCAAGGTAAAATAACTACTGCCTTTCTAAGATCAAATGATTACAAAGTCTTTGAGCGGGTCCAAAAAGCAAAGAAACAATTTACTGGTGTTGTAATTACCGAAAGCGGAGACGATACAAGTGAATATCCAAACATAGATGCCTGCTTAAACCAAATTGTGCAAACCTCAAAAAGAGGGCTTAATGTTCAAAGGTACAAAGGACTTGGTGAAATGAACCCCGATCAACTCTGGGAAACAACACTTGATCCTGTCAACAGATCGTTGCTACAGGTTAGGGCAGAGGCAGATGCTGGACTCACTTTTGAAACACTAATGGGCGATGAAGTACCCCCAAGGAGAGAGTTTATTGAAGAAAACGCCNTAAATGCTGGAAATGTTGACATTTAGACCTTTAAAATAAGCTTTTTTAATAGAGAAAACGAACCATCTATCTTAGAAACTAAGGTAAAACNTTACCATCTATCCATTTTTTTGATGNTTNNTTGATTTCTCNNAGGCTCAANCCCTTGGTTTCGATTGGNTTCCCTANAACAAACTCTANACAACCAGGTTTTTTGACCCACCCCCTTCTTCTCCAAAACTTTCCCGCATTGTGTGATATTGGGAGGACTTTTGCTCCTGTTTCGCTGGCCAGGATAGCCCCAGATAACCCGTATCTTTTTGATTCGTTGTAAGGCATCCTTGTTCCCTCTGGAAATATAATTATCCAATTTCCAGATAACAGTCTTTCTTTACCCTCTTCCCTTACTTTGTCTACCTCGCTCGAACCATGCCCTCGCTTTACAGGTATAAGCTTGAATTTTTTAAATACACCTCGAAAAATTGGTAAATACATTAATTCATGCTTGCCCACCCAGGACGATGGGCTAAAGTGTTTCAATAGAACAAATATTTCATATACAGAGGAGTGCTTTACAAACACCACACACCTCTGGCCTGGAACGTTCTCAAGACCAGATATGTTGTATGACAGGCCGCACAGTTTTTTTGACAAGAAGATGTTTAGGTTCGCCCAGGTTTTTGCAATCAACCATCTTTTTTCATAGTTTATAATCGGCATTGGCAAAAGCGCGATTGTCGCTAAAACCACAAAACTTAAAAACATTAATGCGGTATAAACGATAGACCTTATGTAGATCATTGGGGGATTATTTTAGCGCCCCAATATATGCTTCCGGAAGCTCTGAAATGCTGACTATTTTTTGTTCCATAGAGTCACGATCTCTGATCGTGACCGTTTGGTTCTCAAGACTGTCAAAGTCAACAGTGATGCACATAGGTGTTCCTACCTCATCATGTCTTCTGTAGGCCTTACCGATGTTTCCCGTGTTCTCAAAAAAGACTCTGCCTAAGCCTAGAGCTTGAAGGTTTTGTTTTATCTCTTTTGCTAGGCGCACCAGCTCATCGTTATTTTTCTTGAGCGGTATTACGGCAGCTTTAATTGGCGAGAGGTGTGGTTTTAGTTTCAAAACAGTTCTTTCTTTTCCATCACCAATAGCCTCGACCGTAAAGGCCTCATTTAGAATAGCTAAAACACCTCTATCAACCCCTGCGGAAGGCTCTATAACGAACGGTACATACCATTTTTTTGCCTCAAGATCTTGAACAGCCAAACGCATTGTAGACTCGTCGTTTTCCATTGTTTTAGATGTCAGCGACAGAGCATCTTGGTTTTTTGTGTGAGAGCCCAAATCAAAGTCAGTTCTATTGGCTATCCCCTCTAGTTCCTCTAAACCATGAGGAAACCGATACATTATATCTATGGTTTTTTTTGAGTAATGTGCCAATTCTTCGTTCGGAACATTATAGATCTCAAGGCTTGAAGGATTGACGCCCTGTTTTTCCCACCAACCCAGTCGTTCAGCACACCAATAATCAAGAGCAGCCTCATCTTCACCCGGCTTGACAAAATACTCTAGCTCCATCTGCTCAAATTCACGAAGCCTGAATATAAAGTTTCTTGGGTTGATCTCGTTTCTAAAGGCTTTTCCAATTTGAGCTATACCAAACGGGATCTGTCTTGAGGTTGAGTCCTGTACGTTTTTAAAGCTGGTAAAGATGTGTTGAGCAGTCTCAGGCCTCAAATAAGCAAAGTTTTCCTCGTTTTCTACAGGCCCCACCGGTGTTTTAAACATCAAATTGAACGGCCTCGGACTCGTAAGATCATGAGAGCCACAGCCGGGGCATTTTCCATCAACAATTAGGTCTTCCCTCCACCTTGATTTACAGTCTTTACAATCGACCAAAGGATCAGAAAAAGTGTCTTCGTGGCCAGAGTATTTAAACACTTCTTTTTTTGAGAGGATTGCCGCATCAAGACCTTCTATGTCGTCTCTTTCGAATATCATCGCACTCCACCACGAATGCTTTAGGTTGTTCTTGAGCTCAACTCCAAGCGGGCCATAATCATACACACCCTGAAGCCCACCATAAACTTCTCCAGATTGGAAAACAAAACCCCTTCTTTTGCAGAGAGATACCAATTCATCCATGTTTTTTGCCGACAAGAAAATTCCCCAAAGTATTTTTGAAAGTATATCTTTCTTTTTTCAGAAAATATAAGCCTTTAAAAGGAAAGATCGATTGAATGGATATTTGTTCCTTAGTATTATTAGGTATGTTGGTTAAATTCCATAGCGCGCAAAAGTACATCTGGTTTAAAACCCTGTGAGACGCAAGTAGGCGGAAGCTGAAGAAACGGATTCGTTTATCTCATGATCTCTTCTTCTATTACCAACTCAATTGAACTGCTCCAACCGAAGGGGGGCAATAAAAGGAATTGAAATGACAAATAAAAATCACCCATTAAAAGCGGCAATATTTCTAGCCACATCAATCTTTGCACTATCTTCTTTTGCACAAAACAGCGAGCCAATGTTCGAAGAGATCATTGTCACGGCGGAAAAAAGAAGCGAGAGCCTTCAGGACTTATCGCAAGCTGTCACAGTCTTGAGCGGCATAGACCTAGATAATCGACAAATATCAACATTTGTCGACCTAAGCGCGATAGCNCCNGGCGTGAATATTGCCAAAAACGAAGGGTTTAAGACCGTAATCACAATTAGGGGCGTTGGCTATGAAACAAACCAAAATGCCATTGCAACCCCGTCTGTCTCATACCATCTAGACGGGATTTATGTTGCCTCACCTTATTCACTTCAAACAGATTTTCTTGATTTAGAAAGAATTGAGGTTCTAAGGGGGCCACAAGGAACGTTGTTTGGCCAAAACTCAACGGGAGGAGCCATTAATGTTATTACACGCGCACCAACCACCGATGAAACTTATGGGTCTGCGGACTTAACAATGGGAAATTACGGTCTTTTAAAAACAAGGGCTGTCATCAATAAGCCACTAAGCGAAAACCTAGCAATGCGCGCATCATTTATTTCAAACTCGAGAGATGGCTTTACAGAAAACCTGACAAATGGCCAAGATCTGGATGACGCAGACAGTNNTTCTGCTCGGGTTCGACTGAGTTACGAACCTTCGGATATATTTAGGGCAAACTTTATGGCCCAAGTTTTTGATGAAGACAGAAATGGATCAGCACAAAAGGGAATAATAGATCCGACACCTGACCCAAGACAGCTTCGTCAAAACTCACCAACAGAACACAAATTAAATGCCCAGCTTTACAGCGCGGTCTTAGAGTGGGACCGTGAAAACTTCAGCATAAAATCTTTAACCAGTTATCAGGTTGACGACATTCTTGTTAGAAGAGACAACGACAGAAATGACCTTGACTATTTGCCGCCATTTGCATTGTTGCCGAGTGAATACGATCCCGAAACAAACAAACAAACAACCATAACACAAGAAATAAACCTTGTTTCGTCTGAGCCAATTTTTGGAAAGCTTGATTGGGTGGCGGGGCTTTTCTATTTAAACACCGAGATAGAAATCAGCATTTTAGAGAGGCTCGACTTTGGTTTTGANGGTGTCTTTGACCCTTTTACCACCAGCGACGTATACGGCTATAGCGGTGACTTTGGGTTTATCACAAACTCAACACCAGAAAGAGATTCAACATCTTTTTATGGCCAAGGAACCTGGAACCATAGCGACTCACTAAGAACAGTCTTTGGGTTGAGGCACACAAAAGACGAGGTGTACAGCGCCGTCACTAACTTTTATGGTCGCTCTGGGACCGATATCCTTGAGACCGATGGGAACAAAGTAACCGGCAGGTTTGTTGTTGAAAAAGATCTTGATGACGACACCATGCTTTATGGCTCCTTTACTCGAGGCTACAAACCAGGCGGCTCAAACCTAACCTACGGCAGAGAAGATGTGGTTGCACAGATTGTGGTCTTGCCAACATTTCAAGAGGAAATAGTTGATGCTTTTGAGGTTGGGCTCAAAACAGATCTTGCAGACGGGAGGGTTAGGCTAAATACTGCCGCGTTCCTATACAACTATGAAGGCCTTCAATACCAGGCTACAGACCCAGAGGTCTTTGAGGGCGGCGTGGGAAATATTCCAGACTCAGAAATATATGGAGCGGAGTTGGAGCTCTCCACGTTTCTGTCCGACTCGGTTATTCTTGATTTAAGAATGTCTTGGCTCGACACAGAAATCACAGCTAATCACTTGGCATTAGATAATGTGGAGTCCGAGGCTGCAACCAACGCGTTGCTCGCGCAAGGCATTGGGCTTTTCAGTAATGATGTGCAGGTTGCTCGTGCAGGAAGGATACAAAACGTCAAAGGTAATG
Organism: Gammaproteobacteria bacterium; assembly: GCA_002691305.1. GTDB lineage: Bacteria > Pseudomonadota > Gammaproteobacteria > Steroidobacterales > UBA11654 > CACPJA01. Next base: position 6,041 of record NZHF01000032.1, on the reverse strand, counting down.
AGCTGGCNAAGACACCAAGCTTTACCGGCAATGTTGCGCTCAACTGGTCAAATGATCATAACTGGGGTGAGCTNAAGGGAACGCTTCAGTACACTTATCGCGGAGGGTTTAAACATAGAATTTTTAACAACTCACAAACAGACCTGGTTCCCAACTATGATGTTTTAGACATAATGCTTGGGTTTTATCCAGCAAGCGCAGAAAACCAACATTTTGAAATTATTGGCAAAAACTTGTTTGATCAAGACGGCATCAANGCCAGATTTACAGATGTTTTTGGTGTTGGAGCCACAGGAGATGAGCTGATAGCGCCCCGACAAATAATGCTAAGGTTCGTGACACAGTTCTAAGTAAAAAAGTGCCTCTGGATACAAAGCCGGAGGCACCGTTCAAAANCTCAATGGAAAAACATTTTATACAGTCACAACAACTCTTAAGAGATTCTTTTGAGCTTGCCTGGCAGGTTTACGACAGCGGCTATCGCCCCAATTATATAGTGGGGGTATGGAGAGGGGGCGCCCCAATAGGAATAGCAGTCCAAGAGTTTCTCGATGTGCTTGGTGTTAAGTCAGACCACATCGCAATCCGAACATCATATTACTCGGGGATTGCAGAAAGAAAAAAAAGCGTTCAGGTTTTTGGCCTTAATTATATGATTAGAAAATTGGAATCAGAAGATTCACTGCTTATAGTAGATGATGTTCATGATACAGGGGTGTCGGTTGATCAAATAATTAAAGACCTCAATAAGGCATGTAAAAAAAACACCCCTGAGATTAAAGTTGCAACACCATATTTTAAGCCCTCCAACAACGAGACAGACAGAACACCCGACTATTTTCTTCATAAAACAGACCGATGGCTTGTATTCCCTCACGAGCTTGAGGGCCTCAGCATAGAAGAGATCATTGAAAATAAACCGGAACTGTCCAAATTAATCGACCAGATCAAACCGCTCATAAAAACCTGATATTATTTAAAAATGAGCGATGTTCTAATAATAGGCGGAGGACAAGCAGGCTGCATGGTGGCCATCAACCTTAGAAAACAAAAATTCAAAGGCAGCATAACCATTGTTACAGACGAAGCATACTTTCCATACCAACGACCACCTTTATCCAAAGGTTTTCTGGTTGGAACAAACAAGGCAGACAACCTATTCTTTAAATCTGAAAACTACTATGAAAAAAATAAAATCTCAGTGCTCACAAAAAAGCCTGCTGAGAAAATAGACACAAAACAACAAACAGTAACCTTTAAAGACGGGGACACAATGAGCTACAGAAAGCTGGTCCTCACAACCGGAAGCAAACTCAATAAAATCAACGCAAAAGAAGATAAAAAAATAATTTATCTCAGCTCGATTCCACAGGCCACAGCCCTCAAGGCAAAACTTGAAGAAAGCAAGAGTATTGGAATCATTGGTGCAGGGTATATAGGATTGGAGGTTGCAGCCTCGGCAAAAAAAATGGGCCTTACCACAACGGTATTTGAGGCCCAAGAAAGAATCATGAAAAGATCAGCAAGCAATGAGATTGCAACATTCCTACAAGAATACCATGAGAACATGGGCGTCAATTTTAAGCTTGGAACAGCCGCAAAAGAAATTAAGCCAACAGAGAGGTCTGTAAACATCAGCTTCACAGACGACACCATCGATAACCCTGACTTTGTTGTTATTGGGGTCGGCGTTCAGGCCAATAACGCGATCGCGATCGAGGCAGAAATTGAATGTGAAAACGGCATTCTTGTTGATGAGAGTTGCAAAACCAGCAAAGAGAATGTTTACGCAGCGGGCGATTGTTCGAGCTATTATTTTTCAAGATATGGGTTTCGGCAAAGGCTAGAGTCTGTTCAAAACGCCATTGACCAAGCAACCATAGTTTCCTCTTCAATTTCTGGAAAAAAAGCAGTTTANAGTTCGCTACCATGGTTTTGGTCAGANCAGTATGATCTAAAGCTCCAGATTGCAGGATTGTCTCAGGACTGTGATTTAAAAGTGGTTAGAGGGAGTCAAGACGATCACAAGTTTTCAGTATGCCATTTTAAAAACAGCAGACTTATGGCGGTGGAGTGTGTTAANGACCAAAAAACATTCATGCAGGGGAAAAAACTAATCGAAGCAAACAGCAAGATCACCCCCGAGGCNATGGAAGACAGCCAAACAACACTAAAAGATTGGAGGCAAGGGTGAGAAGGGCCATCGGAGCGACNCTCTTTTTCGGGTCTTGGGTGATTTACGGCANAATGATCTTTATTGCTGCAGACACTGAATGGACAGTCGCAGAAAAAGTTGGTATTGGTGCCATGCTTTACGGCATAAGTTGGGTTACATTTGTGTCGGGGAGCGTATTATTGGGANCTGAGTTTATTGAAAAGGTTAAACAAACAATAAAACCTAAAAATAAAAATCAAGATGACAACATTTGAGAAAATGATTAACAACAAGCGGTATGCNGAACCAGGCAACGCAACACCCATAAGAAAANTTGGNGGGCTCACNATTGATTTTAGCCATCAGAAGTTTTCTCAGGAATTTCTAGAGGCTTTTNTTGAGCAAACAGAAAANCAAAAAATCATTGAGCGGTTCGCTGAAATCTACTCAGGGCAAGAGGTAAATAAAACAGAAAACAGAGCGGTAGACCATTTTGAGTATAGAAAAAAAGAAACCTTGAGAAAGGCATGGACCACAGAAGCACAAAAAAGAATGATCGATTTGAGCGAACGCATCAATAAACAACAGTATGAGGCAATTATTTTTTTTGGCATAGGCGGGTCAAAGCTAGGACCAGAGCTTATACAACAANCGCTTTGTTACAACNCCAACCAAAAAATTATTTTTATAACAGGCAGCGATCCGATTGAGGCACAACAAAAAACAAAAGGGTTAAATCTAGCAGAATGCGGATTCATACTGGCATCTAAGTCTTTTTCCACAATAGAAACGATGAGATCTTTTGAGGAAGTGACAAAAAAAGAGCATCTAAATGACACATATGCGATTACATCAAACAAGGAAGGCGCAGAAGAGATTGGAGTGCCAAGCAAAAACATATTGGTGTTTAGCAATGCCACAGGGGGGAGGTTTTCAATTTGGTCTCCGATCAACCTTCTTTTACCGATTCAGATGGGTGAAAAAGCATGCACAGAGTTTTATTTGGGCGGAAACGAGGCAGATGAAAATATACTTAATTCCAGCTCGCCAGAGGAAATNGGNAGCATTTATCTGTCTGCACAAGACATTCTTCACAATAATNTCTTNGACAATGAAACAAGCGCAATACTCTCATATGACTGGCCATTGAGGGGGTTTTATAAGTATGCACAGCAACTTGAGATGGAGTCCAANGGCAAGCAGGTCGATCAANACGGAAGAAGCATAGGTTACCAGACAAACCCAATAGTTTGGGGCGGATACGGCCCAGTTTCGCAACACTCTTTTTATCAGCAAATCTTCCAAGGAACAAAAGACATGAACCTATATTTTTTGGCCTCAAGAGAAAACGAAAACAAACTCAATACAGCCCAATATCTGGGNCAAACACACAGCCTATCAAGCGGCTCAGAAACAAATGAGCCNGCACACAAACANGTTAACAAAAGGCGTTTTACAACAGTAGATATGGAAAACATNTCACCCAGAACAATGGGCAACCTCATTGCAACATGGGAAAATAAAACCATACTAAACAGCCTTTTTTGGAATATAAATGCATTTGATCAGTGGGGCGTAGAACTGGGCAAGGCGAACACNAAAAAATATATAAAACAATAGCCTTATGGCCCTATGACAAACATGGAACCCATTGTAATTATTGGCGCAGGACCTGTTGGTTTGATCACAGCCTTAAGGTTAAGCCAGNTTGGNATGAGATCAATAATCATTGAGAAAAANAAAGCAATTCAGGATGAGCTGAGGGCAAGCACCTTTCATCCTCCTACCATTGAAATGTTGGATGAGCTTGGCGTTGCCGAAGAACTCATATCAGTTGGTTTAAAAACCAAACACTGGCAGTTCAGGGTCCATGAGACAGGTGAAAAAGCGGTATTTGATCTGGGCCACATAGAACAAGATACAAAATACCCTTTCAGGCTCCAGGCAGAGCAAAAAGAACTCTGCAGAATCGCAACAAAAAAAGCAGAAATGGACGACAACATTGACCTCAGAATGGGGCATCAGCTCCAAGACGTTACCCAAAAAAAAGAAATTGTTGAAATAACCGTTACAAACAAAAAACAAACCAAACAGAAAATTGAGGCACCAATCTTGATCGCGGCAGACGGAGGGAGCAGCAAGGCGAGAAAAATCATGGGGCTAGAGCTCAAAGGCCTGACATATCCAGAAACCACAATATTGGCGGCGACTAAATTTCCTTTTCATGAGCACATTAGCGGTCTATCAAATGTGAACTATGTGTGGAGCAACTGGGGAACCTACTCACTCCTAAGACTACCAGGCATCTGGCGTTGCTCTTTATACCCAGACACTGGCGAAACCATTGATCGGGCCATCACATCAGAGAGCATCAATGAGAAGTTGAGCCGAATAGTGCCAGACGAAAAAGACTTTAGAGTCACTGAGGTTAGACCGTATAAGATACACCAAAGAATATTAGATAAATATGTCCATGGAAGAGTTGTTTTTGCTGGAGACGCAGCCCACTTAAATAGTCCCTCAGGAGGAATGGGGATGAATGGGGGAATCCATGATGGATGGTGCTTATCAGAAAGGCTAAAGGACATTTTTTTAGACGGGCTCCCTTTAACAAGGCTCGGTCTGTATAGTGATCAAAGGCAAAAAATAGCTGAAAATGAAATCTTAAAAAATGCACATAAAAACAGATCAAGGATGCAAGAGAGAAACAAAAAACTTAGGGAGACCGAGCTAGCGAGGCTTAAAAAAATAGCAAGCGATCCAAAGAGCGCAAGAGAGTTTTTAATGAAATCAAGCATGATCAAAAGCTTAAGAGAAGCAGAAGGCAACACACATTAAACATGAAAGACTATGCAATCAAGGGAAGATTGGCTGTGGCAACACCTCAAGCAAACCCAACCGTAGAGGCAGAAGTAAGGAGGATTCTGCCAAACGATGTCGATTATTGTACATTGAGACTTTTAAGCGAAAGCGGCGATCCAAAAACAAGGTTAATTGAGTATCTGACATCGCTTCCTGAGACCATAAAAAGCCAGTTTTCTGGACTATCGGTTCTCAACCTGCTCTTTGGTTGCACCGCAAGCTCATATCTGACCGACGAAAAAACGGAAAAGAATGTTTTGAGGTTAGCGAGCGAGGCGCTTGATGGCGCTCAAGTAATAACTGCTACTGAAGCAATTAAACAATACTTTAACAAAAACAATATAAAGAAAATTGGAATCCTAACCCCTTATCCTGCATGGCTTCAGCAGCACGCTGAAAAATACTGGGCAGATCATGGTGTAGAGGTTATCGCTACAGAGAGGGTCGAGATTGGCAGTGATGACACCTATAAAATCTATGAGCTATCGACCAATGATGCAAGACCAGGCCTTGTGAGACTAACAAAGGAAGATTGTGATGCGGTTTTGATCTCAGGCACTGGAATGCCGTCATTGAGGTTGATTTCTGAGCTTGGCTCAACAGGCAAAAAAATTGTTTCATCAAACTATGCAATGACGTTAATTGGGTTATCCTATTTAGGCTTAAGTCCAAAAAATCAGAAAGACTGGTTTAATTAAAATGAATAGACCAAACATTAAAGAGATAACACCAAAAAAAGTAACCAGTTTTATCAATGGAAACTGGATTGACCCCAACGAGAACGCAAAAAAAATACCCATCATACACCCCGCAGACGAACAAACGGTTTCGGTGCTTTATGAGGCAGATGCCAATGAGGTAAAAAAGGCCGCAGAGACTGCAAAAAAAACATTTGAAAGTGGGGCATGGTCAAAGGCAAGCGTCGAAGACAGAAAAAGCGTTTTGCTGTCAATCAAAGACCTCATTCTTGAGAACAAAGAAGAAATTGCAGAGTTGGAAGTGACCAACACCGGAGCCCCTATAG
>NZHF01000031.1 GCA_002691305.1 Gammaproteobacteria bacterium | reverse complement strand
CTAGCTTTTCAAAAAACGTACATCAAGATTTTCTAATAAGAGAGCTTTTGAATAAAAAACTCAAAGATGCAGCTGTGAGTAATATTCACATAGAAAGAAGCTCAGATAATGTCACCATTACTATATTTTCTGCTAGGCCAGGAATTGTTATAGGTAAGAAAGGCGAGGGAATTGAAGGGCTTAGAAAAGAGGTAGCCGGCTTGATGAATACCACAATTAATAATGTCCTCTTAAACATAAATGAAATTAAGAAGCCTGAGTTAGACGCAAAGCTTGTTGCTTCATCAATTACTCAACAACTTGAAAGAAGGGTTCTTTATAGAAGAGCAATGAAAAGGGCCGTTACTAATACTATGAGATTGGGAGCCAACGGAATAAAGGTGAAAGTATCCGGCAGGTTAAATGGTGCTGAAATTGCTAGAACAGAATGGTACCAGGAAGGCAGAGTCCCGTTGCATACTCTAAAAGCAAATATAGATTATGGTCTATCTGAGGCGCTCACTACATATGGCATTATTGGTGTTAAGGTTTGGATTTTCCAAGACGATGATGCGAAGTAAATTAGATTAGGAAAAAATAAATGTTACAACCAAAGAGAACAAAGTACAGAAAACAAATGAAGGGCAAAAACCGAGGCCTTGCTTCTAGAGGTAGTACTGTTTCATTTGGTGAATTTGGCTTAAAGGCAACCGGTCGAGGAAGGATTACAGCTCGACAAATTGAGGCTGCCAGAAGGGCAATGACTCGACATATTAAAAGAGGCGGTAAGATTTGGATAAGAATATTCCCAGACAAGCCAATCACTAAAAAGCCTCTCGAAGTAAGACAAGGTAAAGGTAAAGGTAATGTTGAATATTGGGTTGCACAAATTCAGCCCGGTAGAGTTTTATATGAAATGAGTGGTGTAGAGGAAAGTTTGGCCCAGGAAGCATTCAAGCTTGCTGCAGCAAAATTACCTGTTGGCACCAAATTTGTAAGCAGGCAGATCATATGATTGACATTAAAGATATAAGAGACAAGGGAGCGAAGGATCTAGAGAAGATGCTTGATGATCTCTTGGAGGAACAAATGAAGTTAAGGCTTCAGTTTGTTACTGGACAGGTTACAAACTCAAGTCATTTTAAGAGGATAAGAAAGGATATAGCAAGATTAAAAACAGTTTTGAGTGAACAAGCAAATGACAATCGATAATCAAAAAAATACAAGAAGAACAACAGGCATTGTTATTAGCAATGCAATGGATAAGTCAGCAACAGTTTCTGTACAAAGAAGGTTGAAGCACCCTCTATACAATAAGTATATATACAAAACGACCAAGATTATGATCCATGATGAAGAAAATGCCTCTAATGTCGGTGATAAAGTCAGCATTAGGGAATCTAGACCTATTTCGAAGAATAAAGCATGGATTCTAGATCAAATATTAGAGACAAAAAGAGCGGAGTAAAGGATGATTCAAACAGAAACAATGCTCAGTATTGCTGATAATAGTGGTGCTAGAAAGGTGCTCTGNATAAAAGTTCTTGGAGGCTCAAAAAAGAGGTATGCCAGAATAGGGGATATTATTAAGGTTACAGTCAAGGATGCAATTCCCAGAGGCAAGGTTAAAAAAGGNGAGGTTTATGATGCTTTAGTTGTAAGAACGAAACATGGCGTTAGAAGATCAGATGGTTCAGTCATAAGATTTGACGGAAATGCAGCAGTACTTCTAGATAATAAATTAGAGCCAATTGGGACAAGAGTATTTGGGCCTGTTACTAGAGAGCTAAGAGCAAAGAAACAATTAAAGATCATCTCACTTGCACCAGAAGTTATATAGGAATTATTGAATTGAAAAAGATAAAAAAAGGCGACCAAGTGATAGTACTTTCTGGCAAGGATAAGGGAAGGACTGGCACTGTGCTTAGAATGCTTAATAACTCAAAAGTGCTGGTTGAGAATATAAACATCGTGAAGAAACATCAAAAAGGAAATCCTAATACTGGACAAGAAGGCGGAATTATAGAAAAAGAAATGCCAATTCATATTTCAAATGTAATGTTACTTAACCCTATCACTAACCAGAAAGATAAAGTGGGNATAAAGACACTTGAGGATGGAACAAANGTTAGATTTTTTAAGTCAAATAATGAGGTTGTGGATATTTAGAGATGGCAAGATTAAAAGAAAAATATACAGAAGAAATTAAGTCCAGCCTTCAAAAAAAGCTTGGTCATTCTAATGTTATGGAAGTGCCAAAAATAAAAAAGATTACACTCAATATGGGTGTTGGAGAGGCTGCACAGGATAAGAAAACAATTGAAAAAGCTGTTGCAGATCTNGAAAAGCTCTCTGGTCAGAAAGCCTTAGTCACCCGTGCAAGGAAATCAGTTGCCTCGTTTAAGATAAGAGAAGGAATGCCAATAGGCGCTAAAGTAACTCTCAGAAGTGAGAGGATGTATGAGTTTTTAGACCGCCTCATTAATATAGCTCTTCCTCGTGTTAGAGATTTTAGGGGACTTAATAGAAAATCTTTCGATGGAAATGGAAATTATAGCTTAGGAATAAANGAGCAAATNGTTTTCCCTGAAATTGACTATGACAANGTAGATAAAATCCGGGGTTTAGATATCAGTATCACAACTACNGCTAAGAATGATGAGGAAGGTTTGGCATTGTTGAAAGAATTCAATTTTCCTATCAAGGAAGCTCCTCAAAATGTTTCATCAGAATCAGAATCTGAAGAAGCAGTTGAAGAAGTAAAAGCCGAAGAAGCAGTTGAAGAAGTAAAAGCTGAAGAAGTAAAAGCTGAAGAAGAAAAAACTGAAATTGAGGAAAAAGAATGACTAGAAAAGCCATTGTTGAAAGAGAGCTCAAAAGAGTTAGAACGGTAGAAAAGTANGCTGAAAGAAGGGCATCGCTTAAATCTATTCTCAGAGATATAAATGCATCCTATGAAGAGAAAAATGACGCAAGGATAAAATTGCAAAAATTACCAAGAAATGCGAGCCCATCAAGACTAAGAAATCGATGCTCGATCACAGGAAGACCAAAAGGCTATTATCGTAAGTTTGGACTAGGAAGAAATAAGCTTAGAGAAGAAGCAATGAAAGGAAATATACCGGGACTGCATAAAGCAAGCTGGTAAAGAAGAGGAATTAGATATGACAATGACNGATCCAATTGCTGATATGTTAACAAGAATTAGAAACGCTCATAAAATAAGTGCTTCTAGTGTTTCTATGCCTCACTCAAAGATNAAGGAAAGTATAGCTTCAGTCCTATTAGAGGAAGGATATATTAAAGGATTCAACTCTGAAGAGAGTGATAGCAATAAGAGTAATTTAAACATCGAGCTTAAGTATTTTGACGGAAAACCTGTCATTGAGAAGCTTGATAGAGTCAGTAAACCTGGACTGAGAATTTATAAGCAAACATCTGAAATCCCACGCGTATTAGGAGGCTTGGGTGTTGCAGTTGTTTCTACNTCAGCTGGTGTTATGAGTGACAGGAAAGCAAGAGAAATAGGTCAAGGCGGAGAAGTCTTGTGTGTGGTTTCTTAAAATAAGTAGGTTATCAAATGTCTAGAATAGAAAAACAACCTGTAGTTTTACCAGAAACGGTAGAGGCAAGNATCTCTGATACTGAGAATCTATTTACANTGAAAGGNCCCAAAGGAGAGTTANCNCTTGATCTAATTAGTGANNTCGCTGTTGTAATAGAAGATGGNGCTGTGAAAGTGAACTCNAATGGNAAAACTAACTTTTCTAAAGCTGCAGCGGGTACGTTTAGAAGCCTAATACAAAACATGGTAATAGGTGTTACAGAAGGCTATGTGAAGGATCTAGAGCTTATCGGAGTTGGATATCGAGCAAAATCACAAGGCAAGACATTGAATCTGACATTGGGATTTTCTCATCCTGTCAACTATGAGATTCCAGAAGGAATTGAGATCTCTACTCCTTCNCAGACTGAAATCAGTATTGCAGGAATAGATAAACAAAAAGTGGGACAAGTTGCAGCTCAGTTGAGAGCAATAAGACCCCCTGAACCATANAAAGGAAAAGGCGTGAGGTATAAAGGCGAGCAAATTACNTTGAAAGAAACTAAGAAAGCCGTTTAAAGAATAAAATCATGATTTCAAAAATTGATAAAAGAAAAAGAAGAGCAAAAAAGACTAGAGCCAAGATAAAGCAACTAGAAGCTCACAGATTATGNGTACATAGATCTTCAAATCATATCTATGCACAAATTATAGCGCCTGATAATCAGACAGTAGCTGCAACTTCAAGTCTTGATCCTGAAGTCAAGAGTATCCTAGGCGACAAGACCAAAGGAAAGATAGATGTAGCAAAGGCTGTAGGGCAGCAAATTGCTAAGAAAGCAAAGAAAGCAAAAATTAACAAAGTGGCATTTGATAGGTCNGGTTTTTTGTATCACGGAAGAGTTAAAGCCCTGGCTGAATCTGCTAGAGAAAATGGATTGGACTTTTAAATATGAACATGAATGTAAATAAGCAAGGCGATGACTTAATAGAAAAATTAGTAGCAGTCAACCGAGTTGCAAAAGTAGTCAAAGGCGGAAGACAATTTGGTTTNGCAGCAATCACAGTTGTAGGTGATGGCAGGGGAAAAATTGGGATGGGATATGGTAAAGCAAAAGAAGTTCCATTGGCGATTCAAAAAGCAATGCAGGCCGCAAGAAAAGACATGCATCAGGTTTCTTTGAAAGATGACACTATTTACTACCAGGTAAATGGTAGACANGGTGCAACAAAGGTTTTTATGCAACCTGCAGCTGATGGTACAGGTATTATTGCTGGCGGTGCTATGAGGGCAGTTTTCGAAGCTGTTGGCATTAGGAATATATTGGCAAAGAGTTACGGATCCAGAAATCCAATAAATCTTGTCAGGGCCACAATTAATGCTTTGGACTCTATACGTTCACCACAGAGGATTGCAAAAACAAGAGGAATTCCAGTATCTAAGATATTTACATAAATCATGATTGATAAACAGAATAAAGTAAGAATTAAATTAGTGAAGAGTCGCTTTGGAAGATTAAAAAAGCACGCAGCATCATTGTCAGGTCTTGGTTTGAGAAAAATCAATCAAGAAATAGTCATTGATGCTACACCAGAGAACATGGGTATGGTTAATCAAGTTAGGTATCTACTAGAAGTCGAGGAAGTTAAATGAGATTAAATGAGTTAAAACCTAACCCAGGTAGCAAGTCTAAGAAGTTTAGGAAAGGCAAGGGCCATGCTTCTGGCCTAGGAAAAACATCTGGGAGAGGCCATAAGGGGCAAAAGGCAAGATCGGGTGGTTTTCACAAAGTTGGCTTCGAGGGAGGCCAAATGCCTCTCCAAAGAAGGGTGCCTAAAAGGGGTTTTACTTCAAACCAAAAAGACTCTGCACAACTCAGATTGGATCAGCTTGATAAGATTGAAGCTGAGGTAATTGATATCGATACCCTTAAGAATGCAAACATCATTCCAAGATATATCCAAAGGGTTAAGGTAATTGCATCAGGCTCAATTGAAAAAGCTGTCAAATTACAAGGCATTAAGCTGACCAAAGGCGCTNCAAGANGCNGTNANAAANGCTGGCGGAACNATACTGGANTNATTTATGGCNAANACTATCAACACTNCAGGTGGATCATTTGCTGATATGTCTAGGTTTACAGAGCTTAGACAACGCCTGTTCTTTTTGATTGGTGCATTAATTGTATACAGANTNNGAACGTATATTCCTGNCCCAGGCATTGATCCAAATGCATTACAGAACTTCTTTGAGGAACAATCGGGAACAATACTTAGTATGTTTAATATGTTTTCTGGTGGCGCACTTGAAAGGCTAAGTATTTTTGCTCTTGGAATATTTCCTTATATCTCATGTTCAATCGTAATGCAGATGGCAAGCGTTACCATTCCTACCCTCAAAGAGCTCAAGAAGGAAGGGGAGTCAGGAAGAAGGAAGATCACTCAATATACAAGATATGGAACAGTTTTCTTAGCTGCTTTTCAATCCTTTGGTGCCTCAATTGCTCTTCAAAATCAGGGAGTTGTTGTAAACCCAGGGTTTAACTTTTTATTTACTGCTTGTGTGACACTAGTCACAGGCACNATGTTTTTAATGTGGCTTGGAGAGCAAATTACTGAAAGAGGAATTGGAAACGGTATTTCAATGATCATATTNGCNAGTATTATTTCTGGACTCCCATCTGCAATAGGAGGCACACTAGAATTAGCCAATACAGGTGAGATCTCATCTGCACTTGTTCTCATTCTTTTAATGCTTGTTATAGCCGTAACAACCTTTGTGGTATTCGTTGAGAGGGGGCAGAGAAGAATCCCAGTGAATTATGCTAAAAAACAGCAGGGTAGAAGAATGATGCAAGGGCAGTCTACTCATTTACCATTTAAGATTAATATGTCAGGAGTTATTCCACCTATATTTGCATCCAGTATCATTCTATTTCCTGCAACAATAGCAAGTTGGTTTGGAACATCTGAAGGTTTTGACTGGCTTCAAGATATAGCTGCAACTCTTGCACCTGGTCAGCCAGTCTACATTCTACTCTATGCCGGTTTGATTATGTTTTTCTGCTTTTTTTACACTTCTTTGGTTTTTGACTCTAAGGATACCGCCGACAATCTTCAGAGATCTGGAGCTTTTATGCCAGGAATTAGACCCGGAAGACAAACTGCAGAATATATAGATAAAGTGTTAACAAGGTTAACTTTTTGGGGCGGATTGTATATCATGCTCGTCTGTTTGATTCCAGAGTTTATGATTCTCTACTTTAGAGTTCCATTTTACTTTGGTGGGACATCGCTTTTGATCATTGTAGTCGTAGCGATGGACTTCATGGCTCAATTGCAGGCATTGATGATGTCTAAGCAGTACGAAGGGCTTATGAAAAAAGCAAATCTGAAAAATTACGGAAGAGGCGGTAAACCTAGATAGTAGGAAAATGAGATGAAAGTTAGAGCATCAGTAAAGAAAATTTGTAGAAACTGCAAGGTCATCAGAAGAAATGGCGTTGTCAGAGTGATATGTAAGGATCCAAGACATAAACAGAGGCAAGGATAATCATGGCAAGGATAGCAGGAGTAAATATACCAGATAATAAGCATGTTAGGGTTTCGCTGACATACGTATATGGAATTGGAAATTCATTAGCAGCTTCAATTTGTGACAAGCTCAGCATTGCTCAAGATACAAAAGTTATGGATCTATCTGAGCTGGAGCTAGAAAGTATTAGGACAGAATTGGGAAGTTATCTTGTCGAGGGTGATCTCAGAAGAGATACATCAACCAATATTAAACGATTAATGGATCTAGGTTGCTATCGAGGCATTAGACATAGACGAGGTTTGCCAGTAAGAGGCCAGAAAAGTAAAACCAATGCAAGAACAAGGAAAGGCCCTAAGAAGCCCATGAGAGCTTAAAGGAATAAATATGGCTGTTGCAAAGAAAAAGAAAACCAAAAGAAATGTTATCGAAGGAGTCGCGCACATTCACGCTACATTTAATAACACGATTATAACTATTACAGATAGGTCAGGAAATACGCTTTCGTGGGCTACCGCTGGTGGGTCAGGTTTTAGGGGCTCAAGAAAGAGTACGCCATTTGCTGCTCAAATTGCAGCTGAAAAAGCCGGTACCAAAGCAAAAGAGTTTGGCTTGAAGGATATTTCTGTAAAGATTAAAGGACCAGGGCCTGGTAGGGAATCTGCACTCAGAGCATTGAATGCAATAGGCCTTAATGTTGTCAGTATAGAAGATGTTACACCGCTTCCACACAATGGTTGTCGTCCACCTAAGCAAAGAAGGGTATAAAGAGGTAAATAAGAATGGCTAGATATTTAGGACCAAAATGTAAACTCTCTAGAAGAGAAGGGACAGATTTGTTTCTCAAGAGCGGAATTAAGCCTATTGAGAGCAAATGCAAGCTAAATTCAATCCCAGGATCAAAGGTAGGCGGTAGAAGAGAGAGGCTCTCAGATTATGGCAATCAATTAAGAGAGAAGCAAAAGTTAAGAAGAATGTATGGTGTATTGGAAAAGCAATTTAAAAATTATTATAAGAAAGCTTCTAAGATCAAGGGGTCAACGGGCGAGAACCTACTAAAATTGCTTGAAGGCAGGTTGGATAACATGGTCTATAGAATGGGTTTTGCGGTCACTAGGGCAGAAGCAAGGCAATTGGTAAGCCACAAGTCAATTATGGTAAACGGAAAAGTTATTAATATTCCATCATACCAAGTAAATGCTAGTGACGAAATTTCAGTTACTGATAAAGGAAGAGATCAGCTAAGGGTTAAGAATGCGGTAAATATTTCATCACAACTAGGTATAAGCGAGTGGTTAAGCGTTGATCAAAAGAAATTAAAGGGGATCGTTAATTCGATACCTGAAAGAGAGGATATCTTGCCTGATATTCAAGAAAACCTTGTAGTAGAGTTTTATTCAAAATAATTTTTTTGGGAGATTTTTATGTCTGAAAATGAAAATGAAATGTTAGAACAGGTCAGCGAAGAAGCTGAAGTAGAGAAAGAGGAAATTGTATTAGATCTTCTTAATCCGATGGTCATTAAGTTGGAGTCTCAAAATGAGCTCCACTCAAAAGTATCAATAGAGCCTTTTGAAAGAGGTTTTGGATACACATTGGGTAATGCAATCAGGAGAGTATTGCTTTCCAGCCTTCCTGGCTATGCAATTACAGAAGCGCAGATCGATGGTGTNCTTCATGAGTATACGACCATTGAGGGCGTTCAAGAAGATGTTGTAGAGATCTTATTGAATCTCAAAGGAGTGGCTGTAAATATTCATGATAGGGACTCAGCTGATTTTGTGATCAGTAAAAAAGGACCTTGCACAATCACTGCTGGAGATATCCAAGTTGATGGAGATACTGAGATTGTTAATCCCGATCATCACATTGCGACAGTTAGCGCAAAGAAAGAGCTTAAGATGCAAGTTAAGATTGAAAAAGGAACAGGATATCGCCCAGTACCTATCCAAAATAAAGAATCTGATGTAACTATTGGTCTCTTAAAGCTTGATGCATCTTTTAGTCCAATAAAAACCGTCACATATTCAGTCGAAGCTGCAAGAGTTGAGAATAGAACCGATTTAGATAAGCTTATTGTTGACTTAGAAACTGATGGAACAATAAACCCAGAAAGAGCAATCAAATACGCGGGTGCTATTCTTCAAAATCAACTAAGTATATTTACAAATCTGACAAGAGTTCAAGAACAGAAGAAAGAAGAAGAGGAAGTCCTTATAGATCCGATTATGCTTAGACCTGTAGATGAACTTGAGCTCACGGTAAGGTCTGCAAACTGTCTTAAAGCAGAAAATGCAAATTATATTGGTGATCTCGTGCTGAAAACTGAGGTAGAGTTACTTCGTACTCCAAACTTGGGTAAGAAGTCTCTTAATGAGATTAAAGAAGTTCTAGCAAGCCATGGATTATCACTCGGAATGGAGTTAGAGAACTGGCCGCCAAAAGAGGCAGTTGTCGATTAATCAAAATTATTCACTGAGAGTTTGAAATGAGACATAGGAAGACAGGAAGAAGACTAGGAAGAACAAGCAGTCACCGGAAAGCTATGTATAGGAATATGGCCGCTTCCTTGATTGAGCATGAATCTATCTCAACTACTCTACCTAAGGCAAAAGAGCTCAGAAAAACGGTTGAACCGCTTATAACTCTCGCCAAAGAAGACGGTGTTTCTAGAAGAAGACGTGCCTTTGATTTGCTAAGAGACAAGAAAGCCGTTGGAAAACTTTTTACTGAAATCGGACCAAGGCTTAAGGATCGACCCGGTGGATATTTAAGAATTCTAAAAAGTGGAATTCGAAATGGTGATACTGCTCCAATGGCAGTTATTCAACTTGTAGACTATAATTTTGATAATGAGCTAAATGAACAATCAGAATAGTTTACATTTTGAACAATAAAAATATTCTCACAGGCATAACTACAACTGGCACACCGCATTTAGGAAACTATGTTGGTGCTATAAGACCTGCTATTGCCTCTTCGAAAGAGCAAGGACACGACTCATTCTTCTTTCTTGCAGACTATCATGCATTGATTAAAAGCAAAGATCGTGACTCCATGAGACAATCATGCTTAGAAATCGCAGCAACTTGGATAGCATCTGGTCTTAATGTTGATCAGACCTATTTTTATAGGCAGTCCGATATACCAGAAATATTAGAGCTAAATTGGATCCTTGCTAATTTTACTGCAAAGGGCCTAATGAATAGAGCGCATGCATATAAAGCCGCTGTAGATGAGAACGACAAAACGGACCCGGATAAAGGAATTACTATGGGTCTTTTTTCTTATCCGATCTTAATGGCAGCAGATATTCTCATGTTTAATGCCACACATGTACCAGTGGGCCAAGATCAGATTCAGCATATTGAGATGACAAGAGATATTGCTCAACGATTCAATCATCATTATGGAGAAATTTTTGTAATACCAGAAGGCGTTATTGATAAAGACTCATCCGTTTTGCCTGGCCTAGATGGGAGAAAGATGAGCAAAAGTTATGGCAATCTGATCCCTTTATTCTGCGACACCAAAACACTCAGGAAATATGTGATGAAGATCAAAACCAATTCACTCGAACCAGGGGAGCCAAAATCAACCGATGATTGTTTATTATTTGATATCTATAGGAGCTTTGCATCAGAATCACAGGTAATTTCCATGAAAAAGGAGTTGGAGAATGGAATGTCTTGGGGTGATGCAAAAAATGAACTTTACGAGTTGCTCGATGGCCATTTGTCTGAACCACGTTTGAAATATGATGACTTAATCAGTAATCCATTATATCTTGATCAGGTTCTTGATGAAGGCGCAGAGAGGGCAAGAGGCATAGCAAGTTCTAATTTAGCTGGAATAAAAGATGCGACCGGCTTAGGTAAATTAAGTTAATTGATTTTTTAAGTATTTCCCAGTAAATGACTTNCTATTTTTTGCAACTGATTCCGGCGTGCCTGATGCAATAACCATNCCTCCATTTTCACCACCTTCTGGACCAAGATCAATGATCCAATCAGCAGTCTTGATAACATCCAAATTATGCTCAATTATAATCACTGTATTGCCTTCATTTTTAAGTCTATGGAGAACAGTTAGGAGCTGACTTACATCATGAAAATGGAGGCCTGTTGTAGGTTCATCNAGAAGGTAAAGCGTATCTTTATTNGANCTTTTGGANAATTCTTTGGACAGTTTTATTCTTTGCGCTTCTCCTCCTGAGAGGGTTACAGCATTTTGACCCAGTTTGATGTATCCCAATCCAACATCTAGCAATGTTTGTAATTTATGATGAATGCTGGGTATGCTCTTAAAGAAAACTGCGGCATCATCTATTGTCATATCCAAGACTTCAAAGATATTCTTCCCTTTGTACAATATCTCAAGAGTTTCGCGATTGAACCTTCTACCTTTGCAAACATCACAAGTTACATAAATATCAGCTAGGAAGTTCATTTCAACTTTTATCAATCCACCACCTTGACATGTTTCGCACCTTCCTCCTTTCACATTGAAACTAAAACGGCCAGGTTTATAGCCTCTTGAACGAGATTCTTGCGTTCCTGAAAATAATTCTCTAATCGGTGTGAATAAACCGGTGTATGTTGCTGGGTTGGACCTTGGTGTTCTTCCAATTGGGCTTTGACTGATGTTGACTATTTTCTTTAATCGCTCAGCACCCTCCAGTACCTCATTCTCTGTCAGATCATTGGGTTTATTTTCCAGCTGAGTTCTCAGCAGTGGTTTTAAGGTACCATTTATCAGTGTAGATTTACCGGAGCCTGAAACTCCAGTGATACAGGTTAAAACATTTAAAGGTATTTCTACATTGATAGATTTCAGATTATTGCGTTTAGCATTCAGCACTCTAAGGCATTCTTTTTTATTAAAGCTTGATCGTTTTTTCGGTATATTTATTTCTTTTGATCCATTGAGGTACTGAGCAGTCAATGACTTATTTTCTTTTAGAATGTCTTCAACAGTCCCTTGGCTTACAATGTATCCTCCATCTTTTCCCGCGCCCGGACCAAGGTCAACCACGTGATCCGATGATCTGATAACTTCTTCATCATGCTCCACAACAATTACTGTATTTCCCAGGTCTCTCAACCTAACCAGAGTATTAATGAGACGCTGATTATCCCTTTGATGTAGGCCAATGGTTGGTTCATCAAGGATATACATAACTCCAACCAAACCCGACCCAATTTGACTTGCTAATCTTATTCTTTGAGATTCTCCACCTGATAAAGTTTCCGCGCTTCTTTCTAGATTAAGGTAGTTGAGACCAACATTAGACAAGAACTCTAGTCTATCAATAATTTCTTTGACAACCCCTTTGGCAATCTCACGTTTTGTGCCTTGCAACTTTAGTTCTTTAAAGTAAGACAGCAATTCTTCAATGTTCATTTGAGTAAGATCAGATATTCTCTCTTTCTTTAAGAAAATATTTCTCGCGCTCTTATTCAGTCTTGTTCCTTCGCAATTACCGCATGCTTTTGTGCTCATGAATTTGGATAACGCATCTTTAACTCTTTGTGAATCCGTCTCTATGTACCTTCTTTGCAGATTTGGAATAACCCCTTCGAATGGATGATTCCTTTTGATTCTTTTTCCGCCTCTGCCGGGATAAATAAAAGCTATTTTTTCATCTCCGCTTCCGTTGAGAAGCATTTCTTTTATTTCTTTATTGATATTTTTATAGGGAATATCAATATCGAAATCATAATGTTTAGCCAGGTTCTTAATTAGATGGAAATAATAAAAATTTCTCCTATCCCATCCACGAATAGCCCCTTCAGAAATACTCAAGTCTTCATTTTTTATAACTAAATCAGGGCTGAAGAAATGCTCTACACCGAGGCCATCACATTTTTCACAAGCACCCGCAGGATTATTAAATGAAAAAGTTCGAGGTTCAAGTTCGGGTATTGAGTAACCACACTCAGGACAAGCGAACTTATTAGAAAAGAGNATATCTATGGATGAATCATCAAGGGAGATTATCTTTGCAATTCCATTTGATAGTTCGAGTGTCGTTTCTAATGACTCACTGAGTCTATTTTCAATATCAGCCTTTATCGAAAAACGATCAACCACGACTTCAATGGTGTTGTTCTTTTTTGCGTCAATCTGNGGAAGGTCATCTATGTCATGTATTTCNCCATTAATTCTGAGNCTGATGAAACCTCTCGANCTAATATTNTTAATAAGATCAANGTGCTCTCCTTTCCGGTTATTAATGAGCGGAGCAACCATGGCCATTCGAATCTTTTTCGGNAGCTTCATGGTTTGGTCTACCATCTCACTTACATTTTGAATTCCAAGCTTTCGATCATGATCTGGGCAGNATGGNTCTCCNACTCTTGCATAGAGAAGCCTCAGATAATCATAGATTTCAGTTACAGTCCCGACGGTTGATCTNGGNTTATGAGAAGTTGTTTTCTGNTCAATTGAAATTGCNGGAGATAATCCTTCAATAAGATCAACCTCTGGTTTTTCCATCATCGATAAAAATTGTCGCGCATATGCAGATAAGGACTCCACATACCTTCTCTGCCCCTCGGCATAAATCGTATCGAACGCNAATGACGATTTTCCAGACCCTGAGAGACCAGTGATGACAATTAGTTTGTCTCTGGGGAGATTAACATCCAGATTCTTTAGGTTGTGCGTCCTTGCGCCTTTTATTTCAATATTGCTCATAAAAAATACCAACCNATCATTGTAAATCTTTTTTTCTAATGGGGCTAAATTAACTGCTTTTTGATACAATCTTTCGTGGAATATAGAAAATAGTTTTTAAGGAAATAAATATGGCTAGAGGCGTTAATAAAGTAATCATAGTTGGAAATCTAGGTGCTGACCCAGATGCAAAATCTATGCCGAGCGGAAATATGGTTGCTAATTTTAGTGTTGCAACAACTGAATCATGGAATGACAGAGATACCGGGGAAAGGCAAGAAAAGACNGAATGGCACAGAGTNGTCTTTTTTGGAAGNATTGCTGAAATAGCGGATCAATATCTCAAGAAAGGATCCCAAGTATATGTAGAAGGTAAGCTTCAGACTAGAAAATGGGAAGATAGAGACGGCAATGAAAGGTGGACAACTGAAATTGTAGGAAGTCAGNTAGAAATGCTTGGTGATAGAATGAGCTCNNGTTCNAGCCANTCTAANAANATGGATCAATCAACATCGAAATCAAANTTCAGTGATGATGAATTTGATGACGATATACCTTTTTAATTCANTAGATAAATTTCTGTGACAAAAAAAGTCTTCATAAAGTCATTTGGCTGCCAGATGAATGAATATGATTCATCAAAAATGGTAGACATGATGTGTACCGAACGAAACATGAAACAAACAAAAGATCCTGCTGAGGCTGATTTAATATTGCTGAACACGTGTTCGATTAGGGAAAAGGCACAAGAAAAAGTATTTTCTCAGCTTGGACGCTGGAGGCCACTCAAGAATAGTAATTCTGAACTTATCATTGGTGTNGGAGGNTGTGTTGCTAGCCAAGAGGGGAAGAATATTCTTAAAAGGGCACCCTATGTAGATATGGTATTTGGCCCTCAGACTCTNCANCGANTGCCGAAAATGTANGATGATGCNCTCAAAACTAAAATGCCTTCTATTGATACTTCTTTTCCAAAAATTGAGAAATTCTCAGAGCTGCCNAATGCCATTAACGTTAGCCCTTCGGCTTTTGTGTCCATAATGGAGGGATGCAGTAAGTTTTGTAGCTTCTGNGTTGTCCCGCATACAAGGGGTTTGGAGGTCAGTCGTCCACCAGAGCAAATCCTGGATGAAATTAAAAACTTATCCGAAAGAGGAGCGAGAGAAATAAACTTGCTTGGTCAAAATGTAAATGCATACAGGGCAAAAAATAAGCATGNTGTTAAATTACGTCTAGCGGACTTGCTTCAACTTGTTGCAGATATTGAGGGGGTTGATCGAATCAGGTTTACCACTTCACACCCACTTCAATTTACCGATGATTTAATCAGTTCTTTTCAAAATAGAAAGCTTGCAAACTATCTTCATCTACCCGTTCAAAGNGGTTCAGANAGGATTCTAAAACTGATGGAGCGGAAACATAAAGTTGAGCTCTACATAGACAGAATCAAAAAATTGAAATCAATTCGACCGGATATCAGTATTTCGTCTGATTTTATTGTTGGATTTCCAGGCGAAAAAGAAGAGGATTTTCGAGAAACAATCGATTTGATTAATGAGATTGGATTTGACCAATCTTTCAGTTTTATTTACAGCCCAAGGCCCAATACGAAAGCAGCCGAGATGCCTGATGATGTTCCTTATGAAGAGAAACTGAGTCGTTTGAATAGGTTGCAGGCTTTGATCAAAGAGAATGCTTATAACATNAGCCAATCCATGATTGGCACCGAACAGAATGTTTTGGTTGAGAGGCAGTCAAAAAAAGATATCGAACAACTGTCTGGTCGAACNGAGAATAATCGTTGGGTTAATTTTGATGGCCCAAAGGAACTGATTGGGAGTTTCGTAAACCTGACAGTTACAGAAGCNCTTCCTAATTCACTTAGAGCNAGGTTGATTAATTGAAAACATCAACNTTAGAATTTGAAATCAANCCTATTGATAACTCAATACTGGCAAATTTACTGGGCACATTTGACAGCAATATTCGATCGATTGAAGATGAATTAAATATACAGATCAAAAATCGAGGCAATTTATTTTTACTCGAAGGNCAGAAAAAAGATCTACCATTGGGAGAAAGAATACTTCTGGAGCTNCATTCCATTGCAAGCAAAGAAAGTATAGACAAAGAAAGGGTNCATCTTGTTATCAAAAACATCATGAGCCATCAGGAAAGCCCATCGTCGTCTACTGGTCAACAGACANATATAAAAACACCTCTCAGAGAGATACAAACTCGTAATTTGAATCANTTCGAATATATTCAATCGATCAGGAAACANGANGTAACATTCGGNATNGGNCCAGCTGGAACAGGCAAGACCTATTTGGCAGTTGGCGCTGCCATTGAGTCTCTCCAAAGACAAGAGGTGAAGAGAATCATTTTAGTCAGACCTGCCGTTGAAGCAGGCGAGAATCTAGGGTTTCTTCCTGGAGACCTTTCCCAGAAAGTTGATCCATATTTAAGGCCAATGTATGACGCCCTATATGAAATGTTGGGATTTGAACAGGTCTCGAATTTGATTGAAAGAAGGGCAATTGAATTGGCACCATTGGCATTTATGAGGGGCCGATCTCTGAACGAAAGCTTTATTATCTTAGACGAGGCCCAAAATACGACAGTCGAGCAAATGAAAATGTTTTTAACAAGAATGGGTTTTGGCTCTAAATCTGTGGTCAATGGCGATATTACTCAAATCGACCTACCCATTGAAAAGAAATCCGGTCTTGAGCATGCCTTAAGTGTTGTATCCGGTATTGAAAAGATTGCTACTGTAAATTTTTCTCACAAAGACATAGTTAGGCATCGGATTGTGCAAGAAATTGTAGAGGCTTATCAGAAGCACAAAAATAGAAAATGACAATCACTGACTCGAATATCGAGATACAGATCGTTCATAAAATACCAGAAAGCATATCACTGGAGCTTATAAAGAAAGCGGTCTTGATGGCGTATAAGGAATCAGACAGGACTTATGATTTTGATATATCTGTCAATATAAGGATTGTGGGAACAAATGAGGGGGCTGAGATAAATAGAAAATTTAAACATAAGGATCGACCAACCAATGTTCTCGCATTCGTTGGTGAACCAGACAGAGAAAATAATTTGGGAATCAATGCACCATCATTAGGAGACATCGTTGTTTGTTATCCAGTAGTAGAAAAAGAGTCAGATGAGATGAAAAAGGACGTTGAACAACATTTTGTGCACATGATCATTCATGGATTTCTTCATTTAATGGGATATGATCATCAAGATGATCGGGAGGAACATGAGATGAATGGGTTAACCAATAAAATACTGAGGTCAGTAATATCATGAATTTAATTGAAAGCATCAAAGGACTTTTAATAAAGAATAAGAATGATTCAGATGGCTTCTACTCACTGATTCGATCAGAGAGATGGAGTGACTTGCTTGGCAAAGATCAGATTAAGATGATTGAAGGTGTAATTGAGGTTTCAAACCTTCAAGTCAGAGATATCATGATACCGCGATCAAGCATGATCCTTCTCGAGGAGGAGATGGGCATCGATCAAATGTTGAAAATAATCATTGATTCTGGGCATTCAAGGTTTCCCGTCATCGGTGATAATCAGGATGAGGTGATCGGAATTCTTTTGGCTAAAGATCTTCTAAGGTTTTCTCAAACAAAGGAAACCGACTTTGAACTGAAGAAATATCTAAGAACGGCAACATTTATACCTGAAAGCAAGCAATTNCAGATACTTTTGAAAGAGTTTAGGAAAAGCAGAAATCACATGGCAATTGTTGTTGATGAATANGGAAGGACGGCAGGCTTGCTTACGATTGAGGATGTATTGGAACAAATTGTAGGTGATATTGAGGATGAGTATGATCCTCATGATTTGCCAATGATTAAGGAGATTGGACATAAGAAATATATTGTTGAAGCTTTAATCAGAATTGAGGATTTTAATGAGTACTTCGAGACAGAGTTTCTGGATGAAGACTATGACACGCTTGGCGGCATGTTGATTAAAATGCAAGGAAAGCTTCCAGGGGTTAAAGACATCATTCGGGTTGATAACTGCTCTTTCAAGATCCTAGAGGCAGATGATAGAAGATTATCAAGTATAGAGGTGATTATAGATTGAGCAATCACTTATCAGGAATCAAATTATTATTCATCTCTCTCATTCTATCACTGGCGTACCTAATTGGTTTTGAGCCTTTCGGGTANAAATNTATAGGNCTACTCAGTGTCTCTNTTTTATTTTACTTTGCATCAANACTTGAAGCTCGGAAAGCTGCATTATTATTATTTCTTTTNGGATTTTTCNTGTATTGTTTTGGTTTATATTGGNTGTATATCAGCATCCATATTGTNAGCGNAGCTCCNAAAATATTGGCGCTCATTCTNATAGNNATTTTATCTGCTTATCTTTCTGTCTTTTATTCAATATTTGGTTTTATTTTTGCNAAGCTTCATAAAAAAATTCGTAATGAATGGCTCTCGCTTCTCTTNATTGCNCCTTCCCTTTGGACACTATTGGAAATCATAAGAGGATACTTNTTGACGGGCTTTCCNTGGTTTAGTTTNGGGTATATTGAGACCGCTAGTTTTGTCTCCAGCTGGGCACCAATTGGTGGCGTGTACTTGGTGTCATTCGTTNTGGCCATGATTGCATCTTTGATTCTGTTGGTNTTTATAAAAAGGAGTGTGATGAGTGGCTCAATCATCATTCTGATCATAGTTTCTAGTTATTTCTTAAGCATCCATGATTGGACCATTAGGTCCAATGAATCGTCGTATAGAGTTGCTCTTGTTCAAGGAAACATTGAGCAGGATAGAAAATGGTTAAGAAGTGAATTCGAAAATACGCTCACTCACTATGCTTCTAGTTTAGAGGGCTTAGAAGATATTGATTTAGTGATCTGGCCAGAGGTGGCGATTCCATCTCTGAGGAGGAATGTAGCAAGTTACTTGGAGTCTCTCGAAGCAGAAATGACAAAGAAGGGCATAAGGATGTTAATTTTAGGGATCAATACCCAAGACAATGAAGGTCGAGTTTATAATTCTATGATCAGCTTAGGGGCAGAGAGGCACAGCTACCAAAAGAGGCATCTGGTGCCTTTTGGAGAATACTTTCCTGTTACAGAAGGAATTCGTTCTTGGATGAGAACCATGAATCTTCCAAGCAAAGATATTTCTAAAGGAGATGACAAACAACAATCCTTTAATCTAGATGATATAAGAATGGCGCCTTCGATATGTTATGAAGATATTTTTGGGTCTGACTTGCTGGATTTTTTCCCTCAGTCGAACGTAATAATAAACATCACGAACAATGCTTGGTTTGGCCAGTCAATTGCCTCTGCACAACATTTGCAAATGTCTAAAATGAGAGCTATAGAAAGTGGCAGATATCTCCTGAGATCAACCAATACAGGAATCAGTACGATCATTGATCCAAAAGGAAGGATACAGGCAACCTCCAAACCCTTTGAATACTCTGTCATCACGGGCGATTTCTATCCGATGAAGGGTCAGACACCATATATGGTTTGGGGAGATGCTTTTTCATTATTGCTCAGTATTTTCCTTATGACAATGGGAGTAATAATAGGTATGCTTCGTCTTAAAATTAAAAATGACTGATACAAAATACAATCCTAAAGAAATCGAAGATTCAGCCCAGAGCTACTGGGAGGATCATAGAGTTTTTGAATCAATCGAAGATCAGCAGAAAGAAAAATATTACTGTCTTTGTATGTTTCCTTACCCAAGTGGACGCTTACACATGGGTCATGTTCGAAACTATACGATTGGCGATGTTGTTTCAAGATATCAGAGAATGCAAGGCAAAAATGTCATGCAGCCAATGGGGTGGGATGCTTTTGGATTGCCTGCTGAAGGCGCAGCAATAAAAAACAATATGGCTCCATCTAAATGGACTAGGCAAAACATCGATTACATGAGGCATCAATTGAAGATGCTTGGCTTTGGGTATGATTGGAGTCGTGAGCTTGCTACTTGTGATCCTGATTATTACAAATGGGAGCAATGGATGTTTACTCGTTTATTTGAGAAGGGCATTGCATACCGCAGCAGTGCGATAGTCAATTGGGATCCAGTTGAGAATACCGTTCTTGCAAATGAACAAGTCATCGATGGAAAAGGATGGAGATCGGGAGCAACCATAGAGCGACGAAATATGCCCCAATGGTTTCTTCGAATAACAGATTACTGTGAGGAGTTACTTGAAGGCCTTGATGATCTTGATTGGCCAGAACCGGTAAAAGTCATGCAAAGGAATTGGATTGGAAGATCAGAAGGCCATGAAATAGACTTCAAAGTTCCAGATTTAGATGCCAGCATTAGGGTATATACCACAAGAGCAGACACTCTTTTTGGTGCAACCTACCTTGCATTGGCACCAGAGCATCCCATCGTTCAAGAAATAGCAAGTGATGATGAAAATGTTCAACAATTTATAGAAGAAACAAAATCACAAGCAGTGTCTGAAGAAGCCTTAGAAAAGACGGAAAAGAGGGGCGTTTCTCTTGGCTTTAATGCAATAAACCCTATAAATGGTGAAGAGATCCCCGTTTGGACTGCAAACTTTGTGCTTATGACTTATGGAACCGGTTCGATCATGTCTGTGCCTGCCCATGATCAGAGGGACCATGATTTTGCAAAAAAATATGATTTACTCATTCGACCAGTGATAAGGTCTTCCGATAAGGATTTAGATCACGATTTCAATCAAGAAGCTTTTATCGATGAAGGAATGCTTTTTAACTCTGGACAATTCGATGGAATCAACTCAGATGATGCAAAAAACCAGATCGGAGATGTGCTTTCCGATCTGAAAGCAGCTAAAAAAGTCATCAACTATCGATTAAGAGATTGGTTGATTTCTAGGCAGAGATATTGGGGAGCACCGATCCCAATGCTTTCAAATGAGGATGGCGATCTTNTCGCAGAATCTGACGAAAATTTACCTGTTGCTTTGCCGGAGGAAGTCGAATTTGATGGTGTTCGTTCTCCATTGAAGACCATGAGCGATTTTTATGAGATAAATGATAGAGATGTGCCATTGATTCGTGAAACAGACACGTTTGACACATTTATGGAATCTTCCTGGTATTACGCTCGATTTTGTTCAAGTGATTCCGATAAAGCCATGTTGGATGAAAGAGCCAAGTATTGGCTTCCAGTTGACCTATACATAGGTGGAATTGAGCATGCAATTCTGCATCTTCTCTACGCAAGGTTTTACCATAAACTCCTCAGAGATGAAGGACTGGTTGAAGGAAATGAGCCTTTTAAAAGGCTTTTAACCCAAGGCATGGTCCTTAATGATGGCGCCAAGATGTCAAAATCACTTGGCAATACAGTCGATCCAGAAGAAATGATTCAGAATTATGGTGCCGATACAGTTCGTTTATTCATGATGTTTACGGCTCCTCCAGAACAGTCATTAGAGTGGTCAGATAAAGCAATCAATGGCTCATATAGGTTTCTAAAGAAGTTNTGGAAACTTATAAAAACCCACGAAGAATCCATAAAAGATACTCCTGCTATATCTTCAAACGATGGGTTTAATGAAAATCAAAATCAGTTAAGAAGAAAAACGCACCAAACCATCTCCAAGGTCACAGATGATATTGGAAGAAGGTANACCTTTAACACTGCAATTGCAGCAGTCATGGAGCTGGTTAATGAAGTGTCTTCATTTAATGTTGATAATGAATTGGATCGCCAGGTAGCTAAAGAGGCAATAGAAAGCATACTCTTGTTGCTCTCTCCAATTGCGCCTCATATTTGTCATCAGCTTTGGTTGGATATCAAACAAGCTCAGCCAATCATTGATGCTGACTGGCCAACATTTGACCCAAGTCTTCTGAAAAGCAAGACATCACTGGTGGTCATTCAGGTGAATGGTAAATTAAGATCTAAGCTTCAAGTCAGTGCTTCCATCGATGAAGATGAATTAAAATCAATGGCTTTATCCGATGAGAAGGTCATTCGTTTTATTGAAGGAAAAGAAATAAAGAAAGTTATCGTCATACCTCAAAAGTTGGTTAATATCGTAGTTTAGTGAGAAATTATAAAAAAACATTCACCATTCTATTTTGCCTTATGGCATATTCATGTGGCTATCAATTGCAAGACACCTCTTCTTTAGCCGATAGAGCAGGCAAGGTTTTCATCGAAACGAATGATTCATATTCCCCTTTCTATAAAGTTTTGAAGAATAGGATGAAGATAAATGGCATCTCTTTCTCTGAAAGTAGATCATCAGCGGATACGATCATTATCATTAATAATGATGATTTCAAGGAAAGAGTGATTACTGTGTCTTCTTCAAATTATCCAAAAGAGTATGAAATAAATCTNGAAGTGACATGGNCTCTNATTCACCAAGATCAAATTATTATTGANAATGCCAGATACACAGAGATNGGAGACTATAGTTTTGATCGAAATCGCATACTGGGAAAAGTCAATGAATCAAACTTTATTAAAGAGTCGCTATCAGAGCATGTTGTTGAGAAGATTATCTTAAGAATGAGCGAGGTGACATAATGGCGACGCTTCATTTTATTTATTCGACCATGAATGCAGGTAAATCAACCGCACTATTGCAAGCAAGCCACGGCTATCGTGAAAGAGGCCTTGAGACAATGGTTTTTACCTCTTCAAAAGATGATCGTTATGGAGAATCAGAAGTGGTTTCAAGGATCGGATTGAGAACAGCGGCTCATACCTATACTGAATCAGACAACATTTTAANGATGGTTCAAGATCAAAATAAGAAGAGTGAATTGANTTGTGTGCTCATTGACGAGGCACAATTTCTAACTAAGGATCAAGTTGAGCAATTGGGAAAAATTGTCGATGAATTGAGCATCACTGTTATGGCCTTTGGGATCAGGACAGATTTTCAAGGTGAATTATTTGAAGGAAGTAAGTATTTACTGGCTTGGGCTGATCGATTAAAAGAACTACGTGCTGTTTGTCATTGTGGAAAAAAAGCAACCATGATTGTTCGTGTCAGCGAAGACGGTTCAATAATCCGATCNGGCGATCAAGTTGAGATTGGTGGGAATGAAAGATACCTNTCTCTATGCAGGAAATGCTTTTATGATGGAATTGTTAGCTCTTAGTTAGGAGATAATTCCTACAACCAGTCCTGTAAAGCAAGAGGCCAAAGTAGCTCCAATGAGAGCCTTTCCGCTAACTGAAATCAGATCAGATTTTCTTTCTGGAATCATCGTGCCAATGCCACTGAGCAGAATGCCAACACTGGATAAGTTTGCAAATCCGCAAAGCGCATAGAGCATAATTACTCTGCTATTTTCTGAAAGCATTGATGGGTCTATTGATGAAAGATTTATGTATGCGACAAATTCATTGAGGATAAATTTCACGCCCAATAATGATCCAGCAAGTTGCATTTCAGAGGTTGGTATGCCCATGCACCATGCTACTGGAGCAAACACCCATCCCGCCAACCTTTCAAGCGTAANTGGTTCATCAGAAATCATGGGTAACAGAGCTTCTAACCCAGTGTTCACAAGAGTAACTATCGTAATTAAAACCAATAGAAGCGCTGCAATATTAAGAGTAATNTGAAGACCGTCTTGTGTNCCGCTGGTTAATGCATCCATTGTTCCCCTGTAAAGTTTTGATTCTTCAATCTCTTTTTTCTTCTCAGTTTTTGTATCACTCGGCATCATTATGTTGGCATACATGATTGCCGCAGGAACAGAAATGATCGATGCAGTGAGAAAATGGGTTATAAGGTTTATTGTATAGAGCTCTGAAAGCATGGTTACAAAAACAACCATGACTCCACCTGAGATTGTCGACATACCAACCGTCATTAAGACCAAGAGTTCGTGNTTAGTCATTTNACCAAGATACGGCCGAATCAATAAGGGTGCTTCGACTTGACCAAAAATAATATTTGCAGTTGAGCTTAGTCCGATTGGNCCTCCAACATTTAGCGGCTTCTTAAATAGGGTAGAAATTGCTCTAATGATTACGGGTAAGATTCTCCAATGCCAAAAGATTGCAGATAAAGCAGAGACAACAATAATCAACATTAAGCCAGAAAAGATGAAGATATTGGCTACTCCAGGATCTATGACTTCAAATGGTTTTGGTGCACCTTCAGCCAAGTAACCGAACACAAACCCCGTTCCTTTGTCTGTGGCATCCTTTAAAGCCAAAACACCATTTGATAGAGAGTTGAATGCATTGGTTATGGGTGGAACTTTAAGGAGAAGGAAGGACAATGCAAATTGAAGAATGATTGCATTCAATAANTATAATAAATTTATTTTTCTAAAATTATTGGTAAACAAAACACCAAGAAGAATCAAGATGATGCCGCCAAAAATAATCTGAATGATTTCCATCAAATCAGTCTACAGCAATTTAATTTCATATAAACGTTGTTGTAAGAAATCATCAGCCATGATCCCTTCTGGATATTGATTTGGATGATCATCATCCACACANGACCCAAGTGTTTGAATAAACCANTCAGGATTNGGATGAAGAAAGAAAGGAATTGAAAACCGNGAGCTATTTTTTGAAGCATCACTTGGCGTNTTGACCCTATGAATCACTGAGGGGAGACTATGATTTGTAAAACGCTCTAACATATCGCCAACATTGCACACAACTGTGCTTTGNGGCGTTTCAACGGGATGCCATTCGTTATCTATGCATATTTCAAGCCCAGGTTTATTGCCCCCAATCAAAAGCGTGATTAGGTTGATGTCTCCATGAGGACCTGATCGCTCACCCGATTCTATTTCATAAGGAGGATAATGAATGGCTCGAAGAACACTGTTGCCTTCATTGATATGAGAATTAAAGTATTGCTTATCCAATTCAAGATAAATCGCGATTGCTTTCATTAACTCTTTTCCAAATTCATCAAAAGCTTTATANAGNTCACTCACCGTTCTTTGAAAGTCTTCAATTTCTGAGANATGAACATTGTCAAACATATATTTCTTATANGGATGNTCTTCNCTCAAATCTCTTCCAACTTGCCAAAACTCTTTAAGATCTGCATGGTTTCCACCTTTGGGCGTTTCTATTTTATAGGGCGTGTAACCTCTGGCACCTCCAAGATCTTTTTTGAAATATTGCATCTTGAATTCTTCAGATTTTTCAAAAAATTCAGAAAAAACCTCAAGGGATTGATTCACGAGTGATTCAGAAATTGGGTGGTCATTGATGCCACAGAACCCCGTCCTTTTGTGATTTTCACCAAGTTTTTGTGCAAACTCTTGAGGATTTTCTAGCCAAGTTTTATAACTGATTGTTTCAACAATGCTCATAATTAGAGTTTTGTGGGATTTGGTGCATCTCCATAGACGCTTTCGGGGTCAAAAACTTTCTCGCCGTCAGTAAACTCAAGTTGAACTTTTTGGTCTTTGGAAATAATTTTTCGATAAAAGCAGCTACGATATCCCACATGGCAGCTTGCTCCACCCATGACTTTAACTTTAGCCCATATTGTGTCTTGATCATCATCAATCATGAGCTCATCGACATTCTGAAAAAACCCACTTGTTGCACCTTTATGCCAAAGGACATGCCTGCTTCTACTGAAGTAGTGCATTTGACCAGTATCGATTGTTTTCTTAAGGGCCTCATGATTCATATAACCATGCATTAAAAGCTCTCCCGATTCGACATCTGTGGTCACAACCGGTATCAAACCATCTGCATCGAATTTAGGGGCTAGCCCAGTCCCTTCTTCAACTTCCTCAATACTGACTCTTTCTTGAAACATCTTTTCTTTAATCCGTTAACTAATGACCACAGAATCTTATTAAAACATTAGGTATTATAACTTTCATAAATGCAATAAAAACCAAAAATGAAGATCAATCTTTATAATTCAAACACCAAGAGCAAGGAATTGTTTGTTCCAATCGACTCCAAGAAGGTCACAATGTATGTTTGCGGACCTACCGTATATAGCTTTCCTCACATTGGAAATGCAAGAGGGCCTGTCATTTTTGATGTTTTGGCAAGACTTTTGAGAAGGGAATATGATCTCACCTATGTTAGAAATATAACCGATTTAGAAGATAAGATTTATCAAGCAGCCGATGACGAGGGTGTTGAAATATCAGAAATTACCGAGCGATACACAAAAATTTATCAAGATGATATGAGTGCTCTGGGAGTAAAAAAACCAGATATAGAGCCATTTGCAACAGACCACATTGGTGAAATGATTGAAATGATTGAGGGCTTAATTGAAAAAGGTCATGCATACGAGAATCAAGACCATGTATTTTTTGATATCGATACATTCTCTGAGTATGGATTTCTGTCAAATCGAACAGAAGATGAGCAGATTTCAGGAACTCGAATAAAACCCTCTGAAATGAAGAAAAATCAAAGAGATTTTGTTTTGTGGAAACCATCCACTGGAGATATTCCCGGTTGGGAAAGTCCTTGGGGGCATGGAAGGCCCGGTTGGCATCTTGAATGTTCTGCAATGGCAAAGAAGTATCTAGGCAAGACTCTAGATATACATGGGGGTGGAAGTGATCTATTGTTTCCTCATCATGAAAATGAATGTGCTCAAAGCATGTGTTCTCACTCTGGAAAACCACTGGCCAATTATTGGGTTCATAATGGAATGATCGATTTTGACAATGTAAAGATGTCTAAATCCGAGGGAAACCTATTGCTCATTCGGGATCTTTTGCAAGAAATCAGACCGGAAGTGATTCGTATGGCATTCTTAAGCACACACTATCGCAAGCCAATCAATTGGAACGATGCGCTGATTATTGATTCAGAGAAAAAGCTTGATCGTTTATATGGATCGATAAGAAAGTTAGGAGAATTATCACCAGGTGANCCATCTGAGGGCATTTTGAATGCGATTGCTGATGACATCAATACGCCAAAAGCTTTGAGTGAGCTCTTTGCCATTGTAAAGAATATTAATAACGCAAAATCGAATGAAGAATCTAAGCAACTGGGATCAATCCTCATTGGGTCTGCCAATTTATTGGGCCTAATGAATGAGAGCGCCGAGATTTGGTTTGATGATTCAAAAACGGATGTGGATGAAGCATTGATTTTACGACTCCTNGGTGAAAGAGAAGAAGCGAGATCCAATAAAGATTTTGGAAAGGCAGATCAGATTCGGCAGAAAATAGAGTCGCTTGGTGTTTCCATTGAAGATGGTCCCAATGGACCNGTTTGGATGAAAAAATAATCAATGGAATCATTAGAAGAAATTCAACGTTTGATCTCTGAAGAGTTTGAAATTTTTGATACTTGGATGGATAAGTATGAACACATCATCGATCTTGGTAGGCAATTAGAGGTTTTTCCAGAAGAGCAAATGATTGATGAAAATAAAATACATGGGTGTCAATCAAGCGTTTGGTTTCTGACTTCCAATGAGGATGGATTATTCAAGTGCAAGGCAACCAGCGACTCTGCAATCGTTTCAGGTCTCATCTCACTATTATTGAGAATATATGACAATCAGAAACCTTCTGAAATTGTGAAGCAAGAGCCAAAATTTATTTCTATGATTGGTTTAAATGAGCATCTAAGCCCTACGAGAAATAATGGCCTAAATTTAATGATAGCCAGAATCAAAAAAGACGCTGGCTCAATGATTTAGAAGCTCTCATGAGACGGATCATTGTTTTTTATCAAAAATTTATTTCTCCATATATTCCGGCATCTTGCAGATATTTTCCAACGTGCTCACAGTATGCGATCGATGCCATTGACCAACATGGATCAATCAAAGGATTCATGCTCATGATAATGAGAATTNTTAGATGCAANCCNTTCTTTGAAGGAGGACATGACCCNGTGCCAAAAAAATTTCAAATCTTAGGNAAATACAGAGATAATTAAGTATGGATGATCAATTGCTTAAAATTCTTAGATGTCCCTCAAGCGGAAATAAGCTCATACCGATTGATGCCGATTCAGTCAAGAACGTTGATTTGGATAAAGGTCTGAGCTCTAAAGCAATGGCTTATTTTAATAAAGGCCAAAGCAAGGCCATTTTATTAAATATTGATTCTAAAATTGCCTACCCAGTCATTGATAGTATCCCAATGATTGATACTGCCCATCTGATTGACATGAATGACTAGCCAATCTGAAGAAAAAAAAGTTCAGCAAATGTATTTCATTCATGGAGCCGAAGATCTGCTTATCCTTGAGTCTCAAGATGAAATCAGAAAATCTTCATATGCTCAGGGATTTACTGAGCGATCCAGATTCTACTTTAATGCCAAATCAAACTGGGACGAAGTCTTTGCAGAACTGAAGAGCCCATCTCTTTTTTCTGATAAAAAGATTATTGAGATCAATCTGCCTTTAGGCANACCTGGAAAGACNGGCTCTGCTGCCTTACTGGAATTAATGGAAATGCTTACGGACGATCATTTGCTTATCCTGGTCTGCGGGAAATTAGAAAAGAGTGTGATCAAGACGAAATGGTTTAAGGCTTATTCAAGTAAAGCAAGAGTCATTGAATGCAAAAAAGTTTATCCCTCTCAGATGCCAGGATGGATCTCAAAGAGATTGAGGGATAAAGGTCTATCCATCGATAAAGATGCTTTGGAGATGTTTGTCGCGTTGACCGAAGGAAATCTTTTTGCTGCAATGCAATCTATTGATCGACTCATGTTGATGGAGATTGTTCAGAAAGTCACTCTTGATGATGTGAATGACTGTGTTGCAGATGGCGCCCATTTTGATCTTTTTCAATTAACCGATGCCGCCATCTCTAGCAACAACACAAGAACTTTTAATATATTGAGACGTCTTCAAAAAGAGGGGATGGAGCCTTTTGAGGTCATGAGAGTCATCAATTATGAAATAAGAAAATTATTTAACATAAGTCTCGATGTCTCATCCGGTAATTCCATTAAGCAGAGCATGGATCGTGCAAAAATTTGGCAAAGCAAGCAGCAAATGATTGGAAGTTTCTTCAATCGCATTAATCATCAACATATGGAGTCAATTCTGGGTCAAGCATGTTCAGTCGATAAGGTAATTAAAGGAGCATCAAAGGGAGATCCTTGGGATGAAATAGGAAGTCTTTTATACATGATTACAAGCCCACAAAGGAAGACAGCATGACAGAAAGACGCATCTTGGATCTAGCAATGTCAGTATTGGAGGATATGAAAGCAATTGATGTACTTGCAATTGATGTTAGGGAATTGACTTCAATCAGTGATCACATGATATTTTGTACCGGCACTTCCAATCGGCATGCGCGTTCAATTATTGATCGGACAGTTGAAAAGATGAAAGAAATCAGCATGCCGATCTTGGGTATTGAAGGTTATGAATCTGGGCAGTGGATTTTAATAGATCTCGGGGATGCCATTGTTCATGTCATGCTGAGCGATGTCAGAGAATTCTATAAGTTGGAAGATTTATGGAGTATTGGATCAGACTTTTCAATCAGTGAAAATTAAGATCATCAGCGTTACCGGTAAAAGGAATCAATTCAATGGTGAAATTGATCGTTACATCAAGATGCTTCCATCCTTCATGAAAGTTGAGCAGTTAGAGTTGTCTATTTCGAAAAGATCAAAGCAAAAAACTATCCATCAAAATCTCAAAGATGAGTCTGAAAAAATTCTCAGCCACATTGATCCATCGGATTATTTGATCACTCTGGATGAGAAAGGAAGGCAAATAGACACAATCCAATTCTCAAAGTGGGTTAAGAANTGGATGGATGANAGCACTCAACCGGTTTTAGTTATAGGTGGCCCGGATGGTTTGGATCCATCCATTAAAGAAAGAGCCAATGNCTCCCTCTCTTTATCAAGTTTGACTTATGCACACANNATGGTTCCTTTGATTTTGGCTGAGCAACTTTACAGAGCTTGGTCTATTCTTGATAACCAGCCTTATCATCGTCCATGAAATTCATGTTCCTTTCATAATTGCTGGGTATAATTTCTCTAGATGATTTATTAACCAATAAACGATGATAAAATCCATACTCTCAATTACATTCAAAATTGCATTGTCAGCATTGACTCTCTCAATTCTTATGTTTGGCGCTCTGATGCTTGCTTTGTCTTTTGGCAAGTCTGAGATTGAAAATCAATTGAATCAATTGGTTTTTGAAAATAAGTTGGAGATAGATAAGATTGTCGAAGAGAGATTGTCTCTTGAATTTGATTACGATGAATTAATGGTTTCTTACAAAAGTCATTCAATGAATGATCTCAAGGTGCTTTTTTCCTTTAGTGACGCTCAGATGTCACAGACAGAAGATCCATTGCCTGTGGATATTGATGAGTTGAGTATTGAGATCGATCTCATAAGATCTCTTATCAATAAGATGCCAGCCATTACAGCGATCGTCATTGATGGCAGCGACATTCAATTCAGTCATAATGATGAGAATGGCTACATGATTAATAATATTCCGATCAAACAATTTAAATTACCAAAAAGGAAGGGGTTTAAGAGGCCATCATTGGAACTAAAAGCCATTTCTGCAAAAGCAATAGATATTGAGCATCTGCAAGAGACTGTCGGTTTGAGCGATGTGATTGAGAGTGATGATGCTTCATTTAATTTGAATCTTAAATGGGATGAAGTCCCAAAGAAGCAAGAAGTATTATTTGCTGAAGGCGATATTGATCTTTTAATCATGGATGGAGTGATGAATACCAAAGAATCTGTTCCAGGGAAGGCATTGTCTATTTTCAGTTTCTCTCAACTGCCAAAACGTTTTTTGCTTAATTTTGAAGATGTTTTGGATACGGGATTGGTATTTGACTACATCAAGGGAGATGTCTTGCTTAAAGATCGCACGGCGTTTACTTGCAATCTTTCTCTTAATACTAAAACTGTAGACGTATTAATCATTGGCGCATCGGATCTTGAGCAGAGAACTTATGATCAGACGATGATTGTTGA
Organism: Gammaproteobacteria bacterium; assembly: GCA_002691305.1. GTDB lineage: Bacteria > Pseudomonadota > Gammaproteobacteria > Steroidobacterales > UBA11654 > CACPJA01. Next base: position 46,435 of record NZHF01000031.1, on the reverse strand, counting down.
CCCCGATGTCTCTGATATCTTAACCGGTGGAGCTGCCGTTCTAGCTGGACCTGCCGCTGCCGCATCAATGTTTCTACTATCTAAGATTTTAAGCAGACCGGAGGAGAATGCATTGAGCTATTTTAATGTCAAAGGTGCATGGAAAAAACCAGAGATTGAACCCATTCAAGCCGATGAAATTGATCGTCTATTGGTAAAGGATTGCGATCAATTTCTCCCAAGTTAATCTGATTAATTGATTGAGTCGATGAAATGAAAGCAGCAGCCATTCAAATGAATTCTTCTGATCAGGTGGATTCCAATCTATTTAAAGCCGAATCATTATTGACCCAAGCAAAAGATGCAGGCGCTGATGTTTGTTTTTTACCCGAGAACTTTGCATTCATGGGGCATCCAAATGAATTATTAAATTCTGTAATGGAAGAGGAGGCTGGTCCCATTCAAACCAGAATATCAAATATAGCCAAGGAGCAAAAAATTTGGATCATTGCGGGGTCCATTCCAGTCAAAGACGTCAAAACAAGCAAAGCTTTTTCACGATCAATCACTTTTAATGATGAGGGCAGAGTCATCGGTTTCTATGATAAAGTTCACCTCTTTGATGTTGAGNTAAATCANAAAAAATATCATGAATCTAAATCATTCATTGCCGGCACTGANGCAAAAACCGTTTCAACACCTTGGCTAAAAATAGGCTTGTCCATTTGTTATGATCTCAGATTCCCAGAACTCTTTAGATCAAAACAATTCAAAGATGTTGAGGTCATCAGTGTTCCATCGGCCTTCACAAAGGAAACGGGAGCGGCGCATTGGATGACTCTTTTGCAGTCAAGGGCAATTGAAAACCTAGCTTACGTTGTTGCTCCCAATCAATGGGGNAAGCATTTTGGCTCCAGAGAAACTTTTGGACACTCTGTGATTATTGATCCATGGGGCGAAGTAATGGATATTAAAGAAGACGGGGAAGGATTTGTGCTTGCAGAGATGGATATTAAGGGTCTAAAATCAATTCGCAATAAATTTCCTGCATTAGAGCATCGAAAATTATAAAAATGAACAGTAACTCACATAATTCACAAAACGTTGATGAAATCGTAAGATCGGCATTGCTTGATCCTTATGGTATTGATGATGCAGATTTGCAAAGAATGCTTGGACAGGTTGTGTGTAATGGCATTGAGATGGGCGATATCTATTTTCAGAGTGCCGAGGCTGAGTCTTGGACCTTAGAAGATGGTCAGGTCAAAAAATCATCATACTCAAATAGACAAGGCGTTGGCTTTCGGTCCATTATTGGAGAAAAGACAGGACTTGCTTACTCGGAATCGTTTGACAAAGAGTCACTGATGANTGCCGCAAAGGCTGCATCGAGTATAGCAAAGGCAGGAAAAAGCGAAACACTCCCTGTTTCNAAAAAGAGTATTGAAAAACCATANTATTTAGCCGATAACCCAATTTTATCAATTGATGATCAGGAAAAGATCGATCTTCTTAACCGGCTGAATGAGAAGNCCCGATCACTGGACTCTCGAGTTAAAGAGGTTGTTGCTTCACTGGCTGGGGGCCATGGCTCCATTCTCATTATCAATCAAGACGGAAGGCTTTCGACTGACATCAGGCCAATGGTTAGATTGAGTTTGAGTGTTATTGTGGAGGANAATGGCCGAATTGAGCAGGGAACAAGTGGCGGTGGAGGAAGAATGAGTTATGCGTTTTTAGACGATGATCAATTGCATCAATATGCCAAAGAAGCAGTTGATCAAGCATTGATAAATTTAGAAGCAGATGAAGCACCAGCGGGCGAGATGACAGTGGTCCTGGGCTCCGGGTGGCCTGGTGTCTTGATACATGAAGCCATCGGTCATGGATTAGAAGGNGACTTTAATCGCAAGAAAACATCTGCATTTTCCGGACTCATGGGAGAAATGGTGGCATCACCAATCTGCACCATAGTGGATGATGGAACAATACCGGATGCAAGAGGATCATTAAATATTGATGATGAAGGCAACCCAACCGAAAGAACCGTTCTGATTGAAAACGGTAAATTATGCAATTACATGCAAGATAACTTGAATGCAAAACTGATGAATACTAAATCAACAGGAAACGGAAGACGTGAGTCATATTCATCNCAAACCATTCCAAGAATGACCAATACATTCATGTTGGCTGGTGAGCATGATCAAGGAGAAATCATCGAATCCGTTGACAAGGGGCTATACGCTAAGAATTTTGGGGGTGGACAGGTGGATATCACTTCCGGAAAGTTCGTTTTTTCTGCAAGCGAGGCTTATTTGATTGAGAAAGGCAAGATTACTAAGCCAGTCAAAGGCGCGATGCTTATCGGCGATGGTCCATCGGCATTGCATCAAGTTTCAATGGTTGGCAATGATTTGGCTTTGGACCCAGGGGTGGGAAGCTGCGGCAAGGATGGGCAAACCGTACCCGTCAATGTTGGCCAGCCAACAATGAGAATTGAGAAACTAACCGTTGGTGGAACGACCTGATCTAGCTTAGATCAGCTGCTAGAACCTTTTCCGCCTGTTCTTTGCGATAATTCTTTAATTTTTCAGACAAATCGCTGTCATAAACAGCCATCATTGCCACGGCATAAAGAGCCGCATTGATAGCACCCGGCTTGCCGATTGCAACTGTACCGACGGGTATACCAGGAGGCATTTGAACAATTGACATCAGGGCATCCATTCCGTCAAGACTACCAGCGTTAAGAGGTACCCCAATCACTGGTGTTGTGGTCAAGGCGGCTACGACACCCGGAAGAGCCGCAGATAATCCAGCGCCAGCTATAAAAGCTTTCACNCGTTGATCTTCGCATTCCCTTATAAAATCCTCGAGTTCTTTGGGCGTTCTGTGTGCAGACAAAACTCGACTCTCAGCTTTGACTCCAAATTGATCCAACATTTTTTGTGCATTTGACATTACATCCCAATCAGATGCAGATCCCATTACTATTGCTACTTCTATNCTCATATTGAAACTCCAGAAAATTTTTTTACAAAGTTTAGGTAGGGTAGAATAGCATATTAAATTTTTTTTAAAAATGAGCCAAATGGAACATATAGACATCGCAGCCAATGCACTTGAATACGCCATCAAAAATGGTGCTGAAGAGGCATCAATAAAGCTTTCAACAGGTAATGGTTTTTCTGTTGTATCCCAAAATCAAGCCATCGATTTGGTTGAGCAATTCAGTGATCAGAGTTTTTCAATATCGGTATATATAGGAAAAGCCATCGGCAGCGCAAGCACCAATGACTTCTCAGAAGATCAATTAAATATGACCATTCAGAAAGCCCTAAGCCTTTCTCGATTAACCGAAAAGGATGATTGCAATGGTCTTGCTGAGAAAGACTTGATGGCAACTGAGATTAAGGATCTGGAATTGCATCAGCCATCAGGACTGACTATTAATCGGGCTCAAGAAATGGCTCTTGAATGCGAGGGCGCAGCCTTTGGCGCCAACGATTTAGTTGTCAATTCTGAAGGCGCAACTGTTGGNTCGTATGGNAGTCATTCCATTTATCTCAATTCACATGGCTTTATTGGTGAAACCAAATCGACAGGTCACAATGTTAGTTGCGTTGCCATCGCTGAAAAAGAAGGCCAAATGGAAATGGATTATGACTATTCCAGCACCAGAGGATTGGATGATCTTGCCGATCCTATGAGCATTGGGCAATCGGCTGGGAATAGGGCTGCAAGCAATCTTGGGTCCAGAAAGCTTAAAACNCAGAANGCNCCTGTTTTATTTTCACCGCGAATCTCTAAGAGNCTCTTTAGTCATTTACTAAGCGCCATCAGCGGGACAAGCCTCTATCGTAAATCCTCCTTTCTGCTTGATAAGATTGAAGAGCAGATTTTACCGAGCTTTGTTCANATTCATGAAAATCCTCACTTAAAAAGAGGATTTGCAAGNACCTATTATGATGCNGAAGGCGTTCAAACTCATTCCAGAAGATTGGTCGAGGACGGACATTTAAGAGGCTATTTGCTTTCNAGTTATTCNGCCAGAAGNTTGGGNCTTAAGACCACAGCAAATGCTGGAGGACATCATAATATTATTGTTGAGAATTCNGTTGATCAAGGTCTCAATGAGATAATTAAGGANATGGAATCAGGATTTTTAGTCACCGGTTTGATTGGTTCAGGGGTAAATATTGTCAACGGTGATTATTCAAGGGGTGCNAATGGTTTTTGGATTGAGAATGGAGAGATTGCTTATCCAGTGAACGAAGTCACGGTTGCTGGCAATCTCACTGAGATTTTCTCTAAAATACAAAAAATTGGAAACGATCCCGAGACAGATGGATCAGTATTCTGTGGCACAGTTCTAATCGATGACCTTATGATTGCTGGCGAGTAATTTGAACTACCCAGCGATCTGCTTGAAAGCATTTCTGTATTTTGAGGCGGTGTTATCAATAACCTCTTGTGGCAATTCAGGTCCAGGCGCTGTTTTGTCCCAGTCCAGTGTTTCCAGATAGTCTCTGAGATACTGTTTGTCAAAACTTGGGGGACTTGATCCAAGCTCATAGTTTTCGATGGCCCAAAATCTTGATGAATCAGGAGTCAGAACCTCATCAATCAGATAAAGCTCGCCTTCCCCGTCTAATCCAAACTCAAACTTTGTATCGGCGATAATGATTCCTTTTTCTCTGGCGTGATTTACACCGAAGTTATAAATGTCTATGGCGATCCGCCTCACTCGATTGGCCAACTCTTCACCGATTAAATCAATAGTTTTTTCATAGGAAATATTTTCATCATGCTCACCAACCTCGGCTTTGGTTGCAGGTGTATAAATTGGCTCTGGCAGTTTCTGCGCCATTTGCAGTCCTTCCTCTAGTTCAATTCCGCAAACNGAGCCGGTTGCTTGATAATCCTTCCATCCAGAACCGATCAGATACCCTCTNACTACTGCTTCAATTGGAAGNGGATTTAAACGTTTCACAATCATGCTTCTCTTTTTGAAAAATTCCAATTGATCTGGGCTATCAAGAAGATCAACGAGCTCNAGATCATCGGTCATGTGATTTTTTACAATCGATTGNGTTTTCTTAAACCAAAATTCTGAAAGCTCTGTGAGCACTTCGCCTTTGCCTGGGATTGGATTAGGAAGGACCACATCAAATGCAGACATCCTGTCCGTAGTGACAATGAGTAAATGATCAGAATCAACCGCATAGATGTCTCTTACCTTGCCTTTGGCTATGAGTTCAAGATTTTTTAATTCCGTAGATTCCATTGCACTATTTTATGGATACCGACCGCAGTAATCAACAATCTGTTTTTTTTCTTTAAACCAAGAATTTCTCAAGCATAATAGATACCTGTAAACTTTTTATTGAAAATGACCACGGAATTTAAAATAGCACCCTCAATTCTCTCAGCNGACTTTGCTCGATTGGGTGAGGAGGTCGAGAATGTAATCGCTGCAGGCGCTGATTTTGTTCACTTTGATGTGATGGACAATCACTATGTGCCGAACCTTACTTTTGGGCCAGTGATTTGTGAATCTCTTAGGAACTTTGGCATTGAGGCGCCTATTGATGTTCANTTAATGGTTCAACCGGTAGACAGGTTGATAGCCGATTTTGCAAAAGCCGGCGCAACATACATTACATTCCATCCAGAGGCTTCTGAGGATATTGCTTCCACNATAGAGCTTATACGATCACATGATTGTATCCCGGGTCTTGCCATTAACCCCCCAACCCCATTGAATTATGTTGAGGAATATCTGGATCAGATAGAAATTATTACAATGATGTCAGTGAATCCAGGTTTTGGAGGGCAAAGCTTCATCCCTGAAGTCCTTGATAAACTGACCGAAACAAGAGCGATGATTGAAAATTCAGGTCGAAATGTATTGTTGGAGATTGATGGAGGAGTAAAAGCCAACAATATAGGGGACATTGCTTCTTACGGTGCCGATGTTTTTGTTTCAGGATCTGGCATATTCGGTACAGAAGACTATCGAAAAACCATTGGTGAGATGAGAGAGAATCTGTCGCCTTATTTGAATCAGTAATTTTCCCCAATATTTCATTGAAAAAAGCCATTTGGATGAGTAGACTACCTTCCTTTTAAAAGCATATATAAAGCAATAAATGACAACAGTTTCAGCAAAAAAAGAAGACGTAGTACACGATTGGTACTTGGTTGATGCCAAGGGAAAGACNCTTGGTAGGCTATCAACCGAGATTGCTCGTCGTTTAAGAGGTAAGCATAAGCCTATCTACACTCCGCATGTGGATACAGGAGACTACATCGTTGTCATCAATGCATCCGGCATAAAAGTTACCGGAAATAAAATGAAAGATAAGATTTACTACAAGCACACAGGGTACATTGGCAACCTAAAATCAATGAACCTTGAAACAATGATGAATAAGAGCCCTGAAAGGGTTCTCACGAGATCTGTAAGAGGCATGTTGCCAAAAACAAAACTCGGAAACGTCATGATTAAAAAACTTAAAGTTTTTGCTGGACCGGAGCATGATCATGGTTCACAACAACCACAAACATTGGAAATATAATGGCTACTGAAGTTCACTACGGCACAGGAAGAAGAAAACGCTCAGTCGCAAGAGTCTTCATCAAAAGAGGCAAGGGCGAAATTCAGGTCAACAAAAAGCCATTGGACGAATTCTTTGATCGAGAAACAGCACGAATGATCGTTAGACAACCTTTAGAGCAAACAGATCTTCTAGACAAGATTGATGTCATTGCTACTGTAAAAGGCGGCGGCGGAAGCGGACAAGCNGGAGCCATCAGGCATGGGCTTAGTCGAGCGCTACTTGCTTATGACGACAATCTAAGATCAGCCTTGAGAGAGCGAGGCTTCTTAACTCGAGATGCAAGACGCGTTGAGAGAAAGAAGGTTGGTTTAAAGAAAGCGCGTAAAGCGACTCAGTTCTCAAAGCGTTAAGACCANAAAATCTCAACCATCCTCTTTTTTGCTTGAGCATCAAGCATTTTCCCGATTCCGGCTTTAGAGTTATCGAGCATATTTTTTGATTTAGANGTTGCAGGGATAACATTGGTCACCGCATCATGAGAAAGGATGTATTTCAAGAAAAATTGACCCCATGAATCAATGTCATAATCCAAAACCCATGAAGGCAAGTTCATTTTTTGTGCTTCTTTGAAAAGCTTTCCTCTCATAAATGGTCGATTGATGAGTGTGGCGATTCCATTTTCTTTACANAANGGNAGGATATTCTTTGCTCNGCCTCTCGTTCNCCNANNGANTANTTNAATTGTGCAAAATCAATTTTTTCTGCTTTCATAATTTTAACCATTTCATCGAATGCATTGGATTTATAGTGNGTGATGCCAATGTAATCAATACGGCCCTCGTCCTTAAGGGATCTGAGTGTTTTTATCTGTGTTTTCCAATCGAGAAGATTGTGCACTTGAATCAAGCTGATCTTGGTGGCTTTCATTTTTTTAAAAGACTCTTCAATTTGCCTAAGCCCATTTTCTTTTCCCTCAGTCCATACTTTGGTGGCCAGAAAGAAGCGATTCTGTTGGATATAGTCCTGTGCACTGATACCAATGATTTCCTCCGACATGCCATACATTGGCGATGTGTCAATCAAGCGACCACCATTTTCGTAAAAAATATCTAAAATCCGTCTTCGGACATTCAGTTCACTTTTAATTGGTTCAATATCAAAGACTCTGGANGTGCCCAGTCCAATCACCGGTATTTNTTCTCCTGAGGATGGNATTGGCCTTTTTAGCATTGATTGGTCCAGCTTAGATGCAACGGACAGTNCAGGCAATAATGATAATGAACTCAGGGCAACAAAATCTCTTCGATTCAGCATCAGTTTTTAATCTTGATCATTGGCCCCTGTTCATTGCCAATGATCATTACATTGGCAGATCTTTTTGCAAATATCCCATTTGTAACAACACCAGGAATATTATTTATGTGACTTTCTATATCCACCGGATCAAGAATTTTCAGATTATGAACATCCAAAATTAGATTGCCATTATCAGTCACAAAATCATGCCTGAGTTCTGGCAATCCTCCCAGCTTGGTTAATTCGCGTGCGACCAATGATTTTGCCATTGGAATCACCTCAACTGGCAGTGGNAATTTACCCAAGAGGTCAACNAGTTTTGAGCCATCAATGATNCATACGAATTTTCTGGATGCTTCTGCGATGATTTTCTCTCTTGTCAGTGCGCCACCACCGCCCTTTATCATATGGAAATGCTGTGTGATCTCATCTGCTCCGTCGATGTATACATCTGGCGAGCCGACCGAGGAGAGATCATCCACTCTAAATCCATTTTCTTCAAGCAGCTTTGTGCTGGCCTCAGAGCTTGATGTGACAGCCTCTATTTTGTTTTTCACACTTGGTAGCGCTTCAATGAGGTGATTGACAGTTGATCCCGTTCCCACTCCAAGGATGCAGTCATCATTTATGAATTCGAGCGATTTCAATGCAGCTTGTTTTTTTTGTTCTTCGGAATCCATAAAACTATTTTGACATACTGATGAGTCTTTAGGAATGATAGACCTTTTTTTCTGTCACGACACAATCAAGAGGAATGTCCCATTTGTTTGGTTCAATGTGTTCCATCTTTTGAAAATCATAGGCAAGGCCTATCAAGTGTGTCTNNCTTAAAGAGGCATCAAGGACAGAAAGTGCTTTGTCATAAAATCCCGATCCCATGCCAATTCGGTTACAAGNANGATCAAACGCAACGAGTGGTATTAAAATAATATCGAGCGACTGAATATGGATCTCTTCGTTTTGACTGGTATCGGGCTCATATATCCCAAAACGATTTTTTATCAGTTGTGAATCAGAGTGATAATTAAAAAATTTCAAAGAGCCCTCATGTGTAACGGGCAGGAAGACTTCTTTTTCTTTTGACCACAAATGCTCTATGAGATTTTTCGTATCTGGCTCGTTTTGAAAAGAGTAAAATNCAGCAACATGATTTCCTTCATCAAGATACTTTAGTGCGAGCAAATTCTTTACGATAATTGAGCTCTTTTCATTGACCGCAGTATGGGACATGCTCAATCTTTTTGATTTATTTTCTTTTCTGACCGTTTCCATTCCGAGAGAAGAAGATGACCCACAATACCGTGTCCCATACGTTGCTCTCAGGCCTGAGCAATAGGTGGGCTCTGACGCATTAACGTAGGCTTCCCAATCAATGGTAATGCACAATACTAATGCAGACGTTGATCCCTGTTTATTTAATTAAGGGCCGAGAGGTCTTTTAATGAAACTCNAGCACCGCAGGCTATCTTCTGATCTTATTGTAGCTTTAAATCGATGCCAGAGTTAAGAGAATTTTCTACATCAAGAGACAAATTTTCGATCTTGTTTTGAATTTCATCAAGATCCATTTCGGAGTCGAATTCTGTTCTTATTTTTGAGGCCATATCAGTGTTACCAGTAATGGCATCGTTGGCAATGTTTAATGCTGCCATGACCGCTATTCGATTTACTCCAAACGCTGTTCCTTGGTCGCTGATCTTTTTCATGGCTTCGTGAACCATCGTCGCCGCTTTAATTAAATTGGCTTTTTGATCTGAGGGACATTTAATGGTGAATTGTTCACCCATGATTTCAACAGAAACGGTTTCGTTCATGCGATCGGTTCTATTTCTTCAAGGCGCCGCAATACATTTTCCGCTTTGACTCTCGCTTGGTCTTTAAGCGATTCGAGAGATTGAACAGATTGAGTAAGTTCCTCATTTCTTTTGCTAAGTGATTGATTTTCTGTTGAAAGTTTTTCTTTTTCTTGGATCAGCTGACTGATTTTTATTTCCAGTTTCTCTACAGCAGCAAGAAGTTGTTTTTCTGAGACCTTATTCATAGCAATTACTATAATTTGTCCTGAGCCATCGGTCAAATCAGTATAATGATCCGTGGAGATGGTTAAAAAATGGATTACGACAAACTCGATGGCTTAAGGAAAAGCGCCTCAATAGATATGAGTCCTCCGGAGATGCACGGAGGTATTTGTTCTCATATCTGTTTTAAGAGCGATCATTTTGAAGAATATATGCCTCACGAAAAATCAGATGATGGGGCCTCTGTTTCCGTCCAGTTAGTAGCCTATAGAAAAGCAATTCTTCGAATCATCGAAACCGATAGCAAGCAACTCAAAGACGGAGATTTGGGTTTTGAATTGATTATTCCAGGCGAGACAAGCTCTATTCAGGAAAGGGCAGAAGCGCTTTCCATTTGGTGTCAAGGATTCATAGATGGAGTTGGCTTCCTTTTGACAGAACAGGAGCTTAAGATTGATCAAGCCGGAACCAAAGAATCATTTGAAATCATTGAAGATTTCACTCAAATCTCTACACTGGACCCGCATTCAATCAATGAAGAGGTTGATGAAGAATTGGCACTCATGGAATTGATTGAATTTGTTCGATTAAGTGTGCAAATGATTTATGATGAATTCAGAGAGATTAATGAATAAAGAATTTGAGAAAAGACGACGTCTGCTTACTAAGTTGATTGGTAAAGACGGCATTGCTGTGATCCCTACATCTGATACAAGAGTGAGAAGCAGAGACACAGATTATCCCTATAGACCGGGTAGCGACTTTTATTATTTTACAGGATTTTCAGAACCAAATGCCGTCATGATTCTTGCTCCTGGAAGAGAGGATGGAGCTTTTGTTTTATGCTTGAGGCAAAAAAATCCATTGACTGAAATTTGGGATGGCCATATGGAAGGCCTCAATGGCGTAAAGAAGAATTTTGGTGCGGATCAAAGTTTTAAGATTGAAGATTTAGAGACGACCCTTTCATCTCTTTTTATGGGCAGGCAGAAAGTATTTTTCACACTGGGGCAGGATGAAGTTTTAGATAAAGTTTTAATGAAAAGTTTTAATTCTGTGAGAGCAGGACAAAGAAGAGGTGGGGTCGTTCCATCTGAGATTCAAGCATTGGAACCATTGATTCATGAAATGAGATTGATTAAATCGAAACACGAAATCGCTCTAATGAGAAAGTCAGCAAATATTTCTGTAGATGCTCATAAACGAGTGTTTAAGAATTGCAAACCCGGGGTATTTGAATATCAAATTGAGGCTGACATTATTCATGAATTTGGCAAGAATGGCTCTGTGCCGGCTTACACAAGCATTGTGGCTTCTGGTGAGAATGCTTGTACTCTTCATTACATTAGCAATCGAGAGGAAATGAAAGCAGGTCAATTGTTACTCACAGATGCCGGCAGTGAGTATGAAATGTATGCCGCTGATATTACTCGAACCATCCCAGTTTCTGGAACTTATAGCAAGGAACAAAAAGAAATTTATGAGTTGGTTTTGGAAGTTCAAAAGACTGCGATTGAAAATGTGAAGCCGGGCCAGACGTTTGAAGGATTGCAATCTGGCGCAATCAAAGGCCTCACTCAGGGCCTCAAGAAACTTGGATTGCTCAAGGGTCAAATCGACCAGTTGATTAAGTCTGAAGCATACAAGGATTTCTATATGCATGGCATTGGACATTGGCTTGGGATGGATGTTCACGATGTGGGCTCATATATGGATGAAAAAGGAAAATCTAAGAAGTTTCAACCCGGCATGGTTTTGACCATTGAACCTGGGATTTATATATCAAAGAAGAATAGAAATGTTCCGCTAGAATACAGAGGCATAGGAATCAGAATAGAAGACGATGTCCTCGTCACTAAGAGAGGATGCGAAGTTTTAACAAAAGCTTTGCCTAAAGAGATTGATGAAATCGAATCAATCATGGCTATAAATTAATCCAAGGAGTAAGGAATGTCTGTTGTTGTTTGTGGTTCAGTCGCGTATGACTATTTGATGGAGTTTGACGGTGAGTTTAGTGATTTTATTCTTCCTGATCAGATTCATATTTTGAGTGTTGCATTTAATGTACCAAGGCTTAGAAAAGAGTTTGGAGGCTGCGCGGGAAATATTGGATTCAATATGAAAAAGCTGGGCATGGATCCGATTATCTGTGCAACAGTAGGCAAAGATTTTGGTGATTACCGTGCATGGATGGAATCCAATGATATTTCGATTTCTGGCATCAAAGTAATCGACGATATGTTCACTGCACAGTGTTTCATAACCACGGATGAGAAAAATAATCAGTTGACTTCATTTCATCCTGGAGCGATGGAGGAGGGGCACAGCAATTCAATTCCTGATAGTGAAGGGATAGAAATGGTGATTCTCTCACCGGATGGGAAAGAGAGCACGATTTTACATGCAAATGAGATGCACAGTAAGGGCATACCCATCATGTATGACCCTGGACAAGGACTTCCGATGTTTGATAAGTCAGAAATCCTTAATTTTATTGATCAGGCCGACTGGATCATACTCAATGAATATGAGGCAAGCCTTCTCTCAGAGATTACAGGACTTGATCGTGATCAGATAAAAACAAAAGTTACAGCAATGATCATCACCAAGGGCGGCGAGGGCTCAGATATCTTTGTCGACGACCAATTGATTTCTATTGATCCTGTCCCTGCAGAAAACGAGGCAGATCCAACAGGGTGCGGAGACGCATATCGTGCCGGATTAATTTATGGAATGACCCATGATCTCGGTTGGGAGAAGTCTGGGAAATTAGGATCGCTTTTGGGTTCTATAAAGGTTCAGTCTCACGGCACTCAGAATCATAAAGTGGAACTGGAAGATCTTCTCTCAAGATTATAGAGTCTTTTTCGAAGCTTTCGTTTTTCTGCCCAAGAATAAATGATCGGAACAATCACGAGTGACAGAAAGGTCGAACTGATCATCCCGCCCACAACAGCAATAGCCAGTGGTTGACTCAACTCGACCCCCGAACCAATGCCCAGTGCGGGCATCATCATGGCGAGTATCAATGTCAAAGAAGTCATAAGAATGGGTCTCAGTCTTCTCGGGCATGCATTAAGCAGGGCTTCATCTATGTCCAGCCCTTTTTGTCTTTCTTGATTTGCACGATCAATCAATAAGATGGAATTTTTTGCAACAAGGCCAGTCAGCAAAACAAGTCCTGTCATTGAAAATATATTTAGATCTGATCCCACTAAAAAGATCCCTAGCGTTCCTCCAATCACTGCAAGCGGCTGAGAAATCATAACGATCAATGGCTGTCTGAATGAGTTGAATTGGCTTGCAAGAACCATGTATACAAGTATCAAACCCGTTAGGAATGCAAAGAGCATCTGATTGCTGGTTCTCTTAAACTCTTTCGCTCTTGCAAAGAACCCGATTTCGTAACCCACAGGCAGAGTCTCTGCAGCAGCATCCTCAATAAGTGTTATTGCATTGCTGAGTGATGTTGTTGGGTCGCTATAAAAGTAGGCACTGTACATCCTATCGAGTCTTGTTATTTCAGACGGCCCGACGGTTTCCTTAAATGTTGCAACTGTGTCCAATCGAACCAGTTCTTTGGAAGGCGTTCTCAGATATATTTTATCCAAATCATTAATGGACATGTCGTACTCACCTTTCAATCTGACCTTATACCTTTCTCCATCTCCAACTGCATCGTTATAACGCGCTACATCAATACCGCCAGCAAAGATGTTCGCTGCCTCTGCAATCAGCCTCGTTGATAGACCCATTTCTGAGGCAAGCTCTCTGTTTATCTCCAAGCTCACCTGAGGCAGGTTTAGCTCTATGCTTGAGTCGACATCTCCCAGTTCTGGTGTTTCAGCAAGTTTGTTGAGAAAGACATTGATGGATTTATTCAAGATATTAAGGTCCGGGCCTGAAACAGTGAATTGCATTGCTTCACCCCTGGTCCCAGAGGCAAATGACATTGGAGCTGGAAACGCTTTAATGCCAGGAATTTTATTCAACCTTTCTCTTAGAATCGGAATGATTTCATATTGTTTGTATTCACGTATATTACTGGGCTTAAGCCTGACATAGATGACCCCGATGTTCACAGCCTGACTTTCAATGCCAGAGCCCATAATGGTGAAATAAGATTCGATGTCTTCATATTTCTCTAATAGGCCTTCAACCACTGACAGTCGATCATTGGTGTATTCAATGCCCGTTCCAACAGGTGTTTTTACTGTGATGGTAAATTGACCTTCATCTTCTTCAGGAAAGAATCCGCCACTTAATTGAGTGAAGCCCACAAAGGATAATGCAACGAATAAACCTGCATATGACAAAACCCTTTTTTTATGATTCAGAGACCACTTAATTAATTCACGATAATGGTTTTCAATCAGAGTAAACCTTTGATTGAAACCATCAAAAAATCGGTTTGATTCCCTTTTTGTTTTGAGGAATTTTGATGCAAGAGTGGGAGTGAGTGTCAAGGCAACAAAAGTTGAAACCAAGACTCCAGTTGAGACCACAATTCCGAATGATCTAAAGAATCGTGCGGCAATCCCCTCCATAAAAAATACCACTGTAAATAAGGCAACAAGCACCAGTGTGGATGAAACTATGGGTAAAAAGACTTCATTGGCACCAATGATGCTGGCTCTTATTCGATCTTCAGGGGTATCTTCATTTAGATTCCTTTGGGCATTCTCAAGAACAACAATCGCATCATCGACAACAATACCAATCAGCAAAAGGAGAGCAAGCATCGTCATGGTGTTTAAGGTCAGTCCAAACGCGTACATTATGAATACTGCGCCAAATAGTGAGACCGGTATCGTGATGCTGACAATCGCCATGCTTGAATAGCTTCTTAAAAAAACAAGAACAATGAGTGATGCAACAATAAATCCAAAGAATATATTCTGACCGAGACCACTGATTAACTCATAAATGTAACTGCTGTCGTCTGTTCCAATATCGAGCGTCATTCCTGCCGGCAAGGTAGGCTCAATGTCTGATTGAATTTTGGCTTTTACCTTCTCAATGATTTCAACTGTGTTTTCACCTCTAATCTTAGTGACACCNATGCCAATTGATGGNTCACCATTGAATCGCCCCAAGCTCCGCAAATCTTTCACATCNTCTTTGACTNCAGCAATGTCTTTTACTTTGATTGCACGATTTTGATCGTAAGTGATGATGATGTCTTCAATCTCCTCAACATTGTGTGATTCAAGGTCAAGCTTCAATAGATCCTCTTTCCTGTTGTCTATTAAGAAACCCCCAGGTAGCTTTATGTGCTCATTTCTGAAAGCCATTACGATGTCTTGAACTGTGAGCCCAAATGCACTCATTCGATCAAAATCNAGATTGACTCGTATGTTTCGTTCTTGTTCNCCCCCAATGACCACACTTCCCACACCGTCAATGGTTTCAAGCTTCCTTTTGACGACATTTTTTGCATAGACACTCAAATCTTGAAGCGTCCTATTTCCTCTCAGCGCCAGCCAAATAATAGGTATTTCACCTGTTTCAATTTTACTGATGATAGGTGTCTTGGCTTCATCGGGTAATTCGGAGTTGATTTGTCCAACCTTTGACTGAACCTCATTAAAGGCAATATCAAGATCTTTTTCTAAGAGAAATTGTATGAACACATTCGATACACCGGGTGCTGATCTGGAACGAACATCATCAATTCCAGGAATACTGTTTACNGCACCTTCAATGATATTGGTGACACTTGAATCTACCACATCTGGATTAGCGCCGGGTAAAATGGTTGTAACTGAAATCAGTGAAAAGTCTATGTCTGGTGAGCGGTCTATCGATATTCGATTGACCGAGATTAAGCCAAACAAAACAATGATCAAGTTGATCATTACCGCAAAAACAAAGCGCCTAACGGATACTTCAGGTAAGCTCATCTCAGTTTACAATCTCAATTTGTGAATCATTGGTTAGGAAGCCGGCACCATCTTTGACAATCTCATCATCAAGAGTGATTCCTTCTAATATCTGAATATAGCCTTCTTTTTTTAGCCCAGTTCTAACGGGAATTTCTTTGACAGAATTGCCACTCACAAGATATACAACCTCTCCAATTGATCTCCTTACAACGCACATTTGAGGAATAACAATTGCGTTTTCGAATTTAGAAAAGACAACTGTGGCTCTTGAGCTTGCTCCCGGCAACCAGGTGCCTGGATTTTCAAAATCGATAATGGTTGTTAAGGATTTATTTCGAGCATTTATATTTGGCTTAATTTCTTTGATGTTCGATATCACCGTTTCATCCGGATTCGTTGGTGAAGTGATGCGAACCTCGAGTCCTTTTTTTAATTTAGAGCTCAAATATTCAGGAAAAGATAAATCGACTTTCAAGTTTTTTGTGTCAACGAGTTCATAGACCACCATTCCAGGCTGAACGTAATCACCAGCATCTATAAATTTAGTTGCAACCTCAGATTCGATAGGCGCTTTTATATTGGTTTCCTCAATGAGTCTTTTTGCATTTTTTAGTTGTGCATCTGCAGCATTCATTTGTTCTTTTAATGCATTGAACTCTGCTTCTGTTCGATCCATCATTTCTTCAGAAACAAGATTATCTTTAAATAGTTTCTCTGCTCGTCGAAGATCCAATTCTTGATTCACAAGCAAAGCTGAGAGTCTGGCAATTTCTGCTTTGGCTTGGGAGTATTGCAGATTGTATTTTTCTGCATCAATTCTAGCCAAGACATCACCAGCTTTAACTTCATCACCGACATCGGCAATGATCTCAACGACGCGTCCCGAAACTTCAACCGCCAAACTAGGAGAGGATTTGCTATAGATAAGACCCATGAGATTTTCTTCCTCTTTCATTTCCTGGGTGCTTGGAAAGGTAGTGCTAACAGCAATCTGTGAATTTATATTCATTGTCCAGAAAGACAAGGGCAAGATCATCGCAATGATGTTTCTTTGTAATCTAGTCATTTCTTTTGACTCCATTGAGTAGATTAGTGGTCAGTGTCTTTGAAAAGTCTTTATTTGAGGACGGTCCAAGTCCCTCAAAGACAGAATCAAATAAATCCTGATGGGTGATATAAGTTAAGTTTGGTGAGAGTAATTGATAAGCAAGCAGATGACTATCGGTTGTTTCAATGATTTCTTTCTTTCTTTTTGCCTGATCAATCAGGGCAACAATTTGTGATAAATTCTGTTCCATTAATCCAATGCTTGTCAATGAACGAGAAGAGAGGCCAAGATCTGAAAATTCTCTTGCCAATAACTTATATTTCATGGGATCTTTGAGCATTTGGTTTAAGTGCTCGTTGATAAAGAATTCAATCTTCTCAATGTTTGTCCCAGTAATTTCTTTGGTTTTTTCTAGTATATTTTGAGTATTTTTCTGAGCCCTGATGAGAATTTGTCTGTAGAGATCTTCTTTGGATGAAAAATGATGATATAAGTTTGCCTTGCTCATGTTGCAAGCATTGGCAATATTTGTCATTGAAACAGACCCAAAACCTGAGTCAGCAAACAATTTCTCTGCCTTATTTAATATGATTTCAGTGCTTTCCATAATCCATACTTACCGATCGGTCGGTCAGTATATATATGGAAAATAAGTTTTACAAGATTATCTGATTAATTGAACCAGATTGGCTTCAAAGTTCACTTTATTGTCTTCAGTTTGTTCGAGCCTAATAGGGATAAAATCCAAGTCTGGTGCCAGCCAGAAGATATTGATCCGGTTGGATCCCTTGGATCGATGAGAGACTTCAATGACATCATAAGATCCGAACGGAACAGAAATCTTTTTTCCACTGTTTGAAGTCGAGATATCGATTTCCTTTATTTCATCGCGATCGATAATTAAGTATGATTCTTTCAGTCTATTGCGTTGTTTTTGATGCATGATTTCAATTTGCAAGAGTATCCTGGTCAGAATATCCTCTTCCAGTTTTACATCAATGACTCGATCCTTGTAAAAACCATTGATCTCTTTTTTGCTCCAATCAAATTCAACCAAAGATTCTCTTTTATTGCGTCTTATGGTGTCGATTAATTTGTAATTAATTGGCCTTATTTTTTCATCGATCAATTTAAATGCACTTGACTCATTGATCGAACCATTTGCAATGAGTTTCCAAAAACCCGTAGGCTCAGTTTTGAGACTGTATGTATAGATGCCTTCTTTGTTTTCAAGCTTTGCTCTTAGTGTTCCGTCTGCTTGCATCAGTTTTACTGAATAGACTGCTTCATAATCATCTGGAACCGCATGCACATCTTCAAAAAAGAAGAAAATTGAGGTAACAATAAAAAGTCGATATGCAGTCAAAGCTCTCATATCCTTTTTATAACACATTAATCATTCATAATAATGAAGATAGTTTGAAAATCTATCCTGAAAGATTTACCGAAAAATTGGCTATGAAAAAGTTTTTTTTAGTATCTATAATTATTCTTATGACTGATCAGGCAGGCGCATACATCATTGATGACCTCAGTAACCCCAATGAACGTAACTGGGTTTATTTCACAGACACCGTTATGGGGGGAGTCTCAAAGGGAAACTTAGAATTCCGAGAAGGCAAAGATGAAAGTTATTATCGGCTCACTGGTTTTGTCAGCGAAGAGAACAATGGTGGCTTTATTCAATTCGCGACCGGTATTTCAGGCATTCCAAAGAAGGCATATGAAGGTATTCGGATAAAAGTGAGGGGAAATAATGAGAACTATCAGCTCCATATCAGGACACGGCTAACACCCGCACCTTGGCAGTATTACTCCTATCAATTTTTTGCTTCTGATGAATGGCAAACCATTGATTTACCATTGGATAGCTTTGATAAATCAAACTTCTATCAACCCAAATCATTTAATGCATCAAACATCCGATCGATTGGTGTCGTGGCAATTGGCAAAGAATACGATGCTCAAATCGATCTAGCCAGAATTGAGCTTTATTGATCCATATAGCTTAAAATAAAAGCTAACATAGACGTATAATCTTACATCCAAATAACTATTAAAATGGAGTGTTCCAGCATGAGAAAGCATTTTCTTTTGATGTTTTGCATGTTTGTTTTTTCGGCAACTGCTTCCTTTGCCAATGAAAGAACCGAAAACAACGGCAATCTAATCCTTAAAAATATCCCAATAATCCCTGAAAGCATTAAGANTGATCTCACGCAATATCAAAATGTGCGATCAGCGCCTTTCAGNGGATTTAATAATGAAGGCAATGAGATCTTCATCACAACTCGTTTTGGAAATGTGAGTCAATTGCATAAAGTGAGAAAGAAAGGCGGAGCAAGAGAGCAAATCACTTTCTTTGAAGAGCCAATCGGTTCTATATCCAGAAAGCCCGGTGGCCAGTTGATAGCATTCACGATGGATGCTGGAGGCTCTGAGAATAACCAAATCTTTGTCTTGGATCCAAAGAATGGTTCTTCACAAATGCTGAGCGATGGCCAATCAAGAAATGGCGGACCATTGTGGGAGAAAAATGGTTCTCGAATTGCATATCAGAGTACACGCCGCAACGGACAATCCAATGATGTATGGATGATGGATTCAAAAAATATAGATTCAGCGGAGATGATTCTAGAGTCTCCAGATGGAACTTGGTGGGGTCCCAGTGATTGGTCAAAAGATGGTAAAAAGATTTTGATTCAAAATTACATCTCAATCACGAATGCAAAAGCTTATTTATTGGACATTGAATCAAAAAAGAAAGAAATGATTCTCGGATCAGATAGCACCGAATCATACAATGCAATCTTGTCTTTTGATCGATCACAGAAGGGGGTCTTCTTTCTTACCAATGAGTTTGGTGAATTCAATCAACTGGCTCATAAAGATCTAGCAACCAATAAGATCTCAATTCTTACAAAGGACATACCCTGGGATATTGGCGGATTTGCCATTTCCACTGACTATAAAAGGGTAGCTTTTACAGTCAATGAGGGCGGCATGGGTTCTTTGTACCTCATGGATNCCGAGTCAAAGAAATACAGAAAGGTTAAGAGCATACCAATCGGCCTCATCGGCGGCATTGAGTTCAGTGAAGACGGTACAAAATTGGGTTTGACCATTAACAGTTATCAAACACCTTCTGATAGTTATGTTCTGAATCTAAANAATAATCCTTTGCTTTATGGCAGTTTAAATCGATGGACTGTTTCTGAGATTGGTGGATTGGATGTTTCTGAATTTGTCGAGCCGAAACTCATCTCATATCAAAGCTTTGATGGGAAAATGATACCGGCTTTTATTTATGCAAAAGAGTGTACAGAGCCACAACCCGTTATCGTNTCTATCCATGGGGGGCCAGAAAGCCAATCAAGACCCTCCTTTAGCCAAAGGATTCAACTTTGGTCAAAGAGTCTTGGCGCAGCGGTGATCACACCAAATGTCAGAGGGAGTGAAGGTTATGGGAAGAGTTATTTGGGTCTAGACAATGGTTTTCTGAGAGAAGATTCAGTGAAAGATATTGGAGCACTTCTCGACTGGATAGAGGATGAACCGTGCCTTGATTCTGAAAGAGTTGCAGTCATTGGCGGTTCTTACGGAGGCTACATGGTGCTTGCGAGCGCAACACATTATTCTAATCGCCTAAAAGCCGCCGTTGATATTGTCGGTATATCCAACTTCGTTACATTCTTGGAAAATACTGAGGATTACAGAAGAGACTTAAGACGAGTAGAGTACGGTGATGAGAGGGATCCTGAAATGAGGGCATTTCTCGAGTCCATCAGTCCCAACAATAACATTGAGAAAATCAATGTTCCGATACTTGTGGTTCAGGGGGAGAACGATCCGAGGGTACCGGTCACCGAGTCAGAACAAGTTGTGAAATCTCTTGAAGAGAAAGAAAAAACTGTATGGTATATGAATGCATTAAATGAAGGGCATGGATTCAGAAAAAAAGAAAACAGAGACATTTATGAACAAACCGTTATTTTATTTTTCAAAAGATACCTCTAGAAAGAAAATGGGATTAAAGACGGTTCGATTTTGCCTATCTTTTTTGTTCATTGGATCTTTGACCCAGAATGTAAGCTCATCTGAGCTAGATCCTTATCTTTGGCTCGAAGAGGTTGAAGGTAAGGCATCGTTGGCATGGGTTGAAGAACAGAATCAAGAAACATTCTCTCGTTACACCCAATCAAATGAGTTCAATGAGCAATACCAGAAAATCAAGACAGAGCTCAATGATGAAGAAAGAATACCAAGCGCCTACTATCAGAATGGTGAGATGTATAATTTTTGGAGAGATNCAGAAAATGTCAGGGGCATTTGGAGGAAAACTTCATTTGANTCTTATCTAGAAGATGAACCCGTTTGGGAAAATATCCTTGATATCGATCAACTCGCAGAGGATGAGGGCATCAATTGGATCTATAGAGGAGCAGATTGTCTTGCACCAGAATATAAGCATTGCCTGATTAGACTCTCCGATGGAGGGACGGATGCAGTCACAATACGTGAGTTTGATCTGGAGGAAAAANANTTTGTAGAAGATGGNTTTAANACGTATCCATCAAAGCAAAATGTATCTTGGGTCAACGAGAATCAGATTTTGATAGGNGCAGATTTTGGCGAAGGANCGATGAATGAGTCAGGTTACCCCATGCAGGTTAAGNTATGGAATCGGGGAGAGGCTCTAGANGGAGCAAAGNTCTTTTTNNCAGGGTCCTACGAAAAAATATTTAGTTTCCCCTTTGTCAGCATCAGACCGGATGGTAAGTATTACGGCATCATTGAGGGGCCAACATTCTTTTCAAAGGTNTTGCATCTCTTTGATGGAGANAGACTCATAAAGGTTGATCTTCCGCTAATGATTGATATCCATGGATTTTTTAGAGATTCGCTTATCTTAACCATCCAGGAAGACTGGGGGGTCTTAAGGTCCGGATCTCTGTTGGAGATCCCTGTNAATTCTGTTTTAACCAATAGCATCGATGAGAATGACGTCACAATTATTTTTGAGCCTGATGGCAAACGCTTTATATCTGGAGTGAGCATTGGCAAGAATCAGTTGATGGTCAGTATGCTTGAAAACGTCAATGGAAAAATCACAAGATATATGAAAAATAATGATAATTGGGCTTCTAAGGATATTGAGGGATTTCAGAACTCAACCATGAATATTTATGGACAAGATGTTTGGTCAGATAATTCTTTTATATCGGTCTCGAATTTNTTGCAGCCTTCAAGTATTTTTCATGCTTCCAATGGCACAGATTACAAAAAAATTAAGTCTAGAAAAAATTCCATTGATCCAGAAAAGTACAAAGTAGAGCAAAATTTTGTTTCTTCTGCCGATGGCACTTCAATTCCATACTTTCTCATTTCCAGGAAGGACATAAAGCTAGATGGAAAGAATCCGACNATTCTATATGGATATGGAGGTTTTCAAATCTCAAAAGCACCGTCATATCTGGGCGGCTCAATTGCAGAATATTGGCTTGATTCAGGCGGNGTTTATGTTGTGTCAAANATNCGAGGAGGGGGTGAATTTGGACCTGCATGGCATCAATCTGCCCTCAAAGAGAATCGTCAGAGGGCTTATGATGATTTTATTGCTATCGCTAGTGATTTGATCGACAAGGGAATTACTTCTCCAGATCACCTCGGAATTGAGGGAAGATCAAATGGCGGATTGTTGGTTGGTGCTACTTTTACCCAAAGGCCTGATTTATTCAATGCAGTGATCTGTGGCGTTCCATTATTGGATATGTTTCGCTATGACAAATTACTGGCTGGAGCTTCATGGGTTGACGAGTATGGTGATCCTGATAATCCTGAAGAGTGGGAGTTCATCAGAAAATACTCGCCCTATCAGAACTTAAAAGAAGGCACTGAATACCCTGAAGTATTCTTTTATACCTCTACAAAAGATGATCGTGTTCATCCTGGTCATGCAAGAAAAATGGCAAAGAAGATGACTGATATGGGTTCAGCCATTGTTTATTATGAGAATACAGAAGGAGGGCATGCTGGCACTTCAAACATAGACCAGTTTTCTTTTCTCTTGGCTTTACAGCTTGCTTATTTAGAAGATAAGCTGATGAATTAATTATCGAGTTAAAATTATGGAAAAAGATTTAGATATTATTGTTTACGGCGCAACCGGATTTACTGGAAAGCTTTGTGTGGAATACCTTGCATCCCAAGAAAGATCCACAAAGTGGGCAATAGCAGGAAGAAACCAAGAAAAACTGAAAAAAGTTGCCGATGAATTATGCCCCGATATGGAAATTCTAATTGCAGATTCAGAAGATGAAGATGCACTGGATCGATTGACTCAGAGAACAAAAGTTGTCTTATCGACCGCAGGACCGTTTCATCGATACGGATCTAAATTGGTTGCATCTTGTGTGAAAAATAATACTCATTATGTGGACATCACAGGTGAGAATTTTTGGGTCAAAGGACTGATTGATAAGCATCATGAAGAGGCATCAAGAAAAGGGGTTAGAATCATTCCATCTTGCGGATATGATTCGATTCCATCCGATTTAGGTAGTCTTCATTGTGTCCAATCAATGAATAAACCCATCAAGAGGATTGAAGCCTTCCATACCATGAAAGGAGAGGCATCTGGAGGAACTTTGGAGACGATGTTTTCGCTTGCCGATCTTGATTTAGGCAAGTCAATATTTGATCCCTTCTTGCTCAATCCCGAAGGCACAGTTTCTGATCAGCAGAAAAAACTGAGTAAAGATAAAACAGGTGTACTTGAACAAAATGCAATCAATGGTTGGTCAGGGCCATTTATCATGGCAGCAGCCAATACAAGGGTTGTCAGAAGAAGTGCAGCGTTGCATGAGCAGAAAGGAGAGGATTATGGGCGAGACTTTACATATCAGGAATTTACCTTTCATAAGAAAAAGACAGGCGCTTATATGGCACTGGCCTTTTTAGCAATCTTTGGGCTTGTCTTAATGACACCGCTTAGAAAAATTGTGAGACCACTGATGAAAAAACCTGGAGAAGGTCCTTCCAAAGAGGTCAGAGAAAATGGATGGTTCAGTGCAACCTATAAAGCTTTAGCCGAGGATGGAGACGTTTCTGTTTTTAAAATGCATGGTAAGGGAGATCCTGGGTATAAAATCACATCATTATTGGTTACTGAATCGGCNTTGTGCCTGGTTGANAATGAACAAGATCTGCCTGGTGGCTCTGATTATGGNGGCATATTGACGAGTGCGACAGGTCTTGGTGGAGCTTTGATTTCAAGATTGAAGAATGCTGGTATCGTCTTTGAAGNCCCTATGCAGAATTGAGGCAAATTCATAGAGAGAAGGGATGAAAATACTCCGAACACCGGATGAAAGATTCGAAGACATAAAGGGTTATCCTTTTGAACCCCATTACACAAACATNACCACGCATGATGGCTCGGAACTTCGCATTCATCATATTGATGAAGGCCCCACAGATGGACCAATTCTATTGGCCATGCATGGGCAGCCGGTATGGAGTTATNTGTATTCAAAAATGATTCCATTCTTAACTGCTGCAGGAATAAGAGTGATTGCGCCTGATTTGCCGGGCTATGGAAAGTCTGACAAGCCTGCCGCGAGAGAAGATTACAGCTATCAGAGACAAGTCGATTGGATGGGCCAGTGGTTGATTGAGAATGATCTGTCGGAAATTACATTTTTTGGTCAAGATTGGGGAGGTCTCATCGGTCTTAGAATGGTTGCACAAGACCCAGACCGATTCATTAAGATTTCTATTGGAAACACAGGCCTGCCTTATAATCCAAATGTTCCCAAAGAAGTCATTGATGAAATCAAAGCTTTTAAGGAAAGCGATGAAAAATTAACCATGATGGGGATGGCGAAACAAATCAGACAGATGGATGGCAAAAGCTTATCGGAAGAGAGGACATGGAAAACCCATCCTGCACTTAAGTTCATGTATTGGCAGAAGTTTTGTTGGGATACAGAAAATTTGCCAATCGGTCTCCTGAATTCTTTTTCAATGGAGAGACGATCAAAGATTTCTTTATCAACAGAATATTTCTTTCATCAAATAGGCCTGGATCATTTGTCACCATTTTCTTCAGACTTGGTAAAAGCATACGATGCTCCATTTCCTGACCCTTCTTACAAAATGGGACCGAGAGCAATGCCGAGTCAAGTTCCAATTGTCCCCGATGCATCCTTGGAGGCCCAAAGAGTAGCAAGAGAATTCTTTGCAACTTCCAAAAAACCATTCTTATCGGTATTTGCTGGCAATGATCCCGTGACAAATGGCATTGAGAAGGATGTATTGAAAATGGCACCCAATGCCAGAAGTGCACCTCACATCGGAGGAGGTCACTTTTACCAATGGACCAAACCTCAGAAGCTTTCCGAAATTTTGATTGGCTTTATTAAGGAAGTTTAAATAAATCCTCAACGCTGCATTTAAGTGTTTTTGCAATCTTTAGAGCAAGAACGGTCGAGGGTACATAGATTCCGTTCTCAATCGCATTGATGCTCTTTCTAGACACCTCTGCACTCTCTGATAATTCCTGTTGTGTCAGGCCAGCAGATCGTCTCAGTTCCTCAAGATTATTGAGCAGCTTTTTATGATTCTTGCCCAATTCTATCTCTTTTCAAAGTCCTCGACCGCCTCAGTAATCTCCTCGCTTTCTCTAGGATAGAGGTAACCCGCAATTATTTGACCGGCTCCAATAGCGACAACCAAGGCTCCAACGCCGATTAAGATGTCTCCAAGAAAGAAAACACCAAAAAGAATTAAACCGATGCCGACAAATAAAGTCACTACACCAGTTCTTCTGTAATCTATGGGTTTTTGTGGTTTGTCACCAGAGTTTAATGTTCTGATTAATTCTTTAATTTCTTCCGGGTCGTCAATTTGTTTCGCCATCTCAAGTATGGTTTCATTCTTATTCTTATCGGTTAGATACAGCCAAACAAATACGCCTAGAGGGATTATTATCCCTGTAAGGACTCCTAAAACAGGCACCAATTGATGCACATTTTCTCCCATTTCTATCTCCTATATTAATTCAATGTAACGCAAACTTACCATCATTATGATGGGAAGTAAAGGTTACATATGGGTATTTTATGACTTAGAATTCTCTGCTTAAATAAAGCCTGATTTGCCTTGGCTCAAATATGAGGTAGTAATATCTTCAAAGCCACTTAGAGGATCTATATCAATGCAGAAATTCTATCCGAACGCCATTTCTCGGTCGTTTCAATCTGATTGAAGCAATATATGTGGTAGCCAGCAAGATTGGTTTGGTTGATATCATTTTGCTCAGTGATATCTTTTAGTAGATCGTCAGGATTATAAATACTAGATTTCATTAATTCCGTGGCAACTTGTGATTTCTTTCGTAGGAATCTCAAGGAGTCTCCAACACCTATCCTGAGTGAAGTTTTAAGGAGACGTCCTCTCTCAATTACGCCAGGCAATCCAACCCAAACAGGAAGTTCAATCCCTTTCTTGTGAATTTCGACCATCCAATCATTCAATATTTTTGCATCAAAGCACATTTGAGTGACAATAAAATCTGCAAGGTCTTTTTTCTCTTCAAGGGCTTCCATGAGGACCTCATTGCTGACATCTGGGTGACCTTCAGGATGTGCGGCCATGCCGATTTTATTTAGGTTATGCCCAAGTTTTTTTAATGCTCTAAGAAGATCTAAGGCATTATTGAAATCGCCCATTGGTTCAGGCCTATCCCCGCCAGGCACAAAAATACTCTCAATCCCTAGTTCATCGAGNTTTTTTATGATNNTTTCAAGATGCTTTTCATCACTGACGCATTTNGATGCAATATGAGGCGTAACTTTAAATCCTNTTGCAATGAGTTTNTCACTGAGTTCTAAGGTTTCATCGACTCCTTTTGTCGGTGAGCAGGTCACTGCTAAATACATGTCTGAGGGAAGAGGGCCTACTCTATCTTCAATGCCTGGAACAGGAATGATTTCCATATATGACTTCTCAAGATCTTCTCTTATCCGCTTAGCAACTGTTTCTGATGTTTTGTTGATGTGAGTCATGTCTTAATAGTTATTCGGATTTTTCAGCAATCGGTTTTTGATCATTTCAAACTAAGCAGAACTTTGCTGACGCTCTGACACCATGGCCATTGCAACAGCAGCAGCTTCAGCTGAGTCTCTACAGTAACGATCGGCCCCAACAGCTTCTCCAAACTCTTCATTCAATGGGGCGCCTCCGACCAAAACAATNTAATCATCTCGTATTCCCCTGTTTACCATTTCATCTATGACCACTTTCATATAAGGCATTGTTGTGGTCAGAAGGGCAGACATTCCCAATATGTCAGGTTTATGTTTTTCTAGTGCGGCAAAATAATCTTCAACCGAATTATTTATACCAATATCAACCACCTCAAAACCCGCTCCCTCACACATCATGCCAACAAGGTTCTTCCCGATGTCATGAATATCGCCTTTAACTGTACCAATCACCATAGAGCCAACCGGCTTGGCACCGGTTTCTGCCAACAGAGGCTTAAGAATTTCCATGCCACCTTTCATGGCATTTGCAGCCAACAAGACCTCTGGAACAAACAGGATTCCATCGCGAAAATCGATCCCAACAATGGTCATTCCAGCCACAAGCGCTTCGTTTAAAACCTTCTCTGGAGACCAATTTCGAGACAATAATATGTTTGTGCCTTCTTCTATTTCTTCCTTAAGGCCATCGTATAAGTCATCGTGCATTTGCTCCACGAGCTCTTCATCGGAGAGATCTTCTAAGATGATGTCCTCTTCGTTTTCTATGTATGAGTCGCTCATAAATTAATCTCGGTCAATTGTTTCAATAATTAAAATTCTCAATGGGTCTATCAGTAGTCTCTGTCTTCAAATTCAGATTTTCGCTTAGCTATAAACTCAAGTAAAGCTTCATCAATCGATGGATCCAATGCCGGTGCTTCGTATTCATTNAGCATTTTTTTCCATTTTAAATTTGCACGCATTGCTGCATCCATGCTGCCTTCTTCTTCCCATTGCTCAAAGCTATTGTTATCGGCAATTTCAGACCGATAAAAAGCCGATTNAAAATTTGCTTGCGTATGGGCCGCACCAAGAAAATGGCCACCCGGACCAATTTCTCTAAACGCATCCATGGCTAAAGAGTTTTCAGATAATTCAACGCCATTAAGCANCACTGCGAGCATTCCCGCTTGATCGGCATCCATTACAAATTTTTCATAACCCATCGAAAGACCGCCCTCAAGCCAACCAGCAGTGTGCAACATAAAATTGACTCCAGCTAAGGCAGAAGCTTGCAATGTATTGGCTGATTCATAGGCCGCTTGTGCATCNGGAATTTTTGATGCACACAAACCACCACCACTCCTNAATGGAACGCCCAAGCGCCTGGCNAGNGCTCCGGCTATTGTCATTACATGNCTGGGTTCTGGTGTACCAAATGTAGGAGCACCCGTTTGCATGGAAACGGCACTTGCAAAAGTTCCAAAAATTACGGGGGCTCCTGGCCTAACCAATTGAATATAAGCCATCCCTGCGAGTGCTTCAGCAAGNATCTGTNTAACTGTTCCTGCTATNGTCACNGGCGACATTGCGCCAGCCAGAATAAAGGGCGATATTATTGTCGCTTGATTATTTTCTGCATAAACAGTGGCAGCTCCAAGCATTGTGCCATCAAACGTTAACGGTGAATTGGCATTGATTAAGCTGGTTAAAACAGTATTTTCTTGGACGAAAGCATCGCCAAAAACGAGCTTTGCCATGGCCANNGTGTCTTGAGCTCTTTCGGGTTGAGTGACCGATCCCATGAAAGGTTTATCACTGTATTTGATATGACTGTATATCATGTCAAAGTGACGTTTATTGACAGGCACATCAACAGGCTCACATATCGTTCCACCAGAATGGTGAAGATTAGGACTCATGTAGGCCAATTTTACGAAATTTTGAAAATCTTCAAGTGTTGCGTATCTTCGGCCTTTATCTAGATCCCTTACAAAGGGAGGCCCATAAGCCGGAACAAGCACTGTATTTTTACCACCAATGACTACATTATTTTTTGGATTTCTTGCGTGCTGTATGTATTCACTCGGAGCACTTG
Organism: Gammaproteobacteria bacterium; assembly: GCA_002691305.1. GTDB lineage: Bacteria > Pseudomonadota > Gammaproteobacteria > Steroidobacterales > UBA11654 > CACPJA01. Next base: position 17,517 of record NZHF01000031.1, on the reverse strand, counting down.
ACTGAATGATTTCTCGACAAAAGCCTTTTGGAAATCGAACGCGTTCACCATCGATGTTTGCGCCCGCATTCTTAAATAGATCTATTGCTTTTGGGAAATCACGAAACTCGATTCCAATTTCCTCAAGAAGAATGTCTGCATTTTTTTCGATTGTTGCAAGGCCTTCCTCATCCAATATCTCAAAATATGGAATTTTACGCTCAATATATGGGCGATAGTTGTCTTTGCCTTGTTCTCTGGCTGCTATTTTTCCTCTTCGTCCGCCGGCTTGTCTTCGTCTTTTTCTTTCTGGCATGTCTTACCTCACTCTCATTGAGTTATGAACGGACTCTTTCATTGTTGGGATCATAGAGAGAGCCCTTGCCAACGATTTGAACGGTCATGGGGTAAACACCATCTCCATTCTCATTGAAGTATTCAAGCGATAGCTTCTTGCCTTNCACGGCAATATTTTTTGGTAAATAACCCATAACGACATGTTTTTTAATCGATGGACAGTAGGACATACTTGTAGTGTATGACCTTCGACCTTTNCTATCTATGGGTACCTCACCCGTTTCAGGGTCTATGATGGGTGAGATGCCAACTGGATATCGATTACCTTCGCCAGAAACATCTAATTCGTCCAGTGTCATGGTGCATAAAATTGCACTGGGCTCTTCTTCTCGATGTGCAAGATGAGCGTCTTTGCCATGAAAGTCTGCTTCTTTGACCTTCGGTCTTTGAACAGCCGATTCACATGCATTGTATTCNCTCAATAAATCTGCGCCTTGAAGCCTNAAACTCTTTTCGAGACGACGACTATTGGCATAAGTTTCGATGCCCACTGGCACCACTCCAACNTCAAGCAGAGAGTCATAGAGTGCAAGACCTTCTTCNTCGTCATTGTTTAAGTAGATTTCCCACCCGCTTTCTCCAACATAGGAAATCCGTGCAGCCCAAACATCAATTGATTTTCCACCGGATAAATTCAGCGTGAGATGTTTTGCTGCAACAAAGGGAAAGTTCTCAATGCTGATTTCATTGGGGTCAATAAAATGCCCCAAGGCATCTTTCGCGGTGGGTCCCCATAGCCCCAAAGTGGCCATATCATGAGTCCGAATATTAATCTCTGCTTCCAGTCCCATGTCGTCTCGATAATTACGCATTGTCAACCAATCTTGATTGCCATCTGCACCACCAGTGACGACCCGGTAACGATCANTGCTCAAACGAGAGATGGTCAGGTCCGCATGGACACCGCCATCATCATCCAAGAAATTTGTATAGATAATTTTATCTTCTGGAGTATCGCCTCCAATCTTAGCCACTGAAAGATGTTCCAGCATTCGTTCTGCATCGGGACCCTCAACNTCGACGATTGCAAAATGCGATAGATTGATCATCCCAGCGGATTCGCTCATGGCTAAATGCTCGGCATTAGCAATTTCATAAGGCACATGTCTCCGATCCCATTCGTTTCCTCTAACCGGGACTTGTTGTAAATAATTATCNAGTTTTTGTCTGTTGCTTTCATATGCAAAAGCACGTTCCCAGCCTCCAACTTCATTTTCAAAATAGCCACCCAGCTCTTTCTCTCTGGCATAAAAAGGACTGACGAATAACTCTCTACTGCTTATATAAGGCTCTTTTGGATGGACGGGTGGAGTGTAGATGGTTTGCGCATTTTCAAAGGATCGATTTTTGACAAACGCTTTTTCTTTTTGTGCAGGATAGAATCTTGCAATGTCAAAGGAGTGCATATCCATCTGTGTTTTACCNGTGGCCATCCATTCGGCACATAGCCGAGCGCAGCCGGGACCGTCTTTTACCCATACCGCTTCACATAACCAAAAACCTCTGACTTCCGGACTCTCACCAATTAAAGAGCCACCATCGGGCGTCACTGAAAGCAGCCCATTGAAAGAGCTTCTTTCATCCCAACCTAATTCAGTAAGAATGGGCGTTGTTTCAAACGCTTTTTCAAGAGGTTCAGCAATTTCTTCAAGATCCAGATACCTCATTGAGTCAGACATCATGGTCTTTTCAGGATTGCCAATNTCCTCGGCNTCAACCAGTCGAGGTTTTTTGTCTTCATAAAANCCCCATTCCAGCATGCCACCATGNAGCTTACCCGTATCTCTAACATAAGCCGAATTGCCTTGGTCTCGCATCAATGGATAAACAAGAAAATCNTCTGCTCCTTGCGCTTCAGGNAGTGGACCAAAAAATAATAGAGGATGTTCAACGGGCATGAGAGGGACTTTAACACCAGCCATCTCNCCGACCAAAGACCCCCAGATACCTGATGCAATTACTACTTTATCCGTCTTNATTGTTCCTTTATCTGTTTTTACACCGGTAATGCGTCCGTTTTCAATATCAAAACCAACCGCTGGCGTATCNGTGTANGTACTGAGCGTACCCTTTTCTTTTGCACTTTCAATTGCAAAGCGAACCACCTCTTGTGANCGAGGCGTNACTAGGCCTGCNTCTGGATCCCACATTGCACCACGTATTGATTCTTCATCCAGNAAAGGAAACTTCTCTTTTGCTTCTGCGGCTGAAATCAGTTTGACATTGGTTCCAAAGGCTTTGCCCGATGCTACCTTTCGTTTCAATTCTTCCCAAAGCACATCGTCGTCTTTGCGACAGATTTCCAGCCCTCCTTTTTTAAGAAAGAAGCCGTTATCTTCATAAAACTTTCGACTGAAAGCAGTCGTCCAATTGCCAAGTTTGTCATGAGTTGTATTGTAAACAAAGTCCGAAGCATGTGCTGTGGATGCTATGTCTGATGGAATTACGCTGGATTTTTCGAGACCTACAATATCTTTTTGACCCAGCTCTGTGAGCCAGTATGCGAGCATCGATCCAACAATACCGCCAACACCAACGATAACAACTTCTGCTTCTGTTGGAAATTTAGAGGCCATGTAAAGGAAACCTAATGGATTGCATACTCATAATATGCTCATCTCACCACTAAATTTTATTGGAATCAATCTTTTTTAACTGGATTCAATCTTTAATTTTTCATACAAATTTCGTGCAGCAATAAATGCGATCAAAGCAAACGGAAGACCGGTGACAATAACCGATGTTTGCAATGCAGATAAACCTCCACCCATCAACAGAATGATCGCTATTATTCCAAGGGTTAATGCCCATACAACTCTGGTCAATATCGCAGGATCTCGTTGCACAGAATCACCTTGATTTGAGCTAGTCATCATGGCGCTGACCAGTGCGCCCGAGTCAGAGGAAGTCACAAAAAAAGTAAGAATATTGATCAAAGAAAGGCCCATCAGAAGAGTAGAACCGGGATACTGCTCTAAAAAAATGAAAAGCGACGATGAGATATCTTCATTGATTGCATTCGCCAGCGATCCAGTTGCTGTAAATTCTTGATGTATTGCTGCATTTCCGAACACGCTTAGCCATATGAAGACAATCAGTGAGGGCAGTAAAACAACCCCAAGAATAAATTCTTTAATGGTCCGTCCATAAGAAATCCTTGCGATGAAAAGGCCCACAAATGGTGACCATGCAAACCACCAGCAGTAATAGAATAATGTCCATCCATTTTGCCACTCCGAATCATTGTAGGCATTTACACTGGTTGAAAGACTNATAAAGTTTTGGATGTAAGATCCAACATTTTCTACAAATCCATCGAGAATATATCCANTAGGGCCGAGGAGAAATATTGCGACTAAGAAACAACCGCATAAAATCATATTCAGTTGCGAGAGTCTTTTTATGCCAGCATTCAGCCCNAGAACGACACTGATTAGTCCCAATAAGGTAATAAAGATAATAATCCAGAATGTTCCCATGAGGCTCGAATTTGCTATTNCTAGGTACTCAAGNCCNGTACTTATCTGAGTTGCNCCCAAGCCCAATGATGTNGCAATNCCNAAGACTGTTGCAAGAATNGCAAAGACATCAANGATCACTCGACTCCAAGCNCTTTCNAGTCCAATGTCTAAAAAGAATGAGCTGACTCTAAAAGGTCTTCCTAGATTGAATGCAAAATATGCAAAACACAATCCCACAACACCGTATATAGCCCAGGCGTGAAAGCCCCAATGCAAAAATGTCAGATTCATTGATAGAGTGGCCCTCTCATTGAAAGAAGCACCTTCTTCNAAAAGCAACAATGAGCTCAGATGGGAAACGGGCTCNGCGACGGAGTAAAATATTACTCCAATACCCAGTCCAGCACTGAATAGCATTGCGATCCAATTTATAAAATTAAATTCAGGTTTTGCATCGGCTCCACCCAATCGAATGCTTCCAAATCGACTGATCGCCATCCATATACAAAAAATTAGAAATCCGTTTGCGCAGAGAACGATCAACCATCCAAAGTTATTGGCTATGAAGGATTGCGTGCTATTGAAAAGATTACTCGCAGTATCCAGTTTAACCAGAGTAATCCCTATAAAGGTTGCGATAAGAAGTAATGAAATAAAGAATCTTTTGTAATCAACGCTTTTAAGCATGATGAATGATCAGAATTCTTTTATGTGACATTTTTTGAAGAAAAATAGCTTTTNAGACAATCTATATTATCTTCAAAGACAGTCAAGTAATTATTGTTTTTAAGCCATTCTGAGGCGAAAAAAACCCTTAAGAATAACGCTGAAACCCATATATATAAGGACTTTAAAGCCTAATTCGAATGAGTTCTATAANTCTTTGGNTAGATATACTAAAATATNCCAATAATTTTTATTATTTACTTCGTCAAAGGGGGGTTACCGAATGACAAGAAAGCAACTTAAGGCCTTAAGAAGAACAAAGGCTATAAAGAAGAAACAAAATATTAATAAAGCTCAATCAGCTGCAGCTATAGTCGCAGCAGGTGCAGTTNTAGCCACTTCCAATATCAGTGCTCAAATTGAGGAAATTGTTGTTACATCCAGAAAGAAAGAGGAGACTCTTCAGGATGTTCCTTTACAAGTTTCTACACTGACAGAAGAATCGCTGGAAGCTTCAGGAATCAATACCTTTGAAGACTACCTATTGGANTTGCCAGGAGTTACCGCTGGAGGTTCAGGACCTGGTCAAAACACAATATACATTCGTGGCCTTGCTTCTACCACGCCTAACCTTACAACTGCAGGTGTTGCTGGCTTAGCGCCCAACGTATCTTTTTACTTGGATGAGCAACCATTGGCACAACCAGGAAGAAACTTAGACGTATATGCTGCAGACATGGCTCGTATTGAGGTTCTATCTGGACCACAAGGAACACTCTTTGGTGCAAGTTCGCAAGCTGGCGTTGTCAGAATGATCACAAACAAACCCAAAATGGGTGTCAGCGAGAGCAACGTTGAGTTTGAATATAGATTTACACCAGAAGGCGACACGGGATCAAAGATTGAAGCAATGACAAATATTCCTCTCGGAGAGAGTACTGCATTGAGAGTCGTTGCCTATAAAGATGAAAAGGGTGGCTATATTGATCAAGTTGCCGGTAAAGTCGATGCCAGCGAATCTGCTCGTTTTAGAACTGCCGGTACTGTAAGACAGAACGGATTGCCTGTTTCTTCATCTAGAGCTGGTTTTCAAGCCGGAGCAGATCTATCTGGTGCAACGCTTATTCCAGCAGTTGCAATACAAGAGGAAGATGCAAACGGAGTTGAGTATCAAGGCTTTAGGGCTTCTCTGGCACAAGATCTCAGTGATCAATGGAGCGCTAATTTAGTCTTAGCACATCAAACAATCGAAGCCGATGGGGTCTTCTTTGCAGACCCAACATTGGGAGATCTTGAAATTCAAACTTACACTGCAAATGAAATAAACGATGAATATGACAACATGAGTCTAACTCTTGAAGGCATGATTGGTGATCTTGAAGTGATTTATGCAGGAGCATACACTGATAGGGAAACTGATCAGATGGTTGATTACACCGACTATCTTTTTGTCGGTCAGTATCTACCTTATTACATCTGTGATTATTACGTAACTTATACAAAGTTTGCACCGGGCAATGTTCCTACAGGGACTTGTGGTGCTCCTAACTTACTTGTTGATTCAACCACATACACTGAAGTGAAGAGTCATGAGATTCGTATAAATGCAGACATAAGCGACACGATGTCACTGACAGCCGGTGCGTTTATGAGTGATACAGAGCTTAAGGAATTAAACTTGTTTACTTACCCAGGTGCAGTCGGTAATGACATTACTTATGCATGTAACTATGCTCTGACCGATACATCTGTATCCGGTTCGATCAATAATGCTTCTCCTGGATGGTTCTCAGCTGGACCATTTTGTGAGCCGGTGATCTTCTTTAACGACATTAAGAGAACCGATGAACAAAAAGGTTTCTTTGGTGAGCTTAATATCGCATTGAGTGATACTTCAGAGCTTACTCTAGGTGCTCGCTGGTATGACATTGAGGTTGACTTTGAGGGAAGTGCGAATTCATCGTTTTATAATGGATTCGGTGCCCCTGATACTCAACAATTTGGATCAAACTTATCGGCTCAATACGCTCCAGGTAATGCAAACGGATATCCAGATACAGCCAGCACTGATGGCGTGATTGGGAAGATAACCTATTCTTGGAATCCAAGTGACGAGGTTATGTACTATCTAACATGGTCTGAAGGGTTTAGGCCGGGTCTTCTAAATAGACCTGTGGGTAGAACTGCAACAGATGCAAATGGTAACGTGATATATTCAGTACCTCCAGAGATCAAGTCAGATGAAATTACAAACTATGAGTTTGGTTGGAAGACCGTTCTTATGGATGGTCAACTTAGGTTTAATGGAAGTGCTTTCTATGTAGATGTAGAAGGACTTCAAACAACCATATTTGATCCAAGCATTGTTAACTTGTTCTTCTCAGATAATGCAGCAGATGGTGAAATCACAGGAGTAGAGGGTGACTTTACTTACTACGCTGATAAAGAAGGATTGACCGTTTCAGGTGCCTTCTCAGTCTTAGATACTGAAATAACAAAGAAATTAGTACCTACTAATGATGTTATTGTTGGAGAGGAATTGGCATTTGCCCCGGGTTTCCAAGCTAATCTAAGAGTGAGGCAGGAATGGGAAATGTCAAACGGATACACTGGACATGCTCAAGTTCAATTCACTCATTCGGGTGATAGTTTTTCAGATGTGATGGAACCGAATAAAGCCATACAACAACAGTATAGCTATATGGACGTACGTTTCGGGATGAGCGATGGTGAAACCACCGCTGAGTTCTACATCGATAATGTCACGGATGAAAGGGCTGAAATCAGTAATACCTTCGTATTTGATAGACAACGTGTGTCTTACATAAGACCTATGACTATGGGTATAAGGTATAAAAGAAACTTTTAGTTTTAAAACATAAGCTAAAATTTAAGAAGGGAGCTTAGGCTCCCTTTTTAAATGGATAACAAGAATCATTATTTCTTTATTAATACAATAAATGTCAAATACTCAACTAGATACATCAAAGGCGACTGAAGCGATAAAGGAGACTCGATTTGTTGAAGCGCTTAGATTATTAAAATTAAACCTTGAGAAAGACCCAAACCATATCGATAGCCTTTATTTGGCTGCAGTTAGCTCGAGGTATGTAAAAAATTATGATGACTCAAAAAAATACATAGAAGCCTTATTGATGAATGCGCCCGACATGGGGAGGGCTTATCAAGAACTTGGACACCTAAGCAGGGATAATGGTAACGAAGAAGATGCGATTAGGCATTATCGACAGGCTTGCGAATTAAACCCAGCTTTATCGTCATGTTGGCAGGCCTTGTATAATTACTTTAAAAAGAATAAGAATCANCCTGCTGCGGACCATGCATACATGCAGATGAATACCTTGGAGTCCATGCCAAGAATCTTNCTCTATATAAGCCAAATCCTGAANGAAGGAAANCTGGGCATAGCAGAGGAAAAGTGCAGAGAATTTCTTAAAAAACATCCAACCAATACGTTTGCAATGTCGCTNTTATCTGAAATCGCTGATCGATTGGGATATTTTGATGATGCTGAATTTTTGCTTGAAAGTGCGGTTAAATTAAANCCCAATGACGGAGAGCTTCGCATGAAATATGCGATGATTCTTCGAAAAAAGCAAAAATTTTCAAAGACCATGGAGCAAGTAGATATTCTGTGCGAGGAATTTCCAACGAACCTTTCATATCAGGCTCAGAAGGCAAGTGAAATCATGCAGAACGGAGAGCACAAAGAAGCAATTGATCTATTTGATGACATCCTTCNTAAGAACCCATACAACTTTAGCATCCTAACATCCAAGGGCCATGCACAAAAAACATTNGGCCAGACTGATCTGGCAATAAAAAGTTACCAGACCGCTTACAACGTGAAGCAAGATCATGGNGAAGCNTTCTTCTCATTGGCTAATTTAAAAACATATTCTTTNACCAAGAATGAATTAAACAATATGAGGGAACAGCTCAAAAGAGTTGATTTAACATTGAGGGATAAAGTCTATTTTCACTTTGCATTGGCTCAAGGATGTGAGGCAATTAATGAGTATGATGAAGCTTTTTATCATCTCGATGCCGGAAATCAGATTAAGAATAAACAAAGTAAATATTCAATTGAAAGAATGGATAAAGAGTTACAGGCACAGATTGATGTATGCGATGAATCGTTCTTTGAAACTCACGGCGACGGAGGATATGAAACAAAAGATCCAATATTCATTCTAGGCTTACCAAGGGCTGGGTCAACTTTAATCGAACAGATATTGGCTTCTCATTCCATGGTAGACGGAACGCTTGAGTTGCCAAACATTCTCTCTATGGCGCAAAGCCTCAGAGGCGATGATATATATGGCAAGGAGGGCAATTATCCAAAAAGCATGAAAAATCTATCGCTTGATCAAAGAATAGAAATGGGAAGTAGATTTATAAATGACACCAGAATGCATAGGAAAGACGCTCCAAGATTTACCGATAAGATGCCCAATAATTTTCGTCATATTGGATTGATTCATTTGATCATGCCAAATGCAAAAATCATAGATGCCAGAAGATACCCACTGGATTGTTGTTTCAGTATGTTCAAACAATTATTTGCCCAAGGTCAGGAATTTACCTATGGTTTAGCTGAAGCAGGCAGCTATTATAAGAGTTATGTTAAGCTGATGAATCATTGGGACGATGTTTTACCAGATAAGATTTTGAGAGTGAATAACGAAGACATAATTGAAGACTTAGAGGGTCAAGTATCAAGAATGCTTCAATTTCTTGATCTGCCTTTTGAGGATGCATGCATCACTTTCTATGAAACCGATAGATCTGTCAGAACTGCAAGCTCAGAACAAGTCAGAAAGCCAATCAATAAGTCTGGAATGGATAGATGGAAACCATACGCACAAAACCTTAAACCTTTATTGAATGGGCTTGGGCATGAGCTTGTAAAGCCTGAAGATGTTGAGCTCATTGAATCGAAACGATGACAGCAAGGTCCAAACCATGATCAATATTATGAGACATTATGGCAATTAGCGTTTTTGATCTTTTTAAAATTGGTATAGGACCATCCAGTTCGCATACCGTTGGCCCCATGATTGCGGCAAGAAAATTTGCACTCGGCATAGAAGAATCGAATCAATTAGAAAAAGTGACTCGAATTCGATCAGAGATGTATGGCTCACTTGGCGCCACAGGGAGAGCTCATGGCACGCCTAAGGCCATCATCTTGGGATTAGAGGGAGAACTGCCCGATCAGGTAGATGCAAATCTCATCTCTCAACGAATTGAAAACATTCACAATGAGGGAAAAATCAATTTACTTGGAAAAAAAATGATCGGCTATGATCGCGAGTCAGACCTAAAGCTTTTTCGTCGAAAGTCACTGCCTTTTCATCCCAATGGAATGATATTTTATGCCTTTGATGATGATGGCAATAAATTGGCCGAAAAAACCTACTACTCTGTAGGGGGAGGTTTTGTAGTGGATGATACTAATGAGAGCGGGGATTANATTGCTGAAGANGATACACCCATCAGGTATCCCTANGATTCAGCCGCTGAACTTTTAGAATACTGCAAAAAGGAATCNCTCAANATATCGGATGTAATGATNGAGAATGAGAGTGCNTGGCGACCAGAAAATAAAACTCGCGAGGGATTGCTGCATTTATGGTCAGTGATGGAAGAAGTCGTTGACAACGGCATCAATAATGAAGGCATTTTACCCGGTGGACTGAATGTTCAGAGAAGATCTCATAAGCTGCATCAACAATTAATAAAAAAATCAAAAAAAGAATCCGATGATCCATTGACAATACTTGATTGGGTGACGCTTTATGCTTTGGCAACCAATGAAGAGAACGCAGCAGGCGGAAGAGTGGTTACTGCTCCTACCAATGGTGCAGCAGGCATAATCCCAGCTGTGTTGCATTATTACATGCGCTTTATACCAAATGCCGATGATGATGGAGCGGTCAGATTTTTATTGACNGCTGCTGCNATCGGTATTCTTTATAAAAAGAATGCATCAATCAGTGGTGCCGAGGTTGGTTGCCAAGGAGAAGTGGGATCAGCCTGCTCAATGGCAGCAGGAGCACTGGCTGAAGTTCTCGGCGGAACGCCAACACAAGTCGAAAATGCAGCTGAAATTGCAATGGAGCATAATTTAGGACTGACTTGTGACCCGATAGGCGGTTTAGTGCAAATACCCTGTATAGAACGCAATGCTTCAGCATCAGTCAAAGCAATTCATGCTGCTCGCATGGCACTCCAAGGAGACGGAACTCACTTTGTTTCGTTAGACAGGGTAATACGGACAATGCGAAAGACTGGAGAAGACATGCATCTTAGGTACAAAGAAACATCTCGAGGCGGATTGGCAACAAATGTATTAGAGGTACCTGTAAATATCATTGAATGCTAGTATACTCCTGACCTTATATGAGCCTATTTCAGAATCTAATTTCATCCATAAAGAGCGGATCGCTCAGAGGTCGCTATGCTCGATCAAANGATTTTGGTCATCTTCATGAGGATATCAANAAGGCTTTAGAGTCAGTCATGTCAAAAAGNGGAGAAGCGTCTTCTTTGGTATTTGCAGAACATCTTTTCAGNCTAATAGATGATCTTGGTGATANGCAATTCATCGATTTCTTTGATTCTGTCTTAGAAAAATACGACATAGATCCTCATTCCTTATCAAATGCGTCTAAAGAATATTCAAGAAATAAAACTCAAAAAAATTTAGAGGCCATCTCTCANTCGTCAGAACCTCAATGGGTTGAACTTTTTAGAAGATTAAACACAGTGTCTGAAGGCACTGTTAGATTGGTTAAGCTCAGAGAGAGAATCAGGTCTCTTGAAAAAGGCAATCCGAAATTGGCATTTTTTGACATTGCCCTTTTAGATTTATTTAAACATTGGTTCAATCCTTCTTTTTTAGTTCTAAAAAGAATAGATTGGTCCACTCCTGCCAGTATCTTGGAAAAGATCATCGCTTACGAGGCTGTTCATGAAATCAATTCATGGAGTGATCTCAGAGCCAGGTTNGAGCCAGAAGATCGAAGATGCTTCGCCTTCTTTCATCCGCTGATACCCAATGAGCCACTGATTTTTGTTGAAGTGGCATTGACCGATAACACTCCAAAGACTATTGGTGAAGTGATCAGGATTGATAGAAACATTACACCTCATGCAGACATCAATACGGCGGTTTTTTATTCCATCTCAAGTTGTCAGGATGGACTCTCAGGCATTTCATTTGGTAACTTTTTAATTAAAGAAGTAGCCCATAAACTCAAAAGAAATAATGAGGCGCTNNAGAAATTTGTGACAATCTCGCCAGTCCCTAATTTATCAAAATGGCTCAAAGAAAAATCCATGGANGAGGANATCGATGGAGATAGGCTTCTTAAGCANGCAATAATTTATCTTTCAGACTCAGATAGAGAGGATGAGTTCCCCAATGATCCNGTCGCNAGATTTCATCTGGGCAATGGGGCTACCTTGGAAAGGGTTAATTTAGATGCTGATTTATCCTTAAAGGGAATCCATCAGTCAAAGGGCATCATGGTCAATTATCTATACAATCTCGATTCACTGGAAAGAAATCATGAATTATTTTTCAAAACAAAAATAGTGCANCAATCAGACAGCATTAAGAGCCTTAGAAAAAAACTGCAAATTCAGTAGATNATTCAGATAGAGATTTGTTTTATTCGGTNTTNTTTAAGTCNGACCNGTAGGTTTCTGTTAATGCCATCACTGAGAGCAAAGTAAGCAATGCTGAAAATGCCATGTAAACCGAAACGAAAAAAATGTCTAATTCCGTCCATAATTTAACCGCAATCGTGGGCGCAAAAGCTCCACCAAGAATGGCACCAAACTGATAACCCAAAGTTGCTCCTGAATACCTTACTTCTGTACTAAACAGTTCAGTGAAGAAAGCTGCCTGAGGCCCATACATCATTGCTAGAAAGACCAAACCACCAGAAACGGCTAAAACTATTAACCAGAAATTTCCAGTATCAACCAATGGAAAGACAGCAAAGGCCCATAGACCCGATAAAACGGCACCGAGCATGAAGATGCCTCTTCTCCCGTGTCTATCCGAATAGGAAGAGAATAAAAACTGAACGGGGACCATTATTCCTGAAGCAATTAAAACTGCAGTGAGCATGTCATCCCTTTCCATGTTTGCACTTTGGACTCCATAGGCCAGCAAAAATGCTATTAGGATATAAAAAGTAACCTGAATGTTTAGGAAAGCTCCTGCAGCCAAAACAATCCTTTTAGGGTATTTTCTTATTGCCTCAATGACGGGTGATTTCTCAATAACCGTTTGTTCATCTTTTTCTTGCTCATTCCTATGAGCCGCCAATTCCTTAAACGCCTCGGTGTCTTCAAGATTGAGTTGAATATACATACTGATAACAATCAGAAGAGCGCTAGCAAGAAAAGGAATTCGCCAGCCCCAAGTATTAAAAAATTCCTCCGATACTAAAGCACTGGTAATGATCAGAGCTAAGTTGGCTAATATCACTCCAATTGGGGCACCGGCTTGAGCAAAAGCTCCGTAATAACCCCTTTTATTCGATGGAGCGCTTTCAGTAACTAAAAGCATGGCGCCGCCCCATTGACCTCCAATCGCTAATCCTTGTGCGAACCTCAATAGAGTAAGAAGGATGGGTGCCGCAACACCAATCATTGCATAAGTCGGTAAAAGGCCTATTAATGTCGAGGAGATCCCCATTAACATCAGTGCGCTGATAAGCGTTTTTTTTCGTCCAATTTTGTCCCCAAAATGTCCAAAAATAATTCCACCAATTGGTCTTGCTATAAAACCNGCTGCAAANGTTAATAATGATAGTATCAGAGCTGTNGCTGGNGGGATGTTTTCAGAAAAGAAAGCTGCTGGAAAAATAAGAGCAGCGGCAGCCCCGTAAAGAAAGAAGTCATACCATTCTATGCTCGTGCCTGCTAGAGCGGTAAGGGCAACTTTACGCATATTTGCATTAATTTGATTATTTTTTAAACTTTCTTGATTCATTCTTTATATTATAAATTAATGGCGGGAGGGNAAAAATGGATTATGAACTCAATGAGACCTCATTAAAGATTATAGATAATAAAGAATTAGAGTGCGACCTACCATTTCTGTGGATTCGAGATAACTGCTCTTGCAATGAATGCAGAGTTCAAGAAACACAAGAAAAGAGGTTTATGCTTCATTCTGTACCGATGGATATAAAACCCAAAAATGTAAGATTGAGCGAAAGAAATATTCAAATAGTCTGGCCCGATGATCACGAAACATCTATAAGCTTTGATGATATAAAGTCACTTGCAATGCCGAGAAAGCCTGAAAAAGATCTTTGGACCAATGATTTCATTCCAAATTATTATGGCTGGGACGACTTTCTCCATAAAAATGACACCGCTGTAGATGCCATTTCTAATTTTATTACCAAAGGCGCAATTGTCATTAAAGAGTCTCCAAGTGTTTCAAATTCATTAGAAGAGCTTGCTCCGAGATTGGGCCCTATCAGAGAGGTACTGTTTGAGCGTATACACAATGTATCTGTTGATGGACATGTATACAACATTGCGCACACCTCACTTGAGCTTCCTCCTCACAATGATTTTGCCAGCTATACTTGGCCACCGAGTGTGCAGGCTTTGCATATGCTAGTAAACGACTGCGAAGGAGGGAGATCAATAATAGTTGATGGTTATGCAGTGCTTAAAGACTTAAGAGACGATCGCCCTAATTATTTTGATATTTTGTCCTCTTTTTCAGTGCCATTTAGAGAGTTTGATGAGGAAAATGAAACCTATGCTGATGAACCAATGGTTAGATTAAATGCTAAAGATGAAATCATTGGATTCAGGTACTCCAATCAATTGATGCAGATGATTGATCCTCAAAAGAAACATGTGGGTTTGTTTTATGAGGCTTACCATGAGCTTTGCAACAGAGTTAATAGTGAAAAATATAAGTCAAAATTTCGACTTGAAGCAGGGCACATCCTTCTTGTTTCTGCTCATCGGATACTTCATGGCAGAGAAGAATTTAAGCCAAATGGAAAACGTCATCTTCAAGACGCATACTTTGAAATGGATAATGTAGAAAATAATCTAGTGCTTNTGAATAATTTAAGGAATTAATCNAGTTGTCTAAAAAAGTTAAATTTACATCAATGGATCATGGAACNAGGGATGATTATGATCTCATAGCGATTCATGATNCNGAGAATGAAAGGAGCNTGGCAAAGAGAGTCATTGAATGGCTTAAAATGATGGATGGAGACTCTCCTTATCAGATCAGCAGGCTTCAGCATTGCCTTCAAACTGCAACACGAGCAGAAAATGATGGAGCCGATACCGAAACAATTGTGTGCGCNCTTNTGCANGATATAGGTGATGTTCTATCTCCAGTTAATCACTCNCAGGCTTCCGCAGCAATTTTAAGGCCTTACATCAGTGAGAAGAATTATTGGATAGTTCTCAATCATGGATTATTTCAAGGTTACTACTGGATGCATCACTACGATGAAGACAGAAACCTAAGGGACCAACACAAAGACCATCCTTATTATCAAGACTGCATCGATTTTTGTGCAAAATGGGATCAGAAATCATTTGATCCGGATTATGAGGAAAAACCTCTAAACCATTTTATACCCATGATTGAGGAGATATTTTCGAGAGAACCTCGATCATTCGTTTAGGCTCTTTGCATCCTTATGCTGCCTTTTTTCCTTAAGAAGAATGGTCAGCCCTAGAGCAGAAGGCCAAGCACCCAAGATAAATTCGAAAATAAATATCTGATTGAATTCTGTTCCATGAGCATAAATAGCCATTAAGTTGAAGATTCCTGCTCCAAAATAAACTATTCCTGCTGAGAAAAACCACACCGGGTTTAAAGTGATGGAACCCAATACCGCAAATAAAAAAGTAGCCATAAAAAAGGACGTAAAGTCTCTCAAAAGTGCATTTTGTGCATCGCTTGCTAGTTCATTGAATACAAATCCGAAATTAGCCGAAGCATTGACCGGTGTAAAAACCCACTCGAGCACTAAGCCAAAGAGCCAATAGGCATAAAAAATGCCTAAGAATCTTATAATAAATGTATAGCTTCTCTCAGAAGAGATTAAATGATGAAAGAAATATCCACCAAAAAATCCTGCTCCAAAATGAAGTATTTTTCCTAAGACGGTCTTATTTCCTGCCAATAATTCTGATTGGAATATCAACTCGACCATTAAAAATAAGGCCATTGAAATGGCAGCTCCGCCTGCTATGGCATATAAATATTTACCGCCTAATGGACTAAATTTAGAAATTAAACCAGCGGTGGAGAAGGCTATTGTAAACCCAAGTACCAGGATCANAAATAGACCCGTCCCCAGTCTTTGAAAGTCAAATAAAATCACTTCTAATGAAGAAATCAGCCCCACAGGCATGTCGACTGAAGCTAGCCAAATTAATTTTGATATTGATGAAATCGGCGTCATCAACATTACGGCAAACAAAGCTGCAGAGAAAATCGCAAATGGATATTTTGCTATTTTCATTATTCTTTAGGGAGAACTTTGATTAATTGACTTTTTGGACCGTCTGTCAGTAAATACAGTATTCCATTTGGTGAGGCTCCAATATTTCTCAGTCTTTCATTGACCTCAGAAAATAAACTTTCTTGAGTATCCGTGCCATTTGCAAAAGTCACTTTTTTGACATCCTTCGAGACCAGTGCAGATACTAAGAAACTATTCTCTAGCTCGGGATATGCATCATCTTCATAATAAATCATATCTGAGGGAGCAATTGATGGNACCCAATATACAAGCGGTTGCTCCATGCCTTCTTTTTCTGTGAAAGGGCTGATNACGGCTCCTGAATAATCAATGCCATAAGTTATTGCNGGCCAACCGTAATTCAATGATGGCTCAATNCGATTCATCTCATCTCCACCCCTTGGGCCATGTTCATGCTCATATACCTCTCCGGATTTTGTAACCAAAAGTCCCTGCATGTTTCTATGACCATAAGTGTAGATTTCAGGAAGAGCGCCTTTAACATCNAGAAACGGATTATCCTTTGGAATGGATCCGTCTTTGTTTATTCTTATGATCTTCCCAAAATGATTGTCTAAAGTCTGAGCTTTTTCCCTATGATCAAAGCCATCACCACTTGTCAGCAAAAGAGTACCGTCATTTAGAAAGGCAATTTTTGCTCCAAGATGCATTGGGGATCTCCTGGGTGCCTTGGCTTGAAAAATAACTTTACTGTTCTCTAGAGAATTTCCATTAAGCTCAGCAGATATTAAGAACAAGGTTGTGCTTTTATTTTGATCTTTGGCTGAATAGCTCAAGTAAATCGTATTATTAGATTCAAAATCAGGATCTAGTGCTAAATCTGATAACCCTCCTTGACCGCTGTATTGGACAAGGGGAGTATCATCAATTTCATTAATGAATTTATTTGATAAAGAGGCAATTTTCAACTTACCAGACATCTCAGTGAATAAAACTCTATCTTCACTTAAAAATACGAAACTCCAAGCATCATCTAGATCATCAAGAACTGTCTCGAACTTATAATTTGAAAATGCTGAGTTAGAAAATAATAGAATTAACAATAGAAACTTAATTTTCATATGATCCTTTCTTTTAGATAACTTATTTTGTTTTCATTATAAAATATGAAATAGTTATTTTTTGATCAAATTGGAAGAAATATTTATCAAATGCGTTTAGATAAAATCAATGCAGTCGGCGGAACATTTGTACTCATTTGTGGTGTCCTATTNTATTTGTCACCCGATAACTTAACTGCCAGTAGTATTATTATTCAGTCAGCAGGAGTTATAGGCGGTAGTTATTTGGTCTCTGTNCTGATCCACTTACTTCTTACAAAAAAAATGGCCAAGGATGTGCAGCTGGTAACTGTATATGCCTGGTACTCCAGTGTCGTGGGCCTAGCAATAGTTGTTACCGAAATAGCTAGTTTGGTATAGTTAATGAGTATGAAGAAAATCATTCTCATGTCAGTACTATTGTTCAGTTTT